>JBILNK010000128.1:0-12667 GCA_044375105.1 Planctomycetota bacterium
GAACTGCCTGCGCGTGCGCTGAGCCTGGCCGGCTTCGAGCGCTGGCGCACGGCGGTGCTGGAGGCGCTGGAGCCCCTGCACCGCGAGCTCGGCGCCCCTGGGATCAAGTGGTCGCGCTCGAAGCGCGGGCCCAAGATCCAGGGCGGGCTGGCCTTTCTGCGCGCGCAGCTGGCCGAGCCCGCGGTGGATGAGGGTCAGGCGTCGGAGCGTCTCGAGCGCCTGCGCACCGAGCCCCGGCTGAGCGAACTCGAGCAGCCGCTGCGCACAGCCTGGGCCAAGGGCGACTTCAACGGGGAGGAGCGGAAGCAGCTGTCCGACCTCGCGGGGATCGAGGAGGCCGCCGGCCGATTGGCGCGCGAACTCGCGGCTCTGCGCGGCTTCGACCAGGCGACCGCTGCGGCCGCCTTGGCCGTGCTCGCCCCGCTGCTGGCGGCGGCGCGCAGGCGCCTCAAGCGCCGGGGCGTGCTCGGCTTCGACGATCTGCTGCGCCGCGCCAGCCGCCTGCTCGCCGAGCGCCCCGAGGTGCTGCGGCGCCAGCGCGAGCGCCTCGACCAGCTGCTGGTGGACGAGTTCCAGGACACCGACCAGCGCCAATGCGACCTGGTGGCGGCCCTGGCCCTCGAGGGGCCCCCGGCCTCCCGACCGGGCCTGTTCGTGGTCGGCGACCCCAAGCAATCGATCTACGCCTGGCGCCAGGCGGACCTGGCCGCTTACGAGGACTTCCTCGAGCGCCTGGTGGACCAAGGTGGCGAGCGCAGGCACCTGTCGGTCAACCACCGCTCGAGCGCCGAGATCTTGGCGGAGGTCGAGCGCGTGCTCGAGCCCGCCATGGTCGCGAAGCCCGGCCGGCAGCCGCCCTTCGTGGCCCTGGTGACCCCCGAGCTGGGCGCCAAGGACGAGACCCGCCCGCCGGCCGGGCGCCCGGCGGTCTCCTATTGGGCGCCGCCGGAAAACGCATCGCAAGGGCGCATCACCAACGCCCAGCGCGTGCTCGCCGAAGCCGAGGCCTTCGCCCGCGAGGCCCGCAGCCTGCACGACCAGGCGGGCGTGCCCTACGGGCAGATGGCCCTGCTGCTGCGCGCGACCGGCGATCAGGAGCGCTACCTGGAGGCCCTGCGGCGCGCGGGCGTGCCGTATCTGGTGGCGCGGGACAAGAGCTACTACCGCCGCCGCGAGGTCATCGACGCGGCCGCCTGGGTGCGGCTGGTGCTCGATCCGACCGACAGCCTGGCGCTGGTCACCTGGCTGCGCTCACCGGCCGTGGGCGTGCCGGACGGGGCCCTCGAGCCGCTCTGGCGCAGCGAGCTGCTCGGGCGGATCCAGCGGCTCGGCGCGGCGCCGGACCGCGAGGAACGCCAGCGGATCGCGGCCCTGGTGGAAGGGATCGCGAGGGGCCTGCCCCCGCTGCCGGGCCTCGAGCGCATCGCCGCCTGGCCGGCCAGCCTGTGCGGTGCGCTGGAGGCCCTGGGCGAGCTGCGCGGCGCCTACGGGCAGCTCTCGGCGGAGCGCTTCGTCGAGCGGATGCGTCGGCGCAGCCTGCAGGAATTCGGCGAATCGACGCGTTTCTTGGGGCATTTCGCGCGCGCCAACCTGGAGCGCTTCCAGCGCCAGCTCGAGCGCCGGCTGCTGGACGGTCGCGGCGACATCGAGGCCCTGCTCGGCAGCCTGCGCGACCAGGTGGCCCTGGCCAAGGAAGCCGAGGAGGCGCGCCCGCGCGGGCAGGACCAGGACGCCCTGGCGGTGCTGACGATCCACAAGGCCAAGGGCCTCGATTTCCAGGTGGTCTTCATCGGGCAGACCTACAAGGACCTCTCGCGGGGCCGACGCGGCGCGCCCAGCGCCGAGTTCGAGCGCGGGGCGACGGAGCCGCAATGGCGTCTGTTCGGTGCGAGCTCCCTGGGCCTTCTCGCCGCGCTCGAAAAACGTGAGCAGCGCGAGCGCGCCGAGTGGGTGCGGCTGCTGTACGTGGCCATGACGCGCGCCAAGGCGCGCCTGGTGATCGGGGTCGGCGCGGCGCGGGAGGCGACGGGCACCGAGGCCGCGCCGCAGCCCGAGGCCGCGCCGCGTCCGCCGGGCGAGCCCTCC
This sequence comes from Planctomycetota bacterium, assembly GCA_044375105.1. Classification (GTDB taxonomy): domain Bacteria; phylum Planctomycetota; class UBA1135; order UBA1135; genus JBIKLM01. The sequence continues at coordinate 2,086 of JBILNK010000128.1, forward strand.
GAGGGCAAGAGCTTCGAGGCCTTCCTGGCCCTCGCGGGGCTGCCGCCGGATTCCGGAGCTGCGCGGAGCGTGGAATGGGAGCGGGCCCCGTCCCTGCCCGCCGAGGGCAGCGATGCCGCGCCGCCGCGCCCCGCCGCCGCCAGCTTCGAGCCGCCCCCCGGGCTGCCCGCGGAGCGCGATCCGGCGGCGGCGCTGCGGCGTCAAGAGCGGCCCCTGTCGGCGGGCGCCGCGGGCGCGGCCGAGCGGTCGGGGCGCGCCGGGGCCCAGGGCGAGCCGGACGGAGGGGAGCGCGGCGCGGACGAGCCGACGGGCGGCGGACCGGCGCGCCCGGAGACCGATCCGGAGGCGGCCTTGGCCGTGGGCGCTCGGCTGCACGGGCTGCTCGAGGGGCATCGCCCCGGCGATCGCCGCAGCGGGCGTTTCGCGGCGCGCGCGAAGGATCTGCTCGGCGAACTGGCGCGCGAGCTGCCGGATGCGGCCCGAAAGTCGGCTTTGGCGCGCGCAGAGGAGCTGCTCTCGGCCCTCGAGCGGGGGCCGTTGCTCGAGCGCCTCGAGGGCCTCGAAGCTGCCATCGTGGCCCGCGAGCTGCCCCTGCTGGCCCCGCCCGACGCGCCGGACTCGGGCCCGATCGGTCCCTACACCGGCACCCTCGATCTGCTCTATCGGGAGGGCGAGCGCTGGGTCGTGGCCGACTTCAAGACCGATCGCACGGGCGCCGCCAACCCCTCGGCCCACGGGCGCTACCGGGCCCAGCTCGGCCGCTATCGGGCCGCCCTGGAGCAAGCCCTGGATCTGCCGGCGGGTCAGGTCCTGCTGGAGCTCTGGTGGCTCGAGAGCGGCCGCATCGAACGCCTCGACGATCCCCCGAGCGCGGGCCCCTCCCCGTGAAGGCCGCCGCGCGATCCACCGCGGCCGCGCTGCTCCTGGGCCTCGGCTCGGCGGGCTGCGCCCGGGACCTGCGCCCCGACGTGCTGCTCGTGACCGTCGACACGCTGCGCGCCGACGCCCTGGGCTGCCTCGGCTATCCGCGCGATGCGACGCCCAACCTGGATCGGCTGGCCCGCGGCGGCGTGCTCTACACGCGCCACTACAGCAGCTCCAGCCAGACCGGACCGGCGCACGCCAGCCTGTTCAGCGGGCGCCTGCCCAGCGAGCACGGCGTGGTCAAGAACGGCGCCTTGGTGCCCCACGGCGGCCCCTGGCTGCCGGAGGAGTTCCAGGCCGCGGGCTGGGCCACGGCGGGCGTGATCGGCGCCGTGGTGCTCGACCGGCGTTTCGGCTTCGAGCGCGGCTTCGCCTGGTTCGAGGACCGCATCGACGGCGCAGGCCCCGCCGGCCGGGGCGGCGCCTTGGAGCGGCCGGCGGAGCGCGTGGTCAGCCTGGCCTCGGACTGGCTGGCCCAGGCCGGCCCGGAACCGGCCTTCCTGTGGGTGCACGTTTTCGATCCCCACGAGCCCTACGCGCCGCCCGGGCCGCCGCCGCTCTCCCCGGCGGGCGCGGGGGCGTTCTTCCGCTCGCGAGCCGAAGACAATCCCTGCTTCGACGCGGCCGAGCAGGCCCACTGGCGGCGGGGCTACGAGGCCGAGGTCAGCTACACCGACCGGGAGCTCGGCCGGCTGATCGCAGCCTTCGAACGCCGCCCGGGGGAGCTGGTGCTGGCCCTGACCTCCGACCATGGGGAGGGCCTGGGCGAGCACGGCTACCAAGGGCACCACTTCTACCTCTACGAGGAGCAGGTGCACGTGCCGCTGATCCTGTGGGGCCGCGGCCAGCCCGCAGCGCGCCTGCCGGCGGGGACCCGCGTCGGGGCGGTCACCAGCGCCCTCGAGCTGGCCGAGGCGCTGCGATCCCTGGCCGGCATGCCGCTCGCCGGGGACCCGAGCCGGCTGCTCGAGCGCGCCCTCGCGCCGGGCCCCGACCCGGCCTCGCGGGCCTTCCTAGAGCGGGCGCACCTGTCCGAGTTCGATCTCGAGCGCTCGCCGGCCATCCAACGCCTGCTCGAGTTCCACGGCCCGGGCCTCGGCGCCCCGCGGGGCCGGCTGTGGGGCCTGGTGGGCCCGGACATCAAGTGGCTGACGGAAGCCGAGCGGGCCGGCGCCTTTTACGACCTGCGCACGGACCCGCGCGAGCTGGCCCCGCGCCCTGACGATCCGCGCGCGCAGGGCCTATCCGGGGAACTGGAGGCGCGGCGCGCCACGCTGACGCCCCACGTCCTGCAGGCCGTGGATCCCGAAACGGAGCGAGCTCTGGAACTGCTCGGCTATTGACGTCGAGCGCGTGACGTCGAGCGCGAGCAGCGGTCCCCGGCGATCCAACCGCCGTCCGACCCGCCCGTCCGACGCCGCTTCACCCCCATCCGGCGGCCACGGGGATCGGGAGCGGCGCGGCGATCGAATCTCAGCCGCTCACGCGGACGGGGCTTTGCGGCGCGCGAATGGAAAGCTCGGCCGTCCGTCGCGCAAGCGGTACTTGCGCTCGAAATTGGTGCCCACGAACTCGCCCGGACCGGCGGAGACCGGCGCCGTGTAGGGCACTTCGAGCAGCTCGCTGGCGGCCAGCACCGCGGCGATCTGCTCGGCGTACTCGGGGTGGTCGGTGACCACGCGCAGCTCGCCGCCGGGCTTGAGGATGCGCGCCAGCTCGGCCACGAAGGGCGCCTGGATCAAGCGCCGCTTGTGATGGCGCGCCTTGGGCCAGGGATCCGGAAAGTAGACGTGCACGGTGTCGAAGGTCTGTGCGGCGACGCGCTCGCTGACCAGCGCCTTGGCGTCGCCGCCGTAGAGGCGCGTGTTGGCGAGACCGGCGCGGCGCAGGCGATCGGCGGCGTAGGCCGCGATCTGGCGCACGTACTCGACGCCCAGGAAACGATCCAGGGGCCGCAGCGCCGCCTCTTGGCGCAGGAAGGTGCCCTTGCCCGAGCCGATCTCCAGCTCGAGGCGGCCCGGGTGCGGGCCGCCGAAGACGGCTTCGAAGGGGATCGGGGCGGGCCAGACGGCGGGGTCGAAACCCACCTCGCCGGCGTCCATGGACTGACGGAAACGCATCGCGCCGAAGCATACGCCCCGGCGCGGCAGCGGTCACCGGCCTGCTCGTCTGGGCCAGGGCCGGCGGCCTCAGGCCGCGCGGCGGCGGACCTGCGCGGCGTGGGATTGGGTCCGGGCCGCCGCCAGGGACAGGGCCTGCTGCTCGCCGGTGCGCATCGCCACCGCCAGCCCGCGCAGGATGTAGCCCTCCTCCTCCTCGGCGACCTCCACCAGGCAGCGCACGCGGCACGCGTTGCCGTCCTTGGTAGAGAGCCACAACTCGACCCACTCGCCGTTGCGGCGGCCCTGCAGCAGCTCCGCGAGGGCGTGGTGGCTCTCCGGCTCGAAGGCGTCGAAGAAGGCCTGCGGATTCTCGTAGGCCTCCTGGCGGCGTTTGCCGGTCAGGCGCTCGAAGACCGGGCCTAGATAGACGAATCGGCAATGGGTCAGGTCGAACAGGAAATAGAGCTCCCGCAGGCTCTTGGCCATGGCCTCGAAGCGTGCCTGGAGCTCGCGTCCGTGCACGGCGTAGACCTCGGCGCGTTGTTGGCTTTCGCGCAGAGACTGTTCGAGCCCCGGAAGCAGCTGGGTCAGCGCCTCGATGCGGCTGGTGCGGCGGGCCGACCAGCCGGCCGCCACCACGCCGAAGCTGCTGAAAGCCAGCGCCAGGGGCTCGACGCCCAAGAGGCTCGACCCCAGGGCGCCGAAGGCAAAGGCGCAGGAGATCCGCGCCACCGCCGCCGCCGTACCCAAACGCCCCCGCAGGGCCCCCATCACCGATGCAGGCAAAGCCATGACCAATCGCGCCGCTGCGGGCGCCTCCGTGGGGATCCCGATCGGCAGCCGGGGGACCGGACTGGAGCCGCGGCTTTGGAAATCTTTTGCCGGACGCTGGATTTCGAGGGCTTGCCCCGCTCTGCAGGCCGGGCCGCGAGCCCGAGAAGCCCTGCAGCACGAACCTGGGCAGGCCGCGCAGGCGCCCGGAAGGAAGCGCGGGCGACCTGGCTGACGGGTGCTGGGGTCGGAGCGAGCCTTGCCCCGGGCGCTCGATCTGGCAGCCGAGTTGGCCAGCGGGCTCGGGGGGGGCCAAGAGGGGTCCCCGCCGGGGAAGGGAATCGGCCGTCGAGGGCTCTTGGGGGCCAAACCGGCGTGGGGAAGTCCAGTCTGTTGATGCGCAGGGCGGCGTCCCACGAGACGCTGACACCTCCGCAAACTGCACCCTATCCCCCGCCGTGCCCTCCAAGCCGCCCCCGAGCCCCGGTTCGAAGCCTGCCCGCCCGGCACCCGTGCCCCCGGAACGGGTGCGCCTATTGGACCCACGGCCGCCCGACCCCAAGGGCCGTTACGTCCTCTACTGGATGGTGGCCAGCCGGCGTCTGGACCACAACTTCGCCCTCGATAGAGCCCTGGAGCTGTGCCGGGAGCTAGACCGGCCGCTGCTGATCTTCGAGCCCCTGCGCGCCGGCTATCGCTGGGCCAGCGCCCGCCACCACGCCTTCGTGCTGGCCGGCATGGCCGATCAAGCCCAGGCCCTCGAGGGCTCGGGCATCGGCTATCTGCCCTACGTCGAGCCGGCGCCCGGCGACGGCGCGGGCCTGCTCGCGGCCTTGTGCGCGCAAGCGGCCGCGCTGGTCAGCGACGACTTTCCGTGTTTCTTCTTGCCGCATCTGGCCGCCGCTGGGGCGCGCGCCGCGGGGCGGCGCTTCGAGCTGGTCGATTCGAACGGCCTGCTGCCGCTCTCCGCCAGCGAGCGCGAGTTCCCGAGCGCGCACACCTTCCGCCGCTTCCTGCACAAGTCCCTGGCCCCGCACCTCCTGCGCCTGCCAACCGCCGCGCCCCTCGCGAGCCCACCGCCGCCCGCCTTCGAGGCCCTGCCGCGCGGCCTCGAACGCCGCTGGCCCTCCGGTTTCAAGCCCCTGCCGGGCGGCGCCGCAGCCAATCGGGCAGCGATCGATGCGGCCGTGAAGGCCCTGCCGATCGACCAGACCGTGGCGCCCTGGGAGGGGCTGCCGGGGGGCAGCGCCGCGGCCGCTCGACGCCTGGAGCACTTCTTGGCCAAGGGCCTGCCGAACTACGAGGAGCGCAACCAGCCCGACCAGGACGTGGGCTCCGGCCTCTCGCCCTACCTGCACTTCGGCCAGATCAGCGCCGCCGGGATCCTGCGCGCCGTGGCCAAAGTGCACCGCTGGACGCCCGCCCAGCTGACCCGCCCCCCGAGCGGCAGCCGCGAGGGCTGGTGGGGCCTGCCGAGCGCGGTGGAGGGTTTCCTGGACGAGCTGATCACCTGGCGCGAGCTGGGCTTCAACGCCTGCCGCACGAACCCGGCCTACGATCGTTTCGAGAGCCTGCCGGCCTTCGCTCGGACCACGCTGGCCAAACACGCCCGCGACCCGCGTCCCTGGCTCTACTCCCACGAACAGCTCGAAAAGGCGCAAACCCACGACGCTTTGTGGAACGCCGCGCAGACCCAGCTGGTGCGCGAGGGCCGCATGCACAACTACCTACGCATGCTGTGGGGCAAAAAGGTGCTCGAATGGAGCGCGCGGCCCGAGGACGCCTTCGCGAGCTTGGTCGAACTCAACAACAAATACGCCCTCGACGGCCGCGACCCCAATTCCTACACCGGCATCACCTGGGTCTTCGGCCGCTACGACCGCGCCTGGGGCCCCGAGCGCCCGATCTTCGGCACGGTGCGCTACATGAGCAGCGACAACACGGCGCGCAAGCTCTCGGTCAAGGGCTATCTGGCCCGCTACGGCGGCGCCCGAGCCGGCCAACAGGCCGGACTCTTCTGACCATGGCCGCGCGCGTCCGAAAAACCGGATCGAACAGCGCCTTCCTGCGCGCCTTGGCCGATCGCTCCAGCGACCCCGCTGGACGCACCTGGGTCTACCTGCCCTACGACCAGCTGAGCCAGGACCTGCCGGTGCTCGCCGGGCGCGCGCCAGAGGAGCTCGGCATCGTTTTCGTCGAAAACCCGGAAAAAGCCTCCCGGCGTCCCTACCACAAGCAAAAACTGGCCCTGGTCCTGGCCAACGGGCGCCAGTTCCTGCTGGAGCAGGCGGCGCGCGGCGTGGCGATCGATTTTCGGGTGGCGCGCGCCGGTTACGCTCGCGAGCTGCGCGCGGCGGCCCAGGCCCACGGCCCGCTGCTGTGCGCGGAACCGGCCGAGCGCGAGCTGCGCCACGAGCTCAAGGGGCTGTTCGCCGAGGGCGCCCTGCTGGCCCGGCCCGCCGGTGGCTTCCTGACCAGCCGCGAGGAATTCCGAGAGTCGCAGCGCCGGCCGGACGGCGGCCACCGGCCGCCCTGGCGCTTGGACGCCTTCTATCGCCACGTGCGCTCGGCGCGGGGCTGGCTGCTCGAAGATGGCCGCCCCAAAGGCGGCAAGTGGTCCCTGGACGCCGAGAACCGCGAGCCCTGGCGCGGCCATCCGCCGGCGCCGAAGCCGCTGCGCTTCGCCCCCGATCCGATCAGCGCGGAGGTCGGCGAGCTGATCGAGCAGCGCTTCGCGGAGCACCCGGGGCGCCTCGACCTGGCGGCTCTGCCGACCACCCTGGCGGATGCCCGCGCCCAATGGGAGTGGACCAAACGCGAGGCCCTGCCCCACTTCGGGCCCTACGAAGACGCCTTCAGCCTGGACCAGCCGGTGCTGTTCCACAGCCTGCTCTCGCCGCTCCTAAACCTGTCGCGCCTCCTGCCGGCGGCGCTGCTCGAGGAGTTGCTGGCCCTGGACCTGCCCTTGCAGAGCCAGGAGGGCTTCCTGCGCCAGGTGCTCGGCTGGCGCGAATTCGTGCGCCACGTGCACCTGGAAACCGACGGGTTCCGCAGCTTGCCGCCGGGGTTCGCCGGAGACCACCTGGGTGCCAAGCAGCCGCTGCCGGCGGCCTTCTGGCCCGGAGCGCCTTCGGGGCTGGCCTGCCTCGACGGCGTGGTCGAGCAGGTCTGGGACAGCGGCTACAGCCACCACATCACGCGGCTGATGGTGCTCTCCAACATCGCCACACTCTTGGATGCGGACCCGCGCGAGCTGACCGATTGGTTTTGGTGCGCCTACGTGGATGCCTTCGACTGGGTCGTCGAGCCCAACGTGCTCGGCATGGGCACCTTCTCCCTGGGCGAGCTGTTCACCACCAAACCCTACGTCAGCGGCGCGGCCTACCTGGACCGCATGGGCGACGCCTGCGGGCGCTGCAGCTTCGATCCCAAGCGCGACTGCCCGCTGACTCCCCTGTATTGGGCCTTCCTCGAGCGCCATCGCCGGCAGCTGCACGGCAATCCGCGCCTGTTCATGCCGCTGAACGCCCTGAAGAAGCGCAGCCCGGAAAAGCGCGCCGCGGATGCGGAGCGCTTCGAGGCGGTCCAGCGAGCCCTCTCCGCCGGCCGCCGCCTGGCCCCCGACCCGGGCACGGGCACCCTGGGATTCGATCCGCGCTGAAGGCACGCGACGATAAGCCCCTGGTCGTCCCGGCCTTCGGCAGGACCAGAGCCCGGCCGAGGGGGCTGCGACTGGCGGCCGGAGCCGAGCTCGCCTCGGGCAGCCCTCGAACGAGAACACGCGCCGGTCGGCCTGCTTTCGATCCGCTATCCGGCGGCTGCAGGGGCTGGGATCGGCGCTGCGCGCGGATTCGAGCCTGCGAGCCCTCGAAGCGCCGGCCCCAGGGGCTCGGAATCCGGCGGACTGGACCCTTTTGGACCGGCCCGAAGCCGGGCGCTAATCTGCCGGCCTGGGCCATGAGCGCGACCTTGCCGCCTCCAATCGAGCTGTGCTTCGCGGCGGCGCGGGAGCTGGGGCTCGGCGCCCGGCTGCTCGATCGCGAGCACGGCTATCTGTGGGAGCTCTCGGACGGGCGCGGCTTCCGGCGTGCGATCGTGGGCTCGAAGCTGCCGGTCAACGACGCCTGCGCCGACCGCCTGGCCCAGGACAAGCACTACACGCAGATCGTGCTCAGGGACTTCGGCTATCGCGTGCCGCGGAGCGTGCGCTTGCTCTGTCCGCGGCATTGGCGGCAGCCCGAGTTCGCCGCCGAGCTCGAAGCCCAGCGTGGCCTGGCCCCGGCGCGCGACCTGGCGGCGGAACTGGGCTTTCCGCTGGTGGTCAAGCCCAACGCCCTGTCCCACGGACGCCAGGTGACCCTGGTCGAGGACTTCGCCGCCTTGGAGGCGGCCGTGGCGGAGGTCTTCCGCTGGGACACGATCGCCCTGCTGCAGGAGCGCATCCGCGGGCGCGAGTTCCGGCTCGATTTCCTCGGGGAGCGCTACCTGATCGGTTACGAGCGCCGGCCCCTGCGCCTGATCGGAGATGGCCGGCGCTGCCTCGGCGAGCTCCTGCTCGCGGCGGATCCGCGGCTCGCCCCGGGCGCGCTGCTGGACGAGCTGCGCGCGGGCGCGACCTGGCGGAGGGCGCTGGCGGCCGCGGGCGGGCCCGACGTGGGTCCGGAGGAACTCGCCTGGACGCCCAAGAGCGGCAGCCAACTCGAACTCTCCAGCGAGATCATGAACCTCAACCGCGGCGCCAGCGCGGTGTTCCTCCCGGAGATCCCCGAAGCCTGGCGGCGCTGGTCGGTGGAGCTCGGCCGGCGCCTCGGGCTCGAGCACTTCGGCTTGGACCTGCGCGCCGAAAGCCTCGACGCAGAGCCCGAGAGCGCCTGCGTCCTGGAGGTCAACGCCACGCCCCTGGTGGTGCAGATGGCGCGGCTTGGACACCGGCGCGAAGCCTTGGACGCCTGGTGCGCCGTGATGCGCCGCGCGGTCGAAAAGGCGGGCGCCTGGGCGCCGGAGCCGGCGGGCCCTTGAGCGGCAGCGCGCGGCATCGACCCCCGCCGCGCACCCCGTTGCTCTGGGGGAGCAACGATCGCCGCGCCCGCGCCCCTGTGAGTTCTGCGCCCCTGGCCTATCCTGGCCCCATGGCGGCCCTGCTCGAGCTGGGACCGGCGGGCCTGTACTGCGCCGCCGGCGACTTCTACGTGGACCCCTGGCGGCCCGTGGAGCGCGCCCTGATCACCCACGCCCACGCCGACCATGCGCGCCCCGGCCATCGGCGCTATCTGTGCGCCGAGCCGGGCCTCGAGCTGTTGCGTCTGCGCGTGCAGGGCAGCAACGCGGCGGCCGGCGTGTCGCCGTCCGCGGAGCTCAGCGGGCTGCCCTACGGCCGGCGCCTGCGGATCGGCGGCGCCACCGTCTCGTTCCACCCCTCCGGCCATCTGTTGGGCGCCGCCCAGATCCGTATCGAGGTCGGCGGTGAGGTGTGGGTCGCGGGCGGCGACTACAAGCTCGCTTGGGATCCGAGCGCCGACCCCTTCGAGCCGCTGGCTTGCCACACTTTCATCAGCGAATCGACCTTCGGGCTGCCGATCTACCGCTGGGCTCCGGACGGCGAGCTGTTCGACGGCCTGCTCGCCTGGTGGCGCGAGGCGAAGGCCGCCGGCCGCACCGCCGTGCTCTACGCCTACGCGCTCGGCAAGGCCCAGCGCATCCTGGCCCGCCTCGCCGAACGGTTGGACGACCTGCCCGGACCGATCGGCGTGCACGGCGCGATCGCGCGGCTGCTGCCGCCCTATGAGGCCGCCGGCATCCCCCTAGCCCCGTGTCTGCCGGCCAGCGCGGACAACGCCCCCGCGCTGGCCGGCCGCGGGCTGCTGCTGGCGCCGCCCGCGGTCCAGGGCACGCCCTACCTGCGCAAGTTCGGGCCCCTGAGCGAAGCCCTGGCCTCCGGCTGGATGACGCAGCGCGGCCAGCGCCGGCGCCGCGGCCTGGAGCGCGGTTTCGCGCTTTCGGACCACGCCGACTGGCCCGGGCTATGGGCCGCGGTGCGCGCGACCGGCGCCCAGCGCGTGCTGGTGACCCACGGGACCGTCGAGCCCTTCGTGCGGGCGCTGCGCGAGGCCGGGTTCGATGCGGCGCCCCTCGCGGCGCCCTACGGGCAGGAGGAGCCCGACGGCGCCTTCGAACCGGGCGCCGAGGCCGCCGCAGCGCCGGACGCGGAGGCGCCGCGCGGCCCGCGCGAGGACGCCATCGCGGGGCCTGGTCCCGAGCGGTCCCCGGCAGCGGACGCGCCTGGCGCGGACCGGGGTTCCCGGAGGGAGGCCCAGGCGTGAGGGAGTTCGCCGCCCTGTTCTTCGCCCTCGACGGCCAAAGCCGCAGCAGCGACAAGCTGGCGGCGCTCGAGCGCTACTTCCAAAGCGCGCCGCCCGCCGACGCCGCCTGGGCCCTGTGCCTGTTGTCCGGCGGGCGCGGACGCCGCCCTCTGTCCGGCGCCGATCTGCGCCGCCTGGCGGCCGCCGAGAGCGGACTCGCCCTGTGGCTGGTGGAGGAGTGCTACGACACGGTCGGCGATCTGGCCGAAACCCTGGCGCTGCTGCTGCCTGATCCGCAGGCCGGCCTCGAAGGCTCGTTGGCCGAGCTGATCGCCGCGCGGCTCGAGCCCCTCAGCCAGCTGCCCCGCCCCGAGCGCGAGGCCCTGCTGCTCGACACCTGGCGCCGGCTCGACACCCGCGAGCGGCTGGTGTTCAACAAGCTCCTGACCGGGGCCTTCCGGGTCGGCGTCAGCGCAGGGCTGCTGC
>JBILNK010000298.1:0-3261 GCA_044375105.1 Planctomycetota bacterium
CGCCGGCCCGGCGCCCTGCCGCAGGGGTGCGGTCTCCGGCGGGCCCGCCGGGGCAGCCCGGCGGCGGCCCGCCGGGATCGCGCGCTCCGGCCGCGCCCCGGGGTCAAGCCGCGGGCTCGGGCTCGAGCGGCGGCAACCCCAGCAGCCGCTCGAGCCAATCGAGCCCGGCGCGCGGGCTGGCGACGCGCTTCGGCAGCATCACCAGCGCCACGCCGGGCCGCAGCGGGCGCAGCTCGACCTTGGCTCCGGCCAGGGCCTGTTCGATCGCCACCCGGTCGCTGAACTCGATCAGGAAACAATCGTCGCGCCAGGAGACGCGCGTGATCGTCAGCGGCAGCAGCGCGGCGCGCAGCCGGAACTGGCGCAGCAGCATCCGGGCCGGCGCCGGCAGGCGCCCGAACTGGTCGCGCAGGGCCAGCTCGAGCTCCAGGGTCTCGGCGTGGCTGCGCACGGCGTCCATGCGGCGCAGGATCTGCAGGCGCTCGTCGGCCGAGGCGATCCAGTCCTCGGGCAGGTAGGCCTCGAGCGCCAGCTCCAGCTCGACGCTGTCCGACAGCTCGCCGCGCACCGGCAGGCCGGCGCCTTCCGCGCCGCTGCGCAGCTGCTCGACGGTCTGTTTGAGCAGCCGGCAGTACATGTCGTAACCGACCGCCGCGATGTGCCCGGACTGCTCGGGACCGAGCAGGTTGCCAGCCCCGCGGATCTCCAGGTCCTTCATCGAGATCTGGAAGCCGGCGCCCAGGTGCGAGAGCTCCTCGAGGGCCTTGAGGCGCTCCTTGGCGATCGAGCGCAGCGGTTTGGTGCGATCGACCAGCAGATAACACCACGAGGCCTGGCTGTTGCGTCCGACGCGGCCGCGCAGCTGGTGCAGCTCGGACAAACCGAATTCGTCGGCGCGGTCGATCAGGATCGTGCCCGCGGCCGGGATGTCGATGCCGTTCTCGATGATCGTCGTGGCCACTAGCACGTCGAGCTCGTGGGCCGCGAAGCGGTGCATCACGCGCCACAGTTCCCGCGCGGTCATCTGCCCGTGCCCGTACTCGAAGCGGCATTCCGGCACCAGCGCGGCCAATTCGCGCGTGAAGGCCGGCAGGTCGGCCACCGTGTTGTGCAGGAAGAACACCTGCCCGCCGCGCTCCTTCTCGCGCAGCAGGACCTCGCGGATCAAGGGCAGGTCGTCGCGGTTGATCAGCTTGGTCTCCACGTCCTGGCGGCCGCGCGGGGGCACGCTCAGGGCGCTGATGTCGCGCACCCCCGAGAGCGACATGTGCAGGGTGCGCGGGATCGGCGTGGCCGAGAGGGTCAGGATGTCGACCGTGGCGCGCAGGCCCTTGAAGTGCTCCTTGTGCTTGACGCCGAAGCGCTGTTCCTCGTCGACGACCACCAGGCCGAGGCGCTTCCAGCCCACGTCCTCCGAGAGGATCCGGTGCGTGCCGATCAGGATGTCCACCTGGCCCGTGGCGACCGCCGACAGGATCGCCTTGACCTCTGCGGGCCGATTCATGCGCGAGAGCGCTTCGATGCGCACCGGGAAGCCCGCCAGCCGCGCCCGGAAGGTCTCGTAGTGCTGGTCCGCCAGGACCGTGGTCGGCACCAGCACCGCCACCTGCCCGCCCGCGGCGACGACCCGGAAGGCCGCGCGGATGGCCACCTCGGTCTTGCCGAAGCCCACGTCGCCGCACAGCAGCCGGTCCATGGGTTTCTCGGCCGACAGGTCGGCGGCGATGTCCGCGTCGGCGCTGGCCTGGTCGGGCGTGTCGGTGTACGGGAAGGCGGCGAGCATCTCCGCCACCAGGTTGGGCTCGCCGCGCCAGGGCGTGCGCTGCTGCAATTCGCGCTTGGCCTGGACCTCGAGCAGCTCGGCCGCCAGGTCCATCAGGGCCTGCTCGACCTTCTCCTTGCGCTTCTTGAAGGTCCCGCCGCCGAGCTTGTCGAGCTTGGGCAGCGCGCTGCCGGTGCCGATGTAGCGCTGCACCAGGTCGATGCGCGAGGCCGGCACGTACAGGCTGACCTCCTCGGCGAATTCGAGGTGCAGGTGCTCCTCTTCGCCGCCCCCGCGGGCCATGCGCTTGAGGCCCAGGTAGCGCGCCAGCCCGTGCACCGAGTGCACCACCAGGTCGCCGACCTTGAGCTCGAAAAAGCTCTGCAGGCTGCGCACGCGGTGCGCCGGTTTCTTCTGTTTGGCCAGCCCGCCCAGACCGTGGGTGCCGGCCAGCTCGTGGTGGTTGACCGCCACCAGGCCCAGGGACGGCAGGCGGAAGCCCTTTTGCAGCGCGCCGATCCAGAGCTCGAGGCCCGCCGGCCGCGGGCCCGCTTCCAGCAGGCGTTCGAAGCGGTCGCGCTCGGCGCTGGTGCGGCAGAAGACCCAGACATGCCGGAATTGCCCGCCCAGTTCGGCCAGGGCCGCGCCGGCGTTGGGCAGGCCCACGGCCAGTTGCTGCACGCTCTTGCCGTCCAGGTCGAGGTCGCTGGTGGGCAGGCTTTGCAGTTGCAGCAGCGGGTGCCTCGAAAGCTCGCGGTAGTACTCGTCCAGGGCTCGGGCGTGGCTGGTCGAGCGCACCCGCAGGCCCTCGCGCTGGTCCTCGATGCGCAGCGGCTCGAGCTCGACGAACAGGGTGTCCTTGGGCAGCAGCGAGACCGGCGGCACGCCCTGGCCATCTTCGATGCCGCCCGGGTCCGCGGCCAGCAGGATCGCGGCGCGCTCGAGCTTCTCGACGGAGCGCTGGGTTTCGGCGTCGAAGCTGCGCAGGGACTCGACCTCCGAGTCGAACAGCTCGATGCGCAGGGGCGCTTCGGCGGCGAATCCGAACACGTCCAGGACATCGCCGCGCAGCGAGACCTCGCCGGGGCGCTCGACCAGCGGCTGGCGCGTGTAGCCGGCGCCGATCAGCTTCTGCAGCAGGTGCGAGAGATCGAGCCGCTGCCCCACGGCCAATTCTGCCAGCTGCCCGGTCAGGGCCTGGCTGCCCGGCAGGGGCTGCAGCAGCCCGAGCAGGGGCGCCAGCACCAGCCGCGGTCGCTCGGCCGCCGGGCCCACGGCGGCCTGGGCGAAGCGCAGCCGCTCGCGCAGGCCCTCCAGGTCGGCGTGGGCGCCGCGCTCGTCCGAGCCGCGCGCCGGCAGCAGGAACGGGCGCGCGCCGAACTGCACCAGGTCCTCGGCCAGGGCCTCGGCTTCGGCCTCCGTGGACGTGACCGCCAGCAGGCAGCGCGGCCAGCGCGCCGCCAGGCCCGCGAGCAGCAGCGCCTGGGACGAGCCCCACA
>JBILNK010000300.1:0-3251 GCA_044375105.1 Planctomycetota bacterium
CAGCGACCAGCCCTGAAGCGGATCGTCGCCGGCGCACCCGGATCTGCCCGGGCGGCCGCACGGCCGAGCGTCGAGCGGCAGACCCTGCTGACCGCTCGCCCCAGCGCATCCGAACCGCATCCTCCAGGTACACCTTCCGACGAACGACCCGCCCCCCACCCACCGGCCCTCCCGGCTCCCGCCATGCCCCGCCTCGTCCAACGTCAGGAAATCCTGGGACTCGAAGCCTACGAACAACGCCGCCCCGCGATCCAAAAGCGCGTGCTGTTCGAGAAGGCGCGTCGCCGGGTGCATCTCGGCCCGGATCTGACCTTCCTGTTCGAGAACGCGGAGACCGTGCGCTACCAAATCCAGGAGATGCTGCGCATCGAGAAGCGTTCGGACGAGGGCTCCGTGTTGCACGAACTCTCCACCTACAACGAGCTGATCGGCACGCCCGGCGAGCTGGGCTGCACGCTGCTGATCGAGATCGATGACCCGCGCGAGCGCGAACGCAAGTTGAGCGCCTGGCTGGACCTCCCGAAGCACCTGTACCTGCGCTGTCAGGATGGGGCGCGTATCGCCGCCAGCTACGACCCAAGGCAGGTCGGGGAGCGCCGCGTCAGCTCGGTCCACTATCTCAAGTTCTCGGTCGGGGCGCGCACCCCGGTGGCGCTGGGGTGCGGGCTGACGGGATTCGGACCCGAGGGCCGCGGTCTCGAGGTGCCTCTGAACGCCGAGCAGCAGGCCGCGCTGCTCGAAGACTTGCGCTGACAGGCTGAGAAAAAATCGACTCGGGCGGTGCCCGAGTAGACATACCAGCCTGTCAGCAGGCCTTTGGGCCGCCATCCGGCGGCTATGCAGGCTGAGATCGTCGCTGCGCGCCGATTTTCTTCGGATCCTCTGGATAGTCCGATCCTCGGAGACAAGCCGGGCTGCGGCTCCGCCGCCGGCCCCGCGGAATTCAGGCGAAAGCAAGCATCCGATCCTCTCGCCTGATCGGCTCAGCGAGGTTGGATCGCCCGATCGGAGTGCCAGCGTTCTCTTGGGGCAGGGTCGATCGGGCCATCGTGCATCGAGAGCGAGGCTCGACCGACCGCCACGACCAGTCGGGCGGTTGTGCACGGTGTGGGGAATCGGCCCGGAACGGATCTTCAAAGCGGATTGCAAGACAGCTCCGAAAGGGGGCCAACTCGTCACAGAAGTGTGCCCATGATGTTCGAGTCGTTGAAAAATGGTGTGACCCGATCGGATTCGCACGCCCGCGGAGCGTGCGATCTTGCACAGCGCTTCGATCCACCTCATGGGCAGGCAGGATCGATCCCGAGCTGTTAGGTATCGATGCAATGCGAGTGCATCTGTGGGAGCGGGGCGCGCGAAGTGGACCCAGGAGTGCTCAGATCCGGGCCTCCATGCCGTTTGCACTGCTGCCCCACGATGAAGTCACAACCCCTGCTCCTGCTCGCCGGCCTCGGCCTGCCCCTGTTCCTGGCGGGTTGCGAAGACGACAAAACCGTCTTCTTCCCGCCGAAGTCGATCCCCGAACAACTCGATGCCCTCGGCCTGACCACGCTGCGCGCGGCGGTCGAGGCCGCCGGCCTGGTGGACGATCTGGAGGCCGCCGGCCCGTTCACCCTGTTCGCCCCGAGCAACGCGGCCTTCGCGGCCCTGCCCGCGGGGACCCTGGACAGCCTGCTCGAGCCGGCCAACCAAGCCCAGCTGATCGACCTGCTCCAGTACCACCTGCTGACCGAAGCATCGCCCTCGCTGGTGCTGATCGGGGAGGATACGGAGACCGCCGCCAACGGCGATCCGCTGCTGCTCAATGTGATCGACGGCGCGCTGTTCGTGAACGACGGGCAGGTCACCCAGAATGACGTGCCGGCCACCAACGGCTTCATCCACGTGATCGATACGGTGCTGCGTCCCCCGCAAACCCTGGCTGCCACCCTGACGACCCGTGGCTTCACCACCCTGGTGGCCGCCGCAACCGCCGCAGATCTCGACGACGAGCTCGCCGCCCCGGGCAGCCTGACGGTCTTCGCCCCCACGCAAGCGGCCTTCGCCGCCCTGCCCGCGGGAGCACTCAACGCGCTGCTGCTGCCGCAGAACCAGCAGCAACTGATCGACCTGCTGAGCTTCCACATCTCCCCCAGCACCTTCACGACCACTGACGGCCTGCAAGACGAAGAACTGCTGACCCTGCTCGGCCCGGACAACATCCTGACCAACGACGCCCAGGGCAACCTGCGCATCGACGGGGTGCGCCTGGTCGCCACCAACATCCCCTGCACCAACGGCATCCTGCACAGCATCGAAGCGGTGCTGGATACCCCGGTGAACATCCCGGCCACGGCCACTGCCGGCGGCTTCAGCACCCTGGTCACGGCGCTGACCGCCGCCGGCCTGGTCGACGACCTGCAGGCCGCAGGCCCCTTCACGGTTTTCGCTCCGACGAATGCCGCCTTCGCAGCGCTGCCCGCCGGCGTGCTCGATTCTCTGCTCGAACCCGGCAACCAGGCGACTCTGATCGATGTGCTGACCTACCACGTGCTGGCCAGCCAGAAGCTGACCGCCTCCGAGCTGGCGGGTCTCGCGACGGTCACCACCCTGGAGGGCTCGACCATCGCGATCACCAACCCCAGCGCGGGCCTGACCCTCAACGGCAATACCCGCGTCACGGCCGCCAACGTGATCGCGCTCAACGGCCTGGTGCACGCCATCGACCGGGTCCTGCTGCCGCCGGGCTTCGTGCCCCCGCCCAGCAGCGTGGCCCTGTCCACGGAAGCCCCTTCGAACTTCGAGGGGATCGCCTCCCAGAACCTGCAGGCCGAGGGCCTCTCGGCGGCGCTCGCGGACCTGCCCGTGGCGCAGATCGAGGAACAAGCCGCCTTCAGCCGCAGCGCCGGGTTCACCGTGCGCGGCCTGGCCCCGAAGAGCGGCGGCTTTTCAGGTCCGCTCGCAGGCTCGGTCGGTCGGCGCATCACCCTGATCGGCGGTCTGGCCGTGGCGGAGATCGACCTGCTGGTGCCGGTAGAGAACAGCGCCGAGCTCATGGCCGCTGAACTGGGCCTCGATCCGGCCCTGTTCCTGGGTCTGGGCGGCGCCCTGGCGCTGGATGACACGGGCACCATGCGCGAGCTGGCGCTGCTCGGACAAGAAGCCAGCGGCCAGGGCCTGCGCCTGTGGCTCGGCGACGGCCAATCCGGCCCGGGCACCGTCGCCCTGTGGCTGCGCCTGCGGCTGCCGCCCGCCCAGGTGAGCCTGCCGAT
>JBILNK010000014.1:0-39410 GCA_044375105.1 Planctomycetota bacterium
CGGGGATATGCTCACTGGCCCGGGGATAGAGGCGCGCCGGGCGCACGCGCAGGCGGGTCAGGTCCTCGAAGAATTCCGCGGTGTAGCGCTTGGCGATCGCCCAGGGGTCCAGGGATTCGCGGCGCGCCTGGGCCTCGAGCTTGTCCTCGCCCTCCTCCGCGTCGGCCAGGAGGTGCCCCACGTCGGTGATGTTCATCACCTGCTCGACCTGGAACCCGGACAGCTCGAGCCAGCGCCGCAGCAGGTCCGCGAACAGGAAGGCGCGCAGGTTGCCGATGTGGGGACGCCCGTAGACCGTCGGTCCGCAGTTGTACATGCGCACGAGCGGTGGCTCGAGCGGCACGAATTCACGCTTCGAGCGTGTGAAGGTGTCGTAGAGGCGGAGCGGCATGCGCGGGGTCGGGACAAGGCCCTGCGGCTGGAGTATAGGTCGCCTCCGCATCGAAGCCGCCGCCGGCTACCTCCGGAGCGGGGCGCGGGCCGGGCGCCCAGCCTATGTGGCTGGGCTGCGGACAGCGCTGGGCGCCGCGGACGGCAGCGCCCGCTCCCGCCGCAGGCCCGGGCAGGATCCGATCCGGCGCCGATGCCGCGCGCCGCCCGCTCGCTGGCCGCATCCCCTGGCTTAGGATGCCGATCGCGATGACCGCTCTAAGCGAGGCCCAGGCCGGCGTGCCGCCGCGTGCCCCGCGTCTCGGCGTGGGGCTGACCTGGCTCCGGCCCCTCGGTCAGGGGGCCCTGGCCCAGGTGGATCTGGTGCGCCTCGAGGGCCCGCTCGGCGGGGTCCCCGCCGGCCGCCAGCTGGCCTCCAAACGCCTGCACGCCCGCTGGAAGGACGATCCTCGGGCCCAGGCTGCCCTGGCCGCAGAAGCGGAGATCGGGGCGCGCGTCAAGGCCCCCTCCCTGGTCGACGTGCTCGGGCTCTACGAGGACGACCAGGGCCTGGTTCTGCTCGAGTCCTACGTGCCCGGCCGCTCGCTGGACCAGCTGCTGGCCGAGCGCGGGCCGCTCCCGGAGCCCTTGCTGCGCCGCGCCGGCCAGCAGATCGCCGGGGCGCTGCGCGCGCTCCACGGCGCGGGCTTCGTGCACGGCGACCTCAAGCTGGAGAACGTGCGCCTCGACGACCAGGAGCGCGCCACGCTCCTGGACCTGGGGCTCGCCCGCCATCAGGACAGCAACCAGCTGCCCCAGGCCGGCAGCCTGCCGTTCCTGTCCCCTGAACGGCTGGCGGGCGGCGGGCCGACGACCTCCAGCGACCAATTCGCCCTGGGGGTGCTGCTGTATCAGCTGGCCACCGGCCGCCACCCGTTCTCCGAGCGCCTCGGGCAGGCGGCCCTGGAAGCGCGCGACGACCCCTCCGACGGCGGCGAGGTCGAAGCCGCCCTCGAGCTGCAAGGGCGGGCCGAATTCGTGCCGCCCTCGCGCCACGTGCCGCAGCTCTCGCCGCTGTTCGATGCGCTGTGCGGCGCGCTGCTCGATTCGCGCCCCGCTGCGCGGCCCAGCGCCGACAGCGCCCACGGGATCCTGAGCGAGGGCGAAGCCGGCAGCTGGTGGCGCGCGCGCGTCGAGGAGGCCTTGAGCCGCGGCAGCTCGGACCTGTGGCTGCGGCGCGGCGGTTTCGCGCTGCCCCTGTGCGGGCGCGAGAGCGAGCTCGAGCGCCTGGCCGCGCTGTGGGCGGAGGTCAGCGCCGACCGGCCGCGCGGCGCCGCGGTGCTGCTCAGCGGGCCGAGCGGCGCGGGCAAGAGCCACCTGGCCCAGGCCTTCGTCGAGGGCCTGCGGCAGGGCCAGCGGCCGCCCATGGCGCTGTTCGCGCGGCTCTCGGACTTCTCCGAGACGCAGCCCTACGGCAGCGGCCTCGAGCTGCTGCGGCGTTTCCTGCTGCTGCCCGAAGGCAGCGCCCCCACCGAGCGCGAGCAGCGCCTGGTGCGCTCGCGCGTGGCGCCGATCGAAGCGGAGGCCCTGCTCTCGGCCCTCGATCCCGAATCGACCCGCACCATCGAGGGCTCGGTTTCCCTGGCCCTGGCGCGCTTCTTCGCCGGCGAGGCCCAGCGCTTCCCGCTGGTGCTGGTGCTCGAGGACGTGCACCACGCGCGCAGCGCGACCCTGGGGGCCCTGGCGCGCTTCGCCCAGGCCTTCGCGGGCGTGCCCGCCCTGCTGCTGCTGACCCTCGATCCGGAGGCCGATCCCGCGCGCCCGGCGGAGCTGGCGCAGCTCGTCGAACGCCTGACCCATCCGGAGGGACCGGTGCGCCCGCTGGTGCGCATCGAGCTGCCGCCGCTGGGCCCGGAGGCGGTCCAGGATCTGGTGCAGAGGAGCTTCCACCACGGCGTGCCGCGCCTGCGCCTGGCTCGCGTGCTGTGGGAGCGCAGCCGCGGCAATCCGGGGCTGATCAGCGAGCTGATCGAGGGGCTGTTCGAGCGCGGCGAGGCGCACAGCGACGGGGGCGACCCGCCGCGTTTCAGGCTCAGCATCGCCCCCGAGGACCTGCCCCTGCCGGGCTCCCTCTCGACCTCGATCCGCGAGCGCCTGGCGCGGCTCGGTCCCGATTCGCGCCGCTGGCTCGAGCGCTTCGCGGTGGTCGGCGGACGGCTCGAGCCGGAGTTCCTGATGCGCACCTTCCCGCCCTGCGAGCGCACCGAGATCGACGCGGTGCTGACCGAGCTGGTGCGGCGCGGCTGGCTGGAGGCCGCGGGGACGCGCTTTCGCTTCACGCGACCGGCCCTGCGCGACGCGATCTACCGCGGCATCCCGGAGGAGCGCCGGCTGCGGCTGCACCGCATGGCGGCGGCGCGCCTGGCCCAAGAGGGCCTGCCGGAGCGCTCGCCGGAGGCCGCCTACCAGCGCGCCTTCCACCTGCGCGCGGCCCACGAGGCCAGCGAGCTCTTGACCCTGATCCGACCGCTGATCGAGGTGGTCGCGCGGCGCGCTTCGCCGGCGCGCGTGCTGCGCTTGGCGCGCTGGGGCCTCGAGGCCCTGGGCGAGCTGCCGCCGCGCGCGCGGGCCCTCGACCTGGAGCTCTATCTGCTGGAGGTCGGCACGGATGCGGCCGACCGGGTCGGCGATCGGCGCATGGAGCGGCGCCTGCTGGACCGCCTGGCGGAGCGCGAGATCGATCCCGAGCAAGAGCCCGAGTCGGCGGCCCGGGCGGCGCTGCTGCACGCCCGTTTCGCCGACCTGCGCGGCAACCTGTCCCTGGCCGAGCATCTGCTCGAGCGGGCCGCCAAGCTAGGGGTCGACCACGGCCTGCCGGCGATCGAGAGCGAGGCCTGCCGCCGCCTCGGCCGGGTGCTGTTCAACTCGGGCCGCTTCGAGGGCGCCAACGTGCTGCTGGAGCGCTCGCACCGCGTGGCCGCCAGCGCCCGCCAGCGCGCCAAAGCGCTGTTCGTGCGCGCCCAGGGGCACGTGCTCTCCGATCGCCTCGAGGACGCCCTGGCGGACCTGGACGCGGGTCACGCCGAGCTGCGCCGCGACCCGTCGCAGCCCTACGGGGACCTGCTGGCGGCCGCCTGGCTGGTGCGAGCGCGGGCCCTGCGCTCGATCGGCAGGCCGCGGCGCGCCCTGGCGGCAGCCAAACGCGCGCTCGAATGGACACGCCGATCCGGCGAACGGCGCTTCGAGGCCGAGGCCCTGGCGCGCGTGGGCGCCCTGTCCCTCGAGGCCAATCTGGTCGAAGAGGCCGAGGCGCACCTGCGCGAGGCGCGCCTGTTGGCCGCCGAACTGGAGGACGGGCGCTCGCGCTGCCTGGCGGAGATCGGCCTGGCGGTGCTGCTGGCGGAACGGCCCGGTGAGGACGTGCGCAGCGTGCTCACGTCGGCCCTCGAACACGCCCGCGAGGCCAACTTCCGGCGCGGCGAAGCGGTGGCCCATGCGCTTTTGGCGCGGCTCGACCTGGAGCGCGCCCAGCTCGAGCTGGCCCTGCGCCATTCCGACGAAGCCATGCGCCTGCTCGAGGTCTACGGCGCCGAGCTGTTCGACCACCTGGTGATCGCGGGCACGCGCTGCTCGGTGCTGCGGGCCGCCGACCGCACCTCGGAGGCGCGCGCGCTCGAAAAGGCGCTGGCCAAACACCTGCAGCGCATCAACGGAGCCTTGGCCGAGCCGGCCCTGCGCAGCAGCCAGCGCCGGTACGCGGATGAGCTGCTCGAGCTGGTGATCTCGGGCGGCGCCAACCTGACCCCGCGGCGCAGCGAGGAGTGATGCCGGCGGGCCGCCGTTCGGCGCCGGCCGGGGGCTCCCGGTCCGGGGGCCCGCGCGACCGGCCCGCGCCCCGGCTCTCAAAACCGGCCCGCGCCCGGCCCTCGCGCTGGAGCCCCCCCCGGGCCGCCGGCCCCGGCCGGCCTGAGCGCTGCCGAGCGCAGCCGCCGCCGGGCGCCTTCGGGCTCCGCAGCGTGCAGCAGGGCGCCGCAGGGTGCAGCAGGGCGCCGCAGGGCGCCGCAGGGTGCAGCGGCGCCGGCCCGGGCGGGGTCCCAGGGCTGGTTCTAGGCTCCCGGGGCCGTCCGCGGGAGCACAGCGCCGGGTCCCCGCGCGGCCGATGAGCGGGGCATGCATCCCCATCCGGCCTGCCCGCCGCCCCTCGCCCCGGGCCCGTCCCGGGTCCTGGCCTACGCCACCGTGGTCCGCAGCGGACAGGAGGCCTGCCTGCCGGCCCTGGCCCGCTGGATCGCGGCCGAGCGCGCCGCGCTGGCCGGCAGCGCCGAGATCGAATGGCTGCTGATCGACCTGACGGCGGACGGACTGGCTCAGCCCGGAGCCGTGTGCATCCGCCACCCCGCGCGCAACGGCCCGCAGGGGCTCGAAAAAGCGGCCCTGAACTCGCGCGCCAGCCATTTCGCCTGGCTGCCCCCGGACGGCTGCCCCTTGCCGGGCCGTACCCAGGCGACCCTCGAGGCCATCGAACGGGCCCCGCGGGCGGCCCTGTTCCTGGGCCCCCTCGAGATCGAACGCAGCGGGCCCGGGGCCTGCTACCAGGTGCGCCCGGAGCACTCCCACTCGCTGCCGCCGGCGGGCTTCGAGCAGAGTTTGGCGCTCGCGCGGGCCGCGCTGCTCGGCCTGGAGCTGGCCCTGGGGGTCCCGATCGAGCTGCAGGCCTGGCGGCGCCACCGCGCCGAGCTGGCGCTGCTCGAGCGCCCGGTCTGCCGCCTGCAGGCAGAGCGCCTGCCGGAGCTGGGCGCGCGCCTGCTCGAGGACCTGGCGCTGCTGGAGGCCTGGTCCGCGGAAGCTCCCGAGGGGCTGGCCATGACCGTCCTGCTGGCCACCCACCAGCGCCTGCCGGTGCTGCTCGAATGCTTGGAGGGCTTTGCGCGCCAAAGCCTGCCGCGGGGCCGCTTCGAAGTGTTGGTGATCGACGACGGCTCCCGGGACGGCACCGCCGAGGCCCTGGCGGCCCTACGCCTGCCGGTGCCCTTCACCGGGCTCTCCGTGCCCCCCGGCGGCGCCGCCAAGGCGCGCATCGCGGGTCTGCCGAGGGCGCGCGGCGACTTCGTGCTGTTCGTCAACGACGACACGATCCCCGACTCCGACCTGGTGCGCGCGCACCTCTCGGCCCACGCCGAGCTGGGCCCCGCTCCGGTCAGCGTGCTGGGCAGCTTCCGGCAGCCCCCGGAGCACCTCGACAACGCGCTGATGCACCTGCTCGACCGCTCGACGCTGCTGTTCGGCTACCCGGCCTTCGAGCCGGGCTCGGCGATCGCCGGCCGGCACTATTACACCTGCAACGCCTCGACGCCGCGCGCGGCGATCGAGGCGGTGGGCGGTTTCGACCCGGATTTTTGGCACTACGGTTGCGAGGACACCGACCTCGGGCTGCGCCTGGAAGACCACGGGCTGCCGCTCGTCTATCGCCCCGAGTGCGGCGCTCTGCATCGGCACTTCCTGCGCCCCGCGGACATGCGCCGGCGCCAGCCGCTGGTGGCCTTCGCCCACGTCAAGCTGATCCTCAAGCACCCGCGCGTGCTGGACGAAGTGCCGGCCTGGGCAGGCCTCGAAAAGGCCGATCTGGCCCGCAAGGTCGAGCGCATGCGCGCGGCCCTGCCGTTGGCCGAGCGCGCCCTCGAGAACCTGTCCCAGCTCGACCGCGGTGCCCTGGTGGCCGCCGGAGAAAGCGAGGCCGGCCTGCTAGCAGAACTGGACGCCTTGCTCGAGGAGCTCTTCTCGCGGCTCAGCGGCGCTTGGTGGCAGCAGGGCTTCCTGCGCGGCTTCGAAGAACTCGGACTCGACGGTTTCGCCTCCCTCGCGGCGCCCCGCGCGCTGCAGACCACGCCATGAAGGACTGTCTGATCCTCGGCACCGGCCGCAGCGGAACCTCGATGCTCGCCGGTTGCCTGGCGCGCGCCGGCTACCACCAGGGCGAAGGCCTGCACCTGCCGCGCAGCGCCAACCCGAAGGGCTTCTTCGAGGCCCCGGAGATCAACGGCCTCAACGAAGAGCTGCTGGCCCTCAGCCTGCGCGGGACGCCCGCGGGCGAGCGCTTCCGCGAGGGGCAGCGCTGGCTGGCCGCCGCGCCGCCCTGGCGGGCGACGGTTCCCCCGGGGCTCCTCCAGCGCATGACCGCGGCGCTCGGCCGGCGTCCCTTCGCCTACAAGGACCCGCTTTTGTTTCACCCTGCCGGCCTGGCGGCCGCTGCTCGGCGAGACGCGCTTCCTGGTGGTCTTCCGGGACCCGCGCTCGACGGTGGCCAGCATGCTCGAGGAGTGCCGGCGCGCTCCCTACCTGGCCGGCCTCGATCCCACGGAAGCCGAGCTGACGGACCTTTGGGTGGCCGCCCACCGGCGCCTGCTGGCGGAGGCCGGCCGGGGCTCCTGGCGCTTCGTGCATGCCGAACAGATCCTCGATGGCAGCGCCCTGCCGGATTTGGAGCGCTTCCTCGAGGCATCCCTGGACGCCCGATTTCCGGAGCAGACCCTGCTGCGGGAAAGCCCCGCTGGCCCCCTCGAAGGCCCGCTGGGCGAGCTCTACGCCGAGCTGTGCGCGCGGGCGGGACACCGGCCGGGCGCCCGCTCGAGCGGCCCGCGGCCGCGCCTGGCCGGCCTGTGCCGGGTGCGCAGCGAAAGCGAGGCCCGGCGCGCGATCGCTGCGGCCGAGCGCTGCCGCGGCGTCGAGCTGGAGCTGTTCCTGGCGGTGCCGCCCGGAGGCCGCTTCGAGGGGCTCGAGGCCCCTGCGGGCCTCGCGCTGCGCTGGCTCGAGGTCCCCGGGGACAGCGAGGGCCGCGCCGTGCAGCTCGCCGCACAGGCCACCCAGGCGCCCTTCCTGGCGCTCTTCGATCCGGACGTGGAGCCCCTGCCCGGAAGGCTCAGCGCCGCGGCCCAGGCGCTCGCCAGCAGCGACGCCGAGCTGTGGAGCAGCGATTTCTTCTTGAGCGATGCCCACGGCCAGTTCGTGGGTCGCTCCAGCGCCGACCTGATGGGCGAGGCCCCGGGTCCGCGCTTCGAGGCCAGCCTGGTGGGCCGCCGCGAGGCCTGGCTCTCGACCCCGACCGCGGACTTCTTCCCGGCGATCCGCGCGCGCTGGGCCGCCGCCCGGCGGGCGGGCCGCTGGCTGCATGCGCGCCAGCCCGGCCAGGTGATCGCGCGGGACCTCTATCAGCGCGAATACGAGGACAGCCGGCGCACGGCGGCCTCGGTCGCCCAGTGGAGCCGGCCGGCCCCCGCGCTGGCCCGCCCGCGCCTGACGGTTTCCTTGTGCACCTACGACCGCCGCGACGTGCTCGAGGAATGCCTGCGCGCCCTGTGCCGTCAGACGGTGCCGCCGGGGACCTTCGAACTGGTGCTGGTCGACGACGGCTCCAAGGACGGCACGGCCGAGTTCTTGCAGGGACTCGAGCTGCCGCTCCCCCACCGCCTGGTGCGCCAGCCCAACGGCGGACTGGCCAGCGCGCGCAACACGGGTCTGGCCCTGGCCCGCGGCGAGTTCGTGCTGTTCATCAACGACGACACGATCGCCGATCCGGGCCTGGTCGAAGCGCACCTGGCCGCCCACCAGAGCCTGGGCCGGCCCGCCTGCGTGCTGGGCAACCTGCGGCAGCCCCCGGGCGCCCTCGAGAACGCGCTGATGCGCGTGATCGAAGCGGGCGACTTCATGTTCGATTACGCCCGACTGAGCCCCGGCCAGGTCCTGGACGGCCTGCACTTCTACACCTGCAACGTCAGCGCCCCCCTGGCCGCGGTGCGCGCGGCCGGGGGCTTCGACCAGAGTTTCCGCCACTACGGCTGCGAGGACAGCGACCTGGGCCTGGCCCTCGAAGCCGCCGGGCTCGAGCTCCACTACCGGCCGGAGTGCTCCGCCGAGCACCGCCATCTATTCGACCTCGAATACGTGCGCCGCCGCGCTCGCACCGTGGGACAGGCTTCGATCCGCCTGATGCGCAAGCACCCGGCCTTGGTCGAGCGCTGGAACAACCGCGGGCTCGGCCTGGAGTTCCTGCGCGAGGAGCTGAGCCGCAAGGCCGGCAAGCAGGGGCAGCTCGAGCGCTTGGCAGCGACCCTCTCCAGCGTCGATCTGGGCGCCCTGGCGCCGCTCTCCGATGGGGCCCGGGCCTTCGGGAAAGCCGTGGAGACGCGCCTCGAGAACGCCCTCGTGGAGCTGCACCGCCTGTGGTTCTGGCAGGGCAACCGGGACGGGCTCGAACAGGCTCGCCTCGAGGGCGTCGCCGAATTCGAGCGGGCGATGCCCCTGGCCGGAGCCCGGCTCGCCGGGCCGCGCACCCTGCTGGCCGCGCCCGATTGGAGCGACCTCCAAGCCCTCGACCGAATCATCGGCGCCGCGGAGGCGCTGGCGGGCTTCGCGCGCTGGAAGCTGCTGCTGCCCGCCTGGACCGGACATCTGCCGGAGCTGCAGCGCGAGCTGGAGCAGCAGCTAGCGGCGGCCTACGCGCGCCGCGAGGCGGCCCGCGGCGCCGGAGCGCCGGCCTTCGACCTGGAGGTCGACCTCGAGCCTTGGCCCGAGTCGAGCGGGGCTTGGCTGGAACTCGAAGCCCAGGCGGACGCCTGGTTCGGCCCGGGACCGGATCCGGCGCTGATGCCGCTCGAGCTGCGCCTCGAGCGCTTCGAAGAAGCGCCGCAACTGCTCGGCTGGCGGCGCCGCTTCGGCGTCGACCTGCCGGTGCCGCTCGGGCTGGAGCGGCCCGCGCCCCCCGGCAGCCCCTGGGCCCAGCGCGCGCTCGGCAGCGGCTCGGAACCGGAGCTGTCCGTGGTCATCGCCAGCCAAGACCGGCCGAAGCTGTTGCTCGCGCTGCTCGAGCGGCTGGCGGCGCAGGACCTGTCCCCGCGGCGCTTCGAGGTCTTGCTGGTCGACGACGGCTCGGCGGAGCCGCTCGAGACCGCCCTCACCGGACGTCCCTGGCCCTTCCCGCTGCTCCTGTTGCGCCAGCCCGCCAGCGGCCCCGCCGCCGCGCGCAACCGCGCCCTCGAGCGCGCCCGCGGCGATTTCGTGCTGTTCCTCAACGACGACGCCGTGCCCGGCCCCGACCTGCTCAGCCGGCACCTGGCCCTGCAGCGCGGCAGCAGCGAGCCGGCGGCGATCCTCGGTCGCTTCGATCTGCTGCCGGAGCACCGGCAGGACAGCTTCGGCGATCACCTCCACAGCAGCACCGCCCTGTTCGCCCAGCCGCGCATGCAGCCGGGCGTGCACTACCACGGCCTGGCCCTGTGCACCGGCAACCTCTCCGTGCCGCGCGCGGTCCTTGCAGAGGTCGGCGGCTTCGATGCGGGTTTTCCCGCCCCGGGCGGCGAGGACTCCGAGCTCGGGCTGCGCCTCGAGCGCCAGCGCGGGGTGCGCGTGCGCTACGAGCCCGGGCTCGAGTGCGGCCACGACCACGCCCTCGGCATCCGCGACCTGGCCCGCCGCAAGAAAGTGCTCGGCGCCGCGGTGGCCCGCATCCAGAACCTGCACGGCGACGTCGGGCTGACGTCGGGACTCGGCTGGCCCCTCGCGCCCGCCGCGCTGGGGGAGCTCGAGCGCGAAACCGTGGTCTTCGCGCCGCGGCTCGAGGCGGTCCAAGCGCAGATCGAGCGCCTGTGCGCCGAGGAGCGCCGCACGGGACGCCGCAGCCCCGATCGGGCGGCCCTGGCCAGCCTGATCCGCTTCGTCGAAGAGCGCTGCTTCCGACAGGGCCTGTGGGAGGCCCTGACGGGCGGCAGCCCCGCCGAACCCGCGCCCGGCTCCGACCGCTCGGGCAACGCTCGGGCCATCGAAGCCCAGCCGGCCCTACGGCCGGACGGCCCGCGCAGCCGGTCGGCGTCCGGCTCGAGCGCCGGCGCCGCAAGCGAATCCGCCGCCGGTGGACGAGGGGCCAGGGCAAGAAACGGCCCTGCGGAGGTCTCCGACGCGCAGGCCACGGAAGCCACAGCTCCGGCCGCGGGCTCGCGGTCGGCGCCGTCGCCCTCCCCGTTGGCCTCATCGGAACAACCCGCATCGGCGCCGCGCGCTCGCCCCGGTCCCGGCGGGCTCAAGCTCTCCCTGGGCTGATCCCCGGATCCGGGCCCTGGCCTGCGGATCGACGCGCAGCCGCCCGCTGCGCTTCGATCCGAGACCCCGACCCCATTCGCGACGAGACGCCCGCCGCCGCCGGCCGACCCTTGCGCAACGCAGGGCGCTGCCGCCACCCGGGGCGTTGCCGCTCCGCGCCCGGGCCCCATCGCGCCCGGTTGGCGCGGGGCGCCGGGCCAGCAGCAGCGCCTTCGGATCGAGCCAGAGCGATGGTTCCGGCCAGCAGCGCACCCCGGCAACGCGGGCAGGGCCAGGCGCTTCGACCGGCGCAGCGGGGCAGCGTTCCGGACAGGGCTAGGATGAGGCCATGCGCCGCTCGATCCGGTCCCCGTTGCCCGCCCTGTGGAGCACGCTCGCTGCGCTGCTCCTGCTGCTGTCCGGCTGGTCCCCGTCCAGAGCCCAGGAGCAGGCCCCCGCGCCGCCCGACAAGCGCGAGCTGGAGGCCCTGATCGAGGAGTACCTCGGGCTCGGCTCGCGCGCCGTCGGTGCCGCGCGGGAGCGCCAGCTCGAGATCCAGGCGCGGCTCACGGCGCTGCCCGATCTGAGCGCCGAAGAGGAAGCGCGCTGGCGCAAGGAGCTGCAAAAGGCCTGGGAAAAGTTGCCCGGATTGCCCGCCGAAAAGGGTGACAATTGGTACTTCGAGGATCCCCGCCGCGGCCGCTACATCGTCGGCGGCAAGCGCTCGAAGCCGGCGGGCCTGTTGATCGGCATGCACGGCGGCGGCGTGGGCTCCGGCGACGCGGGCTCGATCGCGCCGCTGTACGAAGGCGCCGCGGCGCGGCAGAAGTGGGTTGCCCTGTTCCCGGAGGTGCTCGAAAAGACCGAGCGCGGCTGGACGGACGCAGGCACCGAAGAGTGGATCCTCGATCTGATCGAGCAGGCCCGGCGCAGCTTCTCCGTGGACGCGGACCGGGTCTATCTGGCCGGCCACTCGATGGGCGGCTACGGGGCCTGGACCTTGGGGGCTCACCACGCGGATCGCGTCGCGGCCCTGGCTCCCGCGGCCGGCGGGCCCACGCCGATCCTGGACCGGGCCACGGGCAAGCCGACCGACATCGATTGGGGCGTGATCCCGAGCCTGCGCAACGTGCCCATGGTCGTTTATCAGAGCCGCGACGATCCGCAGGTGCCCGCGGACGTGAATCAACTGGCCGCCCGCAGGGTGGCCGAAGCCCGCGCGCGCTGGGGCGGCTACAGCGACTTCACCTACTGGGAAGTGGACGGGCAGGGCCACGGCCTGCCGCCCGGGGGTGCGGAAGCCCATTTCGAGCGCATCCGCGGCTTCGTGCGCCAAGCGCGCCCCAGCGAGATCGTCTGGCAGCCGGTGCTGAGCTGGAAGCGGCAGTTTTATTGGCTGGCCTCTGAGCGCCCCGCCGAGGGCGCGCTGCTCGAGGCGCGCCTCGATCGCGCGGCCAATCGGATCTCCGTGACCCGCCAAGCCGGTGCGGGCCGCGGCGGCGGGCCGGGCCTGGCGGTGTACGTGGATGCAGAGCTGGTCGACTTCGCTCGGCCCCTCGAGGTGTTGCTCGACGGCCAGGTGGTCTTCAGCGGGCAGCCGCGGCGGCGTCTCGAGTGGCTGCTCGAGACCTCGACCAGCGGCGACGACGCGCGTCGCTTCAGCGCCCGGGTGCCGCTCGAGCCGCAGGCAGCCCGTTGATCGGCCAAAGGGCCAAGGAAGCGTCGTTTCTGAATCGATCGGCAGCCTGAGAGCCCGGCGGCAAGCCCTCGCTGGACCGCCGGAGCAGGGCCCGTTTCCCGAAGCCGACCGGCAACGCGGCGCGGGCGGCACGGCGCAGACGCAGCCTCCTCGCAGCGCCCCCGGAACGCCGCCTGGCTGCCCGAGAGCCCGGAAGGCCTGGGTGGGACTTCAGGGTCGACGTGCCCCGGCCCGCGGACCGCCTGCGACCCGCCGCAGGGGCCAGGCCACCACGTCCAGCTCGTGCGCATAGAGCAAGCTGGCGGGCGCCTGGTCCAAAGCCAGCCCGAGACCGCTGGCCAGGGTGTTGGTCTCGAATTCCGCCCAGGCCGCCTGCAAGGGCCAAGGCCTGTGGTGGATATCGCCCTGATAGAGCCGGCCGCGTCCATCGGCGCTGAAGAGAGCGTAGCGCTCGGTGGCCCAGCGCTCGAAGCTGGGCCAACGCCTTGCATTCTGATCGGCGCTCGGACCGTAGCGCAGGGCCACCCGAGCCGCAGGAGCCCCGCGATGGGTGCGCTCGCTCGAGTAGAGCAAGCCCCGGGCGTCCAGGACGAGCCCCATGCGCGCATCGAAGTAGGGCAGGTGGAACAGGGCCCGTGCGCCGCGCACGGCCGTGCGGCTCTCGGCGTCCAGGCTGAAGAACCAAACCCCGGGAACCCCCTGGCAGCGCACGTAGGTGCGCAGATTGAGCTCGAGGAAACGGCGCGTGCCTGGCACTCCAGGCAGCCGCCAGGGCCCCACCGAGCGCATCTCGAAGGGCACGACCCCCAGGTAGGCGCGGCCTTCGAAAGTATCCAGCTCGAGGCCCGGCGGCAGTTCGGACTCGAGGGCCGCGGCGGGCGCCTCGAAATGCGCAAACAGCAGCCGGTGCCAGGCCATGCGCAGCACCCAAGGACCCGCGGGCCACGGCAGGGGCCGGTGCGTGCGTTCAGACAAGAAATCGAAGCGCATGGCACAGGTGGACGAGGAAGCTGATCCTCCCCTCGGCCGATGGAAGCGGCATCGGACGCGGTCGAGCGCCCCATGGTGCCGCGGGAGGCCGGGCGGGCGGACCAGGGGAGGCCCAAGCCGGCTTTGACTCCCATGGGAGGGGCTTCACACTCCTGGGATCCACCACGGCCCGTGCAAGCCCCGACGGGACGCGGGAATCGAGAGGCGGAGGGGAACCAAAGGCCTGTGAAGCCGGACCGCCGGAGGGCTTGGTCCGCGCTCCCCGGCAGCCTGGCTAACCGGCCACGGCTTGGGGACGGACAGCGCACGAGCGGAGAGCTCCCCGGGGCCCGGAGCGCACCCACGGGCCGCAGTGAAGGAGCTGGGGCCCGCCCGAGCGCGCGGGCTGCCGGTTGCGCGGGCCAGGGCTCGACGCGCGGGTTGCGCGGGGCAGGGCTCGACGCGCCGGTTGCGCGGGGCGGCGCTCGACGCGCCGGTTGCGCGGGGCGGCGCTCGACGCGCCGCTCGCCTCCCGGCGGAGACTCAACCGCCGGCGCTCTGGGTCCCGGCGCCGCTCGGCGCGGCTCCGGCGCCCGCCGGGGGCGCGGGAACCGACGGGGTCGCGGCCGGAGGCGTCGCCGGGCGCACCACGGTTTCGCGGCACACGCCGGTGAAGGGCAGCGAGATCTGGGCCTTGCTCGGGTGCCCCACGTCGATGTCGAGGAAGCCCCCGAACGGACCGGCGAAACTCTCCGGGAGATCGGAGATGGTGAGCTGGATCACCGGCTCGCCGGCGTCGTTGCGGGACCAGGCCGTGCGCGCGTGAGCGAGCAGCACCTCGGTCATGGCATCGGTCTGACCGCGCACGCGCACCGGGACCTCCCCGAGCACGAAGTTCGGGTCCTGGATCTTGATCGCGGCGACCTTCACGCGCTCCGCGCCCGGGGGCACGATGCCGAACGAAAGGTAATTGGGATCGGCGTTCACCAGCCCGACCACGTTGGCCAAGGTGTAGACCGTGACCTGGTGCTTGCGGCGGGTGCCGTCCGCCAGGGGCAAGGAGCCCTCCATGGGCTCGTCGCTCTCGAGCAGGATCGGCCAGTTGTTGCTGGGCATCTCGGGGGCGCCGGGGCCCAGGGTAGCGACCAGGTCCCAGGAGCCGGCGCGGCCGTCGATCGGATCCTTGGGCTCGAGGGTGACCTTCAGGTACTCGGGCAGGGTGCTGGTCGGGGAGAGCGCCAGCGCGAACTGGTCGGCCACCGGGCTGGTGATCGTCAGGCGCCGCGTGGCGGTGTCGTTGACCAACAGCTTGTCGAAGTTGAGGTAGGGCGAGGGCTGCAGCACGAAGAAGGGCTGGATGCTCGCTTTGAGCTTGATCACGTCGGTGCGCGACGTGTCGTTGGTGAACAAGGTCACGTTGCCTTCCCAGGCCCCTTGTTTGCCCTCGGTGTTGACGCCGACCTCGATCAAGAGCTTGTCGCCGGGCGAGAGCTCGCTGTCGAAGACGTAGTCCGAGCGCTGGCCATCGGCGGAGACGCGCTGGAACTTGCTGGTGGTGCAGCCGCAGCTGGGGCGCGCCGCGCTGACCTTGAGCGGCCCGACCCCCGTGTTGCTGAACTCGAGTTCGCGGGTCCGAGACTCGCCCTGCACCAAGCTGCCGAAATCGATCAGCGCAAGGTCCTCGGGGATCACCAGTTCGCCGACGGGCCCGGTGGAAACCTCGGGGGCCGGCGGCGCGCCCCCCGCGGGCGGCCCATAGGCCGGGTCGGCGGGCGAGGGGCCGACCGGGCCGGCGGACCGGCGCGTCTCGAGGCGCAGCTTGGACAGATCCGCTTGGGTCTTGAGCTTCTTCGGATGGGCTCCGGTGGTGCGCTCCCCGCCCGCTTGGACCGGGCTCTGGGTCGGGGGCGCGCCGGCCGGGCGGCTCTCCTGAGCGATCCCAGCGGCGGCGGGCAGGGCGAGGCCGGCGACCAGGCCAGCCAAGAGCGCCGGCCGAGGACGGGGAAGGAGCGAGAGGCGGGGGGCTCGGGGGTTCATCGCGATGAGGACCGGCGCGGCGGTTTTTTGGGATGGGGTGCGGGAGGGCGTTCGCTGAGATCAGGGGGCGGCTAGCCCGGGGGACGTCGCGGGTGCCCGCGGCGGGCGGGGCGGCGGGCCTGGGAAGAGGATTGCTATCCCCCTCATTGTGGCACGGGCTCCCGCGGGTCGGAGGGGCTACGGCCGACCCGCGGGGTTGCTGGAGCCTGTCGCCCAACAATCGACGGCGTCCGGGGCGCTTGGTTTCCGCGCCAGCTTCGCTTTCCGGCGGGTTCGGGGCCCAAAAGCGGTCTCGGGCGGCGCGAAGTCCGCGTCCGTGGGTGCCGGGCGCCTCGGCCGCTTACGGGATTCTAGGCTCGGCTATCGGCCAGGAAACCCTCCCAGACCGGACTCGAGCCCCGGATGGCTGGAACGCCGGCCGCGCCGCGCTACCCCGCCCGCGGCCGCTCTCGCCCACCAACGCCAGCTTTCGCGCCACCCCCGGCGGACGGCGGCCGCGGAGGCCGGGGACGAGCTTGCGCGCCGGTCGCCTGCGAGTCCTTGATGTTTCTCCCAGCCCAGGAGCCCTCGGGCGCGCGGCCCGAGCCGCTCCGTTTCGTGCCCCTTCAGGGCTTCTTGAGGGCGCCGGGCAGGCTGCCGAGCGGGCTGGAAGGGGGCTGACCGGGCGCCGGCCCGCCGCCGGAGCCGCGGGCCGAGGCGGTCAGGCCGACGACCAGCTCGGGTTGCTCCGGCCGCCCGAGGTCGAAGGTCAACCGGCCCATCAAGGTCCCGGCGGGGCTCGGAGGCAGCCCGCTGGTCCACAGGCGCAGGCGGTAGGCGGCCAGGGGAGCCGGCGGCACGCTGGGACCCGGCTCGACCGGCAGGAGCTCGAAGCGGAAGGCCTCGGAGAGGTCCCGATCCCCGAGCTGGACGCTGAGCCGCGCCGGGGCTGACTCCAGGTCGATGCCCGGGGCGAAGACCAGCAGCTCCAGGCTGCGCTCTGCGGCCTGGTCGGGGGCCAGCACGCCGAAGGCGGCGCTGGGCGGCCGCGCCTCGACCAGCGCGACCACCTGGGCTTGGACCGTCACCCGGCCGCGCAAAACGGTCCCGCTGCGGTCTGCCAGGGGCTGGCCATCGGCCGTCAGATCGCTGGGGAAACTGAGCGGGAAGCTGCGCATGCCGGGCTGCAGGCCCGGACCGGGCCAGGCGCTGATTTCGAAGCGCGTGGCGCGTCCCTGCCCATCGGGATCCAGCGGCAGCACGGCGATCTCCAGTTCCTCGGTCAGGCCCTCGGGCGCCGTCGAGAGCTTGAGCCGCTGACCGGTGCTGCTGCTCAGGATCGCGGAGCGCCGCACGGAGGATCCGACCACGAAACGCCCCAGATCCAGGATCGGGGGATCGAGGGTCAAAAGAGAATTCACGTCGGCCTCGAGGGTCAGCTCTTGTCGCCCCCCCGGCAGATTGCCGTACAGCGTGATCGGCTTGACCTGCTTGCCGCTGCGGCCAAAGGTATCAAGCACCGCATCGATCTCGATACGCGTGCCCGGGGAGATGGCCGCCTTGAGGATCAGCGGCGCGCGCTGGCCGTCGGGACCGACCACGAAGGCATCGGCCTTGGTGCAGCCGCAGGACTTGTGCACGTTGATCAGCTCGAGGGGCTGATCGCCGCGCACCTCGAGCTCGAAGCGATGCTCGAGCGAAACCCCCTCGAAGACGCGCCCGAAGTCGTGCCGCGCGGGCCCGAGCAGACCGATTTCGGCGCTGGCTTCGGACCGACTCTGGGCGGCCGGCGCAGGGGCTTTCGGCTCTGGGGCCTCTGGCGCGGGCCCGCAGGCGCCCGCCAGCAAAGAAACCAGGACCAGCCGAAGGAAGGGCGAGCGAGGTTGCATGGGCCATCGGGACATCGCAAAGAGTTTAGCAGCCGGCCGCGCCCGGCGCGCTGCAACCAACGCGGCCGGCAAAGCCAAAGAGGAGCACGGATGTCTGGGCTCGCGGGGCCCCGGCAGCCCGCTGAATGGGGCCGCTGCGCGAGGCTCGAGCGACCGAGGCGCGGCAACCGAGCGCGGTGCCTACGAGGCGGACTTCCTGCGCGAACCCCTCGGGAATGGGCCGTTCCCGGCGGGCGGACCCGAGGGGCGAGGGAAAAAACGGCGTTTGTTGAGCGGCGTTCGTTGGTCGACCGGACCAACGCGGGCGCAGGGCAGGCATCCGGCCCCCCTGGAGGCGCGCGGAACCGCACGAGCCGAACCCTCCGGGCGGCCGATGCGCGCCGCCGGCGGGGCAGGTGGCCAGAGCGGGCCGGCTGCGCATCGGACAGCCCCCACGCGTCCCTGCGCCCGCACGGCGAGCCGCGCAGCCCCGGGGCCAGCGAGATCCGCTTGGCCAGCAGCGGCCAGGCTCGCCGAACCGGGCCGCAACGAAGCCGCCTGGCACCACGCCCCGGCCCATGCGAAAGCAAGCGGCCCCCCTCCTGGGCCACGCGATGTCGCCCGGGGCCGCGGAGGCATGGGGCCTTGCGCCGCCGGGCCAGGCCTCGCGAGCCGGATACGGCAACCAGACCCAGCGGGGCAACGGCCTGCGCTGCCGGGCCGCAGGCGTTAGGTTTCACGACCTGGAGCCTCCTCCCGCTCCCCTCGGGGGGTCGGGACGTTTCCTCCTCGAGCGCCTCCGACCTCCTCTGCGCGGCCTGGCTCGCGATCGAATCCACCGATCTACACCGTTCCTCCCCCACGGAACACGCCCGTGCCCCAAAGCCAACCTTCTGCGCTGTCCGTCGAAGTTCCCGCGCTCGTCGGACAGCCCGCCCGGCAGACCGGTTGGCTGACCGATGTTTGGCTCGCGTGCCTGCTGGGCCTGCTGACCGCGAGCGCCGCTTGGACGCTGCGCTTCGATTTCCTCCAGCAGGACGGCGAGAAGATTCTGAGCCTCTTCACCGCGCCTTGGCACGCGAGGCCCCACTGGTATCACGTGCTGCACCTCGAGACCGCCCGCGCGCTCGGTCTGCTCGGGCTGTCTCCTTACGATTCGCTGCGCGCAACCTCCGCGCTCTACGCGGGTGTGTCCGTCGCAGCCCTGGCGGCCTTGTTCGCCGCGTCGGTGCGAGGCTCCTCGAAATCGCCCCACGCCGCCTGGGTCCTGCTGCTCTGCACCCCGGCGTTCTGGTTCCATGCCCGCCTGATCGAAGTCCATACCGCACAGCTCTTCGGCGCGGTGCTGGTTTCGTGGGCCGCTTGGCTCGCCGCGAAACAGGGCCTGCTCCTCCGCGGGCTGCTCGTGTTCGCAGGCGTTTCGCTGGGCGCCCTCCTGCACCGCGCCAATCTCCTGCTTGCAGCGCCCCTGGCGGCCGCGCCGGCGATCCGTGCTTGGATGGCCGGCCGCACCCCACCGCGGGCAGGCTCCCGCAGCCCCGCAAGCGGAGGCGAGCCCGATGCGCGGACAACGGATTTGAACCGCCTTGGCTTCCCGTCCCGCTATGCCCAGCCCCTGGCCAACCTGGCGGGCGCCCTGCTGGCGCTTCCGCTCCTGCAATGGGCCTGGAGCGCCTCCAGCATGGGGCCAGAAAAAGGGGCCTGGGAGATGAACCTCTGGCTCCTGGTTTCTTTTTGGAAGGGGATCTCCGCGCAGTTCCTGTGGAACGACCTGCTCTTCGGCCTGCCCTGTGCGCCCCTGGTGCTGGTCTCTGCTGCCACGCTGCTCATGTCCGCGCCCAAGTCCCTGTCCGAATTCGAACTGTTCTCGATCCTCGCGGCCGTGTTCTTGGTGTGCTTCTACACGCTCTTCGGGGAGACGACCCGCGGCGGCTACATGCTCGGCATCGCACCCGCGGCGTGCGGGGCCCTGTCGGCCTCCTTACGCGCTTGGCCCGCAACTCAGGGCAGCCGCTGGCTGCGCCCAGCCTTCGTCGGCACCTGCCTGGCCGGTGCCTGGGTGGCTGTGGCCCATAGCGAGCCGGAGGCCGGCCCGCCCCTCGAGCAGGCCATGCGGCTCAAGCGCGAGGGGCTGCGCGCGCTGCGCGAGGAGCTCGGAGTCCCGATCTGTGTCTTGAGCTCTGACCCGGCCGAGCAGGTGGTGAATGGTCAGATCGAGGGGTTGTACGAGATCTGCTTATTCCCGATCCTGAAGACGTCCAGCCAGGCAGGCCATGCGCTGCCGGATGTGATCGCTTCGACGCAGGCTGCGGTGATCGCCAGGCTGAGGCCTTACGGGCTGCCGGTCCTGCTGACCGGAGCGACGGAATAGGGACTCGACTTCCCCTTGCTCGCGGAGGCCGAGCGCCTGTTGGAGCAGCTTTTCGTCGCGGAGCTCGGTGCAGAGCCCCGCTCCCTCGGTCCGCTCCGACTGCAGGTCCCTTCGCTCCCCCCCGTGGGTCCCTGAACGTGCCGCGCCGGAGCCCGCTGGACGGCTCACAGCCACATCGGCGAGCCCAGGAGCGAGGGCTTCCGCCGGGTCCCCAGCGGGGCCTCGGGCGCCCCCCAGACGGTCCGATGCGGCCCTGGCCCAAGGTCCGGAAGGCGCCGGCTCCGAGGGAGGCGGCGCCTCTGTCGAGTGCAGAGCGCCCCGCGCACACCCTGCCTATCGCTCCAACCCGCAATTCCGGAGGGTCGCCTCCCTGAACAGCGGCCGGACGCGGCCAGTTTCGCGCCGCTTGCGCCTTGGGATGCCCGAGTCATGTTCAGGCACAACCGGCCCACGAACGGCGTCCCCCTGGTGTTGCTTGCTCCCCACGGTCGCCGCCGGAACCGGCCAGCGACCGGATGTTAGACTCAATTGGCTAGGCCGCCCGATGTCGCGCTCTCAACGCACCGCCTCCGCCCGAACCGCTGGGGCTCCGCCTTGGGCGCGAGTCTTGGCCCTGCTGCTCACGCTGCCGATGCCGCTAGCGGGCTGCCGCGTGGCACCGCCCACTCCGGAAGCGTGGCTAACGGTGGGTTTTCGCAGCCCGGAGCAGACCTTCGCCACCTTCTGCACCGCGGTGGCGGCCGACCAGCCCGACCTCGAGTACCGCTGCCTGGGGGCCTACTTCAAGGAATCGAACCAACTGAACCAGCTCAGCTATCGCGAATTTCGCGCCGAGCTGGAGCGCCGCTGGCCGTGGGTCCGCGAGATCGCTAGCGCCGAATTGATCGAATCCGGCCCCCTAGAAGAGGGGGTTTGGCGCATCGCCGCGCGGGTCAAGTTCCTGTGGCGGATCCAGGAGTTCGAGGTACTGCTGCAGCGCGAGGACTTCTTCGAGCTCTACGCGGGACGCGAGCTGCTGCTGGATGGCGGATTCGACTTCGAGACCAACCTGAGCGCGGAGCCGGGCTCGGAACAGGTCGACCTTTTCGTGCCCACCCAGGCGCCGATCCCGAGCAGCGTCGACGGCCAGGCGGTCAGCGAGCTGCGGGTCGGGCGCGAGTGGAAGATCGCCGGGCTGCGCACCCTGGATCCCGAGACCGACTAGGGAGCCCCGCGGGGAGCGCCGGCGCTGCGGAGCGAGGGCCGGCATGGGGCGCTCCAGCCAGCCCCGCTCCGTGCGGCTCCTTGGGCGTGAGGCGCCGCGGAGCTTTCCCTCCGGATCGCAGGCCTTCGGCAACCCACGGGCACCGGACTGGCCAGCCGCCGGCTTCGCCCGCTCCGGATCCGGGCGGGCGGGCCCGGCCCCGGGGAAGCCCGCAGCTCGGCATTGGGCCGGCTGGGCCGCGGGCCCCCTCTGGGCCTGCCGGGGCCCTCCCAGCCGCTCCGCACGGTCCCCTGAGCCACCCTTGACGCCGGCTTTTCGAGACCGGGATAGGTTTTGGGAAGTCCTACCGGTTTCGGTGCCTCCACAGCCATGAGCCCCCTCGAGCCTGCGGTCCCCTCCCAGCGTCGCCGCGCCGCGCCCGCCCCCCATCCCAGGGCCATCTCGAAGCGCCAGGTCTATCGCTTCGGGGACGGACAGGCGGACGGTTCCAAGGAGGACCGCAACCTGCTGGGCGGCAAGGGCGCCAATTTGGCCGAGATGTGCCGGCTGGGGCTGCCCGTGCCTCCGGGCTTCACGATCACCACCGAGGTCTGCACCCACTACCACCGGGCCGGCACCTACCCCCCCGAGCTGGCCGCGGAGGTCGAGGCGGCCCTGGCGGGCCTCGAGCGCTCCTCTGGCAAGGGCTTCGGCCAGGCGGACAACCCGCTGCTGGTCTCGGTGCGCTCGGGGGCCCGCGTTTCGATGCCCGGGATGATGGACACGGTCCTGAACCTCGGCCTCAACCACGCCACCGTGGCCGGCCTGGCCGCCCGCACCCAGAATCCGCGCTTCGCCTGGGATGCCTACCGGCGCTTCGTGCAGATGTACGCCGACGTGGTGCTCGAGGTGCGCGCCGCGAGCGACGAGGACGCGGATCCCTTCGAGGCGGCCCTCAGCGAGCTCAAGGCGCGCCGCGGCGTGCGCCACGACACCGAGCTTTCGGCGGAGGACCTGGAGGGCTTGGTGGCTGAATACAAGCGCCTGGTGGCCCGCCATACCGGCCGGCCCTTCCCCGAGGAGCCCCGCGAGCAGCTCTGGGGCGCGATCGCGGCGGTATTCCGCTCCTGGGACAACCAGCGCGCCATCGCCTACCGCCAGATGCACCAGATCCCCGCCGATTGGGGCACGGCGGTCTCGGTCTGCACGATGGTCTTCGGCAACCTGGGCCCGAGCTCGGGCACCGGCGTGGCCTTCACCCGCGACCCTTCGACCGGCGAGAAGCGCTTCTACGGCGAATACCTGATCAATGCCCAGGGCGAGGACGTGGTCGCCGGCATCCGCACGCCCGAACCGATCGCCAAGCTCGAGCGCGAGAGCCCGCGGGTCTGGAAGCAGCTGATCTCGATCCAAAGGAAGCTCGAGAAGCACTTCCGCGACATGCAGGACATCGAGTTCACGGTCGAGGACGGCCGCCTATACATGCTGCAGTGCCGCGTGGGCAAGCGCACCGGCCCGGCGGCCGTGCGCATCGCCGTGGATCTGGTCAAGGAGCGCCTGATCCGGCCCGAGGAAGCCCTGCTGCGCATCGACCCCGAGACGATCACCCAGCTGCTCGCGCCGGTCTTCGACGAAGCGGCGCTGGCGGAGGCACGCGCCGGCGGCCGGCTGCTGACCCGCGGGCTCAACGCGGGCCCGGGCGCCGCCACCGGCCGCATCGCCTTCAGCGCCGCGCGCGCCGAAGCCATGGCCAAGGAGCACGGCCCCGACGGCAAGCCGACGCCGGTGGTGCTGGTGCGGGTCGAGACCAGCCCCGAAGACATCAAAGGCATGCAGGCTTCGGTGGGCATCCTGACGGCCCGCGGCGGCATGACCAGCCACGCGGCCCTGGTGGCGCGGCAGATGGGCCGCGTGTGCGTGGCGGGCGCCTCCGAACTCTCGATCGACCTCAGGGCCCGGCGCCTCGAGGTGGCCGGCCAGAGCTTCGGCGAGGGCGATTGGATCAGCCTGGACGGCACGCGCGGCGAGGTCTACGCCGGCGCCGTGCCCACCCGCCCCAGCGAGGTCCTGGCGCACCTGCTGGGCGCTCCGGGGCGCCGCGCAGCAGGCCGCAAGAGCCCCCTGCTGGCCGCCTACCTGCAGCTGATGGCTTGGGCCGACGAGCGCCGCAAGCTGCTGGTGCGGGCCAACGCCGACCAGCCCGATCAGGCCGCCCAGTCCGTGGCCCTGGGGGCCGAGGGCATCGGCCTGTGCCGCACCGAACACATGTTCTTCGGGCCCGGCAAGATCGAAGCCGTGCGCGAGATGATCCTGGCCGAAGACGCCGCCGGTCGGGCGGAAGCCCTGGCCAAGCTCCTGCCGCTGCAACGCGAGGATTTCGAGGGCATCTTCCGGGCCATGCAGGACCGTCCGGTGACGATCCGCGCCCTCGACCCGCCCCTGCACGAATTCCTGCCCCACGACGCCCCCACCGTGGCCGCCCTGGCCGCTTCCATGGGCATCTCGAAGGCGCGCCTGTCGGCCAAGGTGCAGAACCTCGCCGAGCTGAACCCGATGCTCGGCCACCGCGGCTGCCGCCTGGGCATCACCTACCCCGAGATCACGCGCACCCAAGCCCGGGCGATCTTCGAGGCCGGCCTGGCGGTCAAGCGCCAGACGCGCAAGGCGCCGCGCATCGAGATCATGATCCCGCTGGTCAGCACCGAGCGCGAGCTGGCCCTGCAGGCCGCCGAGATCCGCGCCGTGGCCGAGCAGGTCTTCGCCGAGCAGGGCCAGCGGCTCGAATTCCTGCTGGGCACGATGATCGAGCTGCCGCGCGCCTGCCTGGTGGCCGGCGAGATCGCCATCAGCGCCCAATTCTTCTCCTTCGGCACCAACGACCTGACCCAGACCACCTTCGGAATCAGCCGCGACGACGCCGGCAAGTTCATCCCCACCTACGTGGAGCAGGAGATCTTCCCCCAGGACCCCTTCGCCAGTCTGGATCTCTCCGGCGTGGGCCGCCTGATGGAGATCGCCGTGCGCGAGGGCCGGCGCACGCGCCCCGATCTCAAACTCGGCATCTGCGGCGAACACGGCGGCGACCCGCGCTCGATCCACTTCTGCTCCGAGCTGGGGCTCGAATACGTCTCCTGCTCGGCCTTCCGTGTGCCGATCGCGCGCCTGGCCGCCGCCCAGGCCGAGCTGCGCCGCCAGGCGGGCCTGGCCGCGGCGAGCAAAGGCTGATCCAGGCGAGGCTCTCCCCCGCCCCCGCCCGAAGAAACCGCCCCAAAAAACGCTACACGCCGGCGCGGCAGGCGGCCGCGCGGCTTTGCGCATTCCCAAGCCGCGCGCTCGGGGTCGCCGTGGCCGCTGGAGGGCGGCCCAAAGGCCTGGGGACGGGCCGGCCTGATCGCTCGGGCAGAGCCCGCGTCCGACGGCGCTCAGCCCGTCACAGCTTGAGGCCGGGCTCCTGCAGATCCAGCAGCATGCGCGTGATCAAGCGCGACACGCGGCGCACCTTGTCGTAGTCGATCAGGTCGGGCTCGTCGGTCGGCTGGTGATAGTCCACGTGCACGTCGGCGAACAGGAATAGCACGGGGATGCCGAAGGCCTTCTGGAAGCTGATCTGGTCCGA
Organism: Planctomycetota bacterium; assembly: GCA_044375105.1. GTDB lineage: Bacteria > Planctomycetota > UBA1135 > UBA1135 > JBIKLM01. The sequence goes on from JBILNK010000014.1 coordinate 24,160, forward strand.
GCGGTGGTAGTAGTCATCGGCGCTGCGGAACTTGGGGAAGCCCTCGAGGGGCCCGTTCTTCTCGGCCACCCGCGCCAAGCCGTTGTAGATCTCGCCCATGGCCTGGGTCGGGGTCATCATCAGGTCGTCCGGGGCGTTGCGGCCGATCATGTCCATGTTCAGGTTGGCGACCAGCTTGGCGCCCGGGGGCAGGCTCGGCGCGCGGCACCAGGCTTCGCTGCCGAGCAGGCCCTTCTCCTCCGCGGAGACCCACAAGAACAGCACCGAGCGCTTGAGCGGCCCGTAGACCGTCAAGGCCTCGGCCACCGAAAGCATGCCCACGGTCCCGGAACCGTTGTCATCGGCCCCGTTCCAGATCTCCTCGCCGAAGCGACCCACGTGGTCGTAGTGGGCGGACACCACGATCACCTCGTCCTTCAGCTTGGGGTCGCTGCCGGGCCAGAAGCCGGCCACGTTCTCGAGCTCGACCCTATGCTGGCCATTCGGATCCACGGCGCGCGCGCGGCGCTCGCTGAAGCGCACGCCCAGGCGCTGGCCCAGGGGCGGCGGCGCGCTGCGATCGAGGCCCGCCAGGGCGCACAGCTCGGCCGCGGCGCCGGGCCGCAAGACCAGGCAAGGGAACTCGCGGGAGCGTTTGGGATTCTGTCCGGCGTCCTCCGGCTGCGAGCCGGAGATCCGCCCTTGGGCGAGCAGGTCGAGCAGCGGCCCGAAGCGCTTCTCGAGCAGCTCGTCCGGCACGTCCGCATCCGCGAGCAGCAGCAGCCCGGCGGCGTCCTTGAGGCGCGCCGTGTTGGCCCGGCTGTTGAGCGAGACCTCCAGCTTTTGGCGCGTGGGCGGCTCTTCGAGCTGGGCCCGTGAAAGGGGCGCGCACAGCCACAGCCCCTCGAGTTCGAGGCCCTTGAGGTCCTCCTTGGTGCCCGCTCCCACCCAGGCCAGCTCGCCTTCGCTGACCTGATCGGCCGCGCCGCGCTCGCCGGGAAAAAAATAATCGGCGCCCGGATGGAAGCCCAGGCTCAGGCTCTGGCCCCCGACCTCGCGGGTGGCGCTGGCGCCGCAGCCGTCGAGATCGAGCGCCCGCCAGGGCAGTTCGTAGCGGTAGAGGTAGGAGTCGCCGTTGCCGGGCGCCAGACCGAGGCGCTCGAGGCGCGCCCGGATGAAGCGCGCGGCCACGCGCTGCTCGGCGCTCGGGGAGTCGCGGCCGGCCATTTCGTCGCTGGCCAGGAAGAACAAGTCGGCCCGCAGGTGCTCGGCGCGGATCGAATCGAGGGCCTGCTCGGCGCGCTTCTTTTCGCTCTGGACCGGGCTCGCCGGAGCCTCTGCGAGCCGAGCCGAAAGCGGAGACCCGCCGGCATGGGCGGGTTGGGAGAGCATCGGGGTCGGGGGTCGGAAACCTAGCCCCCCATGCGCAGCGGGGGCGCGACGATTTGGAGGCCGGTGTTTTCCTGGTTCGAGAGCGGCCTGGGCCCGCGGGAGCCGAGGCGTCCCGGCGCGGGCGAGCCGGGTCCGAAGCGGGCCAAGATCCGCCGGCCGCCGGGGCGCCTAGGGGACCGGGATCAGCCCCCCGGCACCTGGCCGGAGCGGAACCATTGCAAGGTGCTCTGCTCCAGCTTGCCGATCAGCTGCGCCAGGCGCGCCTCGCCGGCCGGACTCTTCAGGTCGTCCCGGTTGGCCTGGCACCAGGGACACTTCATCTCGTCGAGATGGAAGCGCAGGAACGAGGCCGGGCCGGCTTCCAGGCGCCCGGCCACATGGCGCGCGATCCATTCGCGCGAGGGGCAGCTCACGCGCCGCTCGCGCCAGATCTCCTGCACGTCCAGGTCGAGCAGCCGATGGCCCTCCTCGGCGGCGGCCAGGACCGGCAGCAGGTCCGAACCGGACTCGCGCACCGCGGCCAGCTGGCGCAGGCGCTTGAGCGCGCGGAACTTGATGCCGGCCACGGCGGTCTCGTCCCGCAGGCCGAAGCGCTCCCAGGCATCGCGGTTGCGCCAGGCGCCAGCGAACAGGGCCTCGATCACCGCCAGGCGCGTGTATTCGCCGCTGGCCCAGGTCTCTTCGACCCAGTCGCGCAGGATGTCGCCGAGCAGGCCCTGGGCGCGCTCGGACAACTCCTGGCCGCGCACGATCGCGCTGGGGGTCTCGGTCTCGAGCACCACCGAATCGAGCCCCGGGGTGCCGTCTTCGTCCTCGCCCACCTGCATCGCCCGGGCGCGCCGCCGGCGCAGATAATCGATGGTGCGGTTGCGGCAGATGCCGAACAGGAACTGCTCGAAGCTGAAGCTCGGATCGAAATCGCGGATGCCGCGCACGGCGCCCAGCAGGGTCTCTTGGACGATGTCCTCGGCGGCCTGGTGATCGCCGGTGCGGCGCTGGGCGTAGGCGAACAGACGCCCGCAATACACGCGCTCGACCTCGATCCACTCCTGGTCGTGGTGGGCCTGGAGTCGGCCGATGTCGGGGCTCCATTCGCTCATCGGCGGGAGTGTAGCCTCGCCCGGGGGCTCCGGCAGCGCGGCGGGGGCGCCGGAGGGACCCCAAGGCGCTGCGGGGCCGGGACCCGCCGGGAGCTCGACCTGGGCGGCCCGCAGGCCAAGGTGCGCCGGGCCGAGGCGGCCCCAGGCTCCGGCGCGCCCGGGCGATCGATCCCGGCGTCCGCCGGGAATCGCGCGGGCGCCCCGCACAGCCGGACAGCCCCCGCGCTGCCCACGGCCTGATCTCGACCGGCCGCTGGGCGGCGACGCAGGCAAGGCCCCGCCCGGGCTCGGGTCTTGGATCAGGGCACGGTCAGCTTGCCCACCGGGTTCGACTTGTGGCTGCCGAGGCCATCCACGGTCACCACCTGGAAATAGAGCGCCGGCAGGGTCAGGCTGCTCGGAACGTTGGCCTGGAAGCTGGCTTGGCCCGCGGGCCCGGCGACCTGCAGGCTCAGGACCTCGAGCCCGAACACCGAGCCGGCCGGGCTGGGGATCAGATCCAGGCACAGGCTGCCCCCCGGCAGGCAGGGCCCGGGCCCGATGCCGCGCACCCCCGCCACGAACACGACCAGGGCCCCCGGTTCGGCCCCGATGAAGTCGAACTGGATCGGCTGCCCGACCTGGAGGGCGCTGACCTCGAGCAGCTTCTGGCACTGGTCGGGGATGCCATCGAAGTTGAGGTCGAAGGCGCTGCCCTGCCCGAGTTCCGCGGCGTCCGGGACGCCGTCCTGATCGCAGTCTGGCACCAGGGAGGCGGGCACGATTTTCTCGATCTTTCCCGGCTGGTGGTAGATCACGTAGACCTCCCCCGCGGCGTCTTCGCCGAAGCCGGAGATCCGGCCCTGGAAACCGCCCAGGGAGGCGGTGTGCTCGATCACCGGCCCCAGAGTCTGGCCGGCGGGCGAAAAGGTCCAGATGCGGCCCGTGCAGTGATCGGCCACGAAGCCGTCCCCCCAGGCCGCCGGGATCGCGGCGCCGCGATAGATCGGGCCGGCGACGATCGCGCAGCCTTCGTTGTGGTCGTAGCTCCACAGGGGATCGGCCAGCCCCGGCGGAGGATTGCTGCACAAGCCGGTGAACAGCGGGCCTTCCTTGCAGACCCAGCCGAAGTTGAGGCCGGAGCGGCCGGCGGGAATGCGATCGAGCTCCTCGATCAGATTCTGCCCCACGTCGCCGATCCACAGGTCTCCGCTGAGCGGGTCCTGGTGCATGCGGAAGGGATTGCGCAGCCCGTAGGCATAGATTTCGGGACGCACACCGGCCTGGCCCACGAAGGGGTTGTCGGCGGGAATCGCGTAGGGCAGCGGACTCCCCGCGGGCGGCGCGGAATCCACGTCGAGACGCAGAATCTTGCCGAGCAGCGAGCCCAGGTCCTGGGCGTTGCCGAAGGGATCGAAGGCGTTGCCGCCGTCTCCGGTCGCCATCCACAGGAACCCGTCGATCCCGAAGAACAGCTTGCCGGCGTTGTGCTGCACGAAGGGCTTCGGGATCGTCAGCAGGCGCCGCTCGCTGCCGGGGATCACCGCGCCTTGGGGCGCGGCCTGGAACTCCTCCAGGATCAGGTTCCAAGCCAGATCGGTGTAGGTCGCGAAGCAGCGCCCGTTGGCGGCGAAGTCGGGGTGCAGGGCCAGGTCCAGGAGGCCCTGCTCCGAGGTCAGCGAGACCTGCCCGAGCAGATTCAGAAAGAGACCGGGCTCCAGCTGGCCGTTTTCGACGCTGCGCACCCGGCCCGCCTGCTCCACCACCAGCAGACGGCCCGGCTGGCCGGGCACGGCCACCAGAGCGGTCGGCCGATCGAGGCCGCTGAGGAAAGGCGCGAAGCCGAAGGGACTCTGGGCCTGTGCGACGAGTGCGCAAGCGAAGGCTGCCAACGGCGAGAGCAGGATGGATCGAAGGCTCATGAGCGTGCGGGGCTGCCCGGGGCCAAGGCAGACCCTCCAGAGGACACCCTAAACCGATCGACACTGGCTGGCGCGCCAGCAGCCCGGGCAATCCTGCCGATTCCGCCGAAATCACCCCTGGCGCCCGGTTTTTTCGATCCAAAGCCCTGGGCACGCCGCCCGGCTCCTCGATCCGAGGCCGGGGCTCGGCCCCCCCACGGCGCAGGGGCCTGGAGGGCCGCGTCGGGCACCTCGGGAGTCGTGCCGTGCCGATCGGCTCCTGATTCGGGATCCCGAGGGGGCTCCGGCCCCGGTCGCCGGCCGCGTCGCTCCGCGAGGCGGCGTCGGCATCCGCAGCGGCGCAGTTCCAGGGCCTCCGCGGGAGCTCCCGACCGGCGGCGGCGGGCTTCCCCGGAATCCGCGGGGCTCGGTTGCCCACACGCTGCCCCGTAGCCACCGATCCCTTGGGTTCCAGCCCGTGTGGCCCCCGAAAGCCCCCGAAGGCGTGCCGAGAGGCCGGACGGACGGCTTGGGCGCAGCCCGAGCCGATCCGTTCTCAGCCCCTCACTCCGACAACAGGGACAGCAGCGCCACCACCAGGGCCCCGAGCAGCGCCATGCCGGCCAGCCAGAGAACCCACAGCAGGGCGCTGCGCAATCCGCGGCCAAGGCTGGCCGTGGCCGGAACCAGGCGACTGGCGAGCAGAGCGGCCGTGGCGCGCACCGGGTTGGCCACGACGACACCGAACAGGTCGAGGCCCACGCGCAGCAGGGCCCGCAGGGTCCCGAGGGCACCGCCTGCCACGCGCGGTGGCACCGGCACCCAGGCCAAGGGAGCGCCCGGGCCGGCGCTCGAGGCCGCGGAAACCGGCGCCGGTCCAGCGTCGCCCGAGGAAACCAGATCGTCCGACGACAGCTCTCGATCGCTCCAGGGCGCCGCGCGGAGTTCGCTCCCGCCGCCTTGCAGGGGTGTCGGGGCCGGCGCCGCCTCGTCGCCCAGGGTCTCCCACTCGAGCACGTCCGCGGGGGCCGCGGGCTGGGGCCCAGCGGCGCTCGGGCTGGAGGATCCCGTCGAGGGCGCGGCGGGCCAGCGGATCGAATCGCCGCGCCGCGCCGCCTGGCCCAGGTCCTCGAGCAGGTGCGCCACGCTCGCGTATCTCTGTCCGGGCTCGCGCGCCAGGCAGCGCTCGACCACCGGCGCGAGCGCCGCGGGGAACTCCGCGGGGAAGCGGATCGGAGCCTCGTCGCGGCGCAGGATCGCCCCGAGACCCGAATCCGGCGCGAAGGGCGGCTTGCCGGCCAGGCACTCGAACAGGATCACACCGAGCGAATAGATGTCGGCGCGTTGATCGGCCCGTCCGCTCAGCACCTCGGGCGCCACGTACAAGGGCGTGCCCCGTCCGAAGCTCAGGGTCTGGCGGCCGTCGGCCACGAGCTTGGCCAGCCCGTAGTCCCCCACGCGCACCTGGTCGCCCCTCAGGAACACGTTGGCGGGCTTGAGGTCGAAGTGCACCAGGTTGCGATCGTGCAGGGCCAGGACCCCGCGGCAGATCTGCGTGAACAGGGCGATGGCCGCGGGCACCTCGAGCGGGCCGCGCTTCAGACGGCGCGCCAGGGTGTCCTCGCCCGCATAGCCCATCACCAGGTACGGCACGCCTTCGGCGCTGCCCACGTCTTCCACGGTCACCAGGTTGGGGTGATCGAGGGCCGCGAACAGCCGCGCTTGGCCGATCTCCCGCTCGATCACCTGGCGTTCGACTTCCCCATCGACCTTGAGGAACTTGATCGCGTAGGGCTTGTCGATCGAAACCTTGCGCGCCCGATAGACCTCGCCGAAGGCCCCGCCTCCCAGCCGGTTTTCGATTTCGAAGCCCGGCACGAAGCCGGGCTCACGGAATCGGGCGTAGAAGCGCTCCCAGTCGATCATGTTGGCGGCAGACTCCTGCGGGGGCCCCAGGGTAGGCCGCGGAGCGGGCCGTTCAGCGGGACTTCCCGGGGTGCTCAAGGGCGGGCCTCCAGGGGCTCGAGGCGCATCCACAGGGGCGGCCGCCCACCGCCGAGCTCGAACTCGAAGCGCTGGGGCGGCGGGAAGGGGCAGCGAAACAGCTCCTGCAAGCGGTCCTCCGGCGGCTGGCCGGGTGGGCCCAGGCGCCTGATCGGACCCGGCCCGCAGAGCGAAAGGGAGTCCCCGTCGAACTGGAACCGGTGGGCGGACGCCAGGCTCGACGCCCGCAGCAGGTTGCCGGCGGAGGCGCCAAAGCAGAGCTCCCCGGACAACCAGATCAGGCCCTGAGCCTCGCCGGCCGCGACGCCGCGCTCGAAGGACAGCGCCAGGCAGGGCGGCTCGACCGCCTCGGACAGCCAGCGCGGCAGGAGCCGCAGGCTCGGCCGGGTGGCCGTGCCCAGGCTCAGCGCCAGCCCGGGCTCGAGGGTGCCGAGGGCTGCCCAGGGAGCGTTCGTGGACCGGCGCTCGAAGGCCAGGAAGCCGGCCCTCGATCCGCGCAGCAGGCACAGCTCCTGGCCAGGCTCCAGACCGGGCAGGTCCACGGGCAAGGCCTGCTCTTGCTCGGCCCCTCTGAACCAAAGCCGCTGCGCGGCTACCAGCAACCATTCCCCGAGGTCATCGGCCAGCAGGCGCGCCAGGCGCGCAGGCGGCCCCGGGGCTGAAGCCTCATCGGGGAGCTCGGCGGACCAGGGCGAAGCCTTCGGAGTCACGCGGCGATCCGGGCGCGGGATCGGCCCCGACCCGGGGTCCCGGCGACCCCCATGGGGCGGCTGAGCCGCGTTGCTCGCTGGCCCTCTGAGGCCGCTGGGCGCCTTCAGATCGCCGCGGCCCGCCGCCCCGCTCGCGGAGCCTTGGGGCGCTGCCGCCGCAGCCGCGGCCAGCCGGCGGACCCAGGAGCGCTCCGCGCGCTGGGCCAGGCCTGGGTCGAGCCGTTCGAGCAAGCCGAGCCAGCGGGCGGCGAGCGCCGGCTCCGCGGCCGCCTGCGCCGCGCGGGAGCGCTCGAGAAGAGCCTCAGCGAAGTCCTGCTCGAAGGCTGCCCAGAGGGCCCGCAAGGCGCGCGACTCGGGCGGCGTGCGACGCACCGCCTGGCAGACGCCCAAAGCCTCTTCGAAGCGCTCCGCCGCCAACAGGGAGCGGGACTCGCTCGGAGTCGGAAGGGAGAAGCCGTCCGTGGAGGGCATGGATCGAAAGCGCCGCTGGGCACTGTGCCATGCGGGATCGGCGCCAGGCCATTTCTCGAGCGGACGCCGCGCCCGGCCCGCGGGACTCGATCCCGGCCCCGACCGGCCCCGGGACCGATCTCCGGCCCCCTCCTGCGGCGACGAGCGGAGAGCGCGCTGGCGCGCCGACGTCCGCTCGGGGCCTGGCGCCCGTCCACGGGCCGGGGCGCCCCGCGGCGTGCAAGGAAAGGCCGGACCGACGCGCCTCGGGCACCCCGGACCCGGGCCCCCATTCGCCGCTGGAGGCGTGGATTCTGCCGAATTGCCTCGGGGCCGGCCGCTGCTGCCACGTTCGACGCGCCGAGGAAATCAACCCGGGCGGCGCTTGTGCTCCGAGGCCTGCTCGTCGGATCGCTCGTGGCCGCCCTGCGACCGACGCAGATCCTGAATTCGACGCAGTGCAGCGTCCGCTTCAGCCCCCGGGCGGCTCCCACCGGTTTGCCCGGCGGGACCGTCGCCCGAGGCCAGCCCGCCTTTTGGCCAGCGCTGCGGTCAGCGGCTGGAGCCGCCCGGACGACCGGCGGCTGAGAGGTCTTCCTTGGAGCAGCGATACAGATCGGCCGCTTGCTGCACCCCCTCGCTGGGCCAATGGGCCATGCCGATCGACAGCTCCAGCGGGTCGCCGATCACATCGCGCAAACCCAGGGATCCGATCGAGGCCTGCACGCGCGACACCATGGCGCGGGCCCCGGCCGGGTCGGTGTTGGGCAGCAGGAACAGGAAGCTGCTGCGGTCGAAGCGACCGAGCACGTCGGTGTCGCGGGAAGCGTCGAGGAACAGACTCGCCAGGCGTCGCAGGACGCCCTCGTCGCATTCCCCGTCGAAGCCCAGCATCACGCAGGCCAGGGGCTGGCCGAAGCGCCGCGCGCGCTTGAACTCCTCGTCGAGCTTGAAGGTCAGGAATTCGTAGTTGAACAGGCTGGTCTCGGGGTCGATCAGCGCGCTGATCAGGCGGTCGTGCCGCGGATCCTGGCGCGCCAGCTCTGCGAGCAGCGCGGCCGGAAGTTGCAGGGCGCCATCGCCGCCCCCCGGCTTGATCAAAGTCGAGCTGCCGGCGCGGGCCGCGCTCTGGAGTGTGCTGGCGAAGGGAGCCCGCGTCGGAACCAGGCCGAGCAGCGCGCCGCGCTCCAGCGGCACGGAGACGATGCCGACCGCCCCCACCGCCCGCGACACCTCGCGAGCCAAGTCGTTGGGCTGTTCGACTGCCATTCCCACCGGCCCGCGGCCCAGGGCCACCAAGCGGCGCAACTTTTCGTAGGAATTTTCTCCGTCCGGGCTCTCCCGGCCATCGAGCAGGAACAGCTGCTGGACCGGCAGCTCGCGCAGGCGCTCCAGGCCGCGCCCAGAGGGTCCCAGGGCGTAGGGTCCGGGCAGCCGCTCCCCCAGGGCCTTCTCGGCCTGGGCGTGGAACAGCGGGTCGTGGGTGACCACGGAGATGCGGCGGGGCTCGGCTTGCATGATTCCTCGGCGGGGACGCTCGACCCAGTGTCCAGCCGGTGCCCCTCGGGGCGCAAGCCGCCCCGCGCGCCGGCCCAGCCCTGGGGCTAGGAACCCGGCAGCCCCCCCCTGCCGCCCCGGGACCAGGGCGCCCCCTGCACGGCCCCGGCCCGATCGGGCCCCGCCGGGCCTCCGGGCTCGACCGCGCCCGAAAGCCCCGCGGGGAACAGGGCAGCGGCGGATGCAGGCGGCCCCGCCCCCATTTCGGGCGCAGCCTGGCTCGGAGCCGCCGCGGCCCGTCCAGAGCCGTGAGCGCCGCGCCACCGCGGTCTCGCCCCCGTGGCGCCCGGGCCGCCGCCCGCCGGCGAGGGGCGTCCTGAGGGGGCTCGGAGGCGAAGGCGGCCGCGCGTGCCGGAGGGGCCAAGCCAGCGGTGGCTGGAGAACGAAACCCACCGCGCCGCGACGATCCCAGCCTCCCCGGCCGCCGGATGGCAGGGCAAAGTCCTTTGCAAAGCCCTGCGCAGCGGCTGGTACGGCGGCTCCGGCGCCAGCCGAGGCGCCTTTCCTATCGGGCCCTTAGAGCTTGAAGTCGTCGCGCCTTTCGCGGCCTTCGTCGTCGTAGCGCAGCAGCGCGAAATACACCAGCGTCAGGCAGCCGGAGACGAAGGTCACCGCGCCCACCAGCGGGTGGATGGAGCCGCCGATGAACAGGCTGCCGAAAACGACGATCAGGGGGATCCACCAGGCATCCCGCAGCAACCCCCCGATGCGCTTCAGCATCGCGGCGCTCCCGGGTGGACCCGCGGGCGGGCGAGCTTCACGGCGCCTCCTCGAGCCAGGCCGGATCCACGGAATAGTTGGCATACACGGTCTGCACATCATCGAGCTCCTCGAGCTCGTCGATCAAGCGCAGCACGCGGCGCGCCTCGTCGCGATCGGCGATCGGCGCGCTGGTCAGCGGCACATAGCCCATCTCCGCCGAGATGAACGCGATGCCCAGGGCTTCGAGGCGCGATTTGACCGCCAGGAACTCCGTGGGCGCTGCCTGCAGCGTGGCGAATTCGCCTTCAAGCGCCACGTCATCCGCGCCCACCTCGAGCGCTAGTTCCATGGCCTGGTCTTCGCTCCGCCCCTTGGCCTCGATCACGAAGATCGAGCGGAAGGCGAATAGGAAGCCCACCGAACCAGGAGAGCCCAGATTGCCGCCGCGCTTGTCGAACAGGTGCTTGAGGTCGGCCGACGTGCGATGGCGATTGTCGGACAAGGCGGTCACGATCAAGGCCACGCCGCCCGGGGCGTAGCCCTCGTAGACCAGCTCTTCCATGGCCCCGGACTTGTCCCCCATCGCGGACTTGATCACGCGCTGGATGTTGTCCTTGGGCATGTTGCAAGCGCGCGCTTTCTCGATCGCGTACTTGAGCTTCAAGTTCGCGTCCGGATCGGGGCCGGCCTGCTTGACCGCCGAGAGGATCGCCCGCGCGCACTTGGTGAACTCGCGATTGCGCTTCTTGTCCACCGCCCCTTTGCGACGGGCGATGTTCGCCGAGTGGGAATGGCCTGCCATGGGAGCGCTCGGGGAGGCTTCGGGGGCGTGGGCTCGATCTCGGAGCGGCCGCGCTGACCCGCTCGCGGGGCCGCGCCCGCCGCGGCGTAGGGAGAACGACGCCGGGCGCGGCGGATGCCGCGCCCGGGCGGGGGGCGCCGAACGGGACCCCTGCTTTCTCGCAGGGTCTGGCGGCTGCGGGGGCCGGCGGCGCCGGGTCTCGGCCGCAACCGGGGCCCGGACGGGCGGATCGGATCAGCGCTTCGAGAACTGGAAGCCGCGGCGTGCGCCCCGGCGACCGTAATGCTTGCGCTCCTTCATGCGCGAATCCCGGGTCAGGTGCCCGCCGGCGCGCAGCGCCTCGAACAGGGCGGGATTGACCTCCTTGAGGGCCCGGGCGAGGCCCAGACGCACCGCGCCGGCCTGGCCGTGGGGGCCGCCGCCGTCGACCTGGGCCGCCACGTCGTAGGACTCCTCCGTGGATAGGGTGCCGAGGGGCGCCGTGGCCTGGATCTGATCGCGCTGGGTGACGAAGAACTCCTTGAGCTCTCGTCCGTTGACGGAGAATTTGCCGGTGCCCGGCTGGATGCGCACGCGGGCGACCGCCGACTTGCGGCGTCCAAGGCCCCAGGTGAAGGGTTTAGCGACTGCCATGGAGGGGAGCGTTGGTGGCTGGCTCGAGATCGGAAGGTTGGGGCGAGGCCCGGAGGGCTGCGCTTGGTTTCGAAAGGCCCTGGGAAGGCCGGCGTCGGGTGCGGGGCTGGGGCTGGCCGGAGGGACCGCGGTCGATCTCGGTCGAGCGATCTTCGGTCGAGCGATCTTCGGTCGAGCCCAGACGGCCGAACCGGCGCCTGGCCCCGGTCGCAGCGCCTCGCGGGCGCTCCGGCGGGGCCGTCCGGATCAGCCCTGGACCGGGCTGGGCTTTTGGGCTCCGTGGGGATGCTCGGCCGCCGGGTAGACCTTGAGGCGGGTCAGCAGCAGCCGGCCCAGGTTGCTCTTGGGCAGCATGCGGCGCACGGCCAGGCGGACCATTTCCTCGGGCTTGGTGGCGCGCATCTTCGGCACGCTGTGCAGCTTGAGGCCGCCGGCGTAGCCGGAGAACGTGCGGTAGTACTTGTTCTCTTCCTTGTTGCCGGTCAGCACGGCCTGCTGGGCGTTGATGACCACCACGAAGGCGCCATTCGGCTCGCTGGGGGTGTAGGTCGGCCGATCCTTGCCCATCAGCGCAAACGCGATCTTGGAGGCCATGCGCCCGAGAGGTTCCTTGCTGGCGTCGTAGAGGAGCCAGCGCTCCGGGAGCGTCTCGGCGCGGACGTGGGTGGTTTTCATCGGAGGTCGGGACGGAAAGGGCGCGGGTGCCGGGCGGGCCGACCGCGCTCAAGACGCAACCTCGGGGCGGGTCGGCGACGGGCGCCTGCGGGCGCGCGTGCAGAGTCCGACCGATCCGAGGGGCGAGAACAGTAACGGAGCGGGCCGGCCCCATCAAGCCCGGACCGGCGCGCACCGCGCCGGAGGGCTGGCCGCCTCGCTCGCCCGACGCTGCGCGGGCAGCGGCGGATGCGAGGCGCGCTGGGCCGCGCTCTGATCCCTGGACGGAACCCTGGAAGCTTTCAGCCCTCCCTGCACCAGCGCCAGACCGGACCGGAGCCCTCGGCCCGGGACGCCCACCAAGCGGCACGACCCGGGGGTGTCGGCCACAGAGCCCAGGCGGGCGGGGCCCCGGCCCCGGGGGCGCCCCGGACATCGAAGCCTCCATCCGGTCGGCGATCCCAGCGCCGCCAGCCCTCGGGAAGCGGCTCCGTGGCGGGAGCGGCCAGCCAGCGGCGCTCCACCAGCCGGGCGCCCGGCGCCCGGGCCGTCAGCTGGGCGCTGCCGCGCAGGGGATCCCAGCGCGCCTCGATCCAGGCCGGGGCCCATGCGGGCCAGGTGACCAGGCCATCGATCGCCGCGGAGAGCGCGAGCCGTTCGCGAGCGGCGCGCTGCTCGAGCGCCACGGGCCCGCCGTCCAAATCGAGCGTCGTGGCGACCGAGAGCTCGGGGGGCCGAGCGAGCCCCGGGGCGATCCACAGAGCCAAGCCGATCGGCAAGGCGCCCAGCAGCAGGATCCGCAGCGGGAGGCGCACGCCGCTCGGCCCCCGCGGGGCCGAGGCGGCCGCCACCAGCGCCGCGGCGATCAACGCGGCCTGGCCAAGGGGCAGACTCCGGGGGGTGGCCACGCCGGGCTCGGGCGCCGGACGGCGCGCCAGGGACCCAGAGGGCGAAACGGCGCGAACCCGCTCGCGGCCAAAGGCGAAGCGCACCCGTCCGGAGCCGCGGACGACCGCCTCGGGCTCCACATCCAGGGGTGAAGGGCGCAGCCAAGGCAGCTCGAGATCGAGTCTCTGATCGGCCTCTAGATCGAGCTCGACCACGAGCGCCGCGCGCCCGGCGAGCTGCAGCTCGACAGCGCTCAGGGGTCCCTCGAGCTCGAGCCTGGCCCAGGCCAGCCGCTCGGGAAGCTCAGGCGCACTGGCCCCGGCGGGAGGCATCCAGATCAGCAGGCCCAAGGCGGCCGCGGGCGCCGGGCGGGCCCGCGGCCAGCGGGAGAGGGCCGCCAGGCAGAGCAGCACCAGGCCGCCGGCCAATGGAGCCGCAAACGGCCCCCGATCGAGGGCGGCCGCCAGCAGCCCCGCGGGCGGCAGGCCCGCGATCCAGCGGTCGAGGCCCAGCAGGGGCGAGCCGTTGCCCGGCTGCCCCAGGGAGCGGGCGCTGTGGGCGAGGGTCCACAGCAGGGCCAGGAGCGCGAGTCCGCCCCACCACAACCCGCCGGGCCGCGCCAGCGAGCCCGCGGCCAGGCACACGAGCAGCAACGACGAGGCGCGCAGGAGCGGCAGCGGGTCGGCGCCGGCCGAAAGATCGAGGGCCGCGGCTGCTGCCAACACGGGCAGGGGCACGAGCCAACCGGATAGGTCCGCCGCTGGGCGCGTTCGCGGGAACAGGGCCGCCCCAGCGAAGAGGGCCGCAGCCAGCCCGAAGCGCGCCCCGGCGGGCCAGGCGGCGCCCAAGGCCGTGCGGCCATCGAGGAGCAGCAGCACGAGGGCGCAGGCCCCCACCAAGGACCCAAAGCGCGGACTCACCGGGGCTCCGGCGGCAGGACCAGGCCGCGCGGGCGCAGCTCCAGCTCGTCCCAGCGCACGTCGAGCAGGGACCAATCCTCGTCGCCGCCGTTCTCCAGCATGCGCAGTCCGCGGGCCAGATGCTGCCACTTGAGGCGGCTCGGCAATTCCCCCGGTCCAGCGGCGATCGGCGCCCGCCCGAACAGCACCACGCGCTGATTCTCGAGCAACAGCCGCACCCCGCCGCCGGTCAGGTCCGGCGAGCGCCCGTCGCTGGCGTCGATCAAGCAGCGACCCAGGCGTTCGATAGCCTTGGGCTCGAGCTCCGCCCACAGGGAACGGGCCACGTCGAGGGCGTCCAGGTGGCGCGGCTCGAACAAGACCATGCCGGGTGTATAGCCCTCCAACCCGCCGTCGTTCGGGCCGACCACGGGCAAGGCGTGGAAGCCGAAATAGGGCGGGCTGCTCCAATGGCCCGAGAGCACCACCGCCTCGCTGTCGATCGCGAAGAAGCGCCCGGCGATCTGCACGCACGCCACCGGCCGGCGCAGCTCGATCTGCAGTTCGAGGCCCCCCGGCCAGAGGGCCCGCGGCGCGCGCACTTCGCGGACGAAGGACAGCCCCGCGACCGCCTCGATCAAGGCCCCCACGGCGGCCGAATCGGTGGGTTCGAAGGGCGGCAGGGTCGCCACGGCGGCCTGCAGTTCGCCGCCCCAGCGCGCGTCGGCCCAGGGCTGTTCGAACTGCGGCAGCACGGCGCTGGTGTCGATGCGCTCGTAGCCGCTCTCCCGCACGCGCTGCTGCTGATAGGCGCGCAGGAACACCAGCAGCGCGCAGAACAGGCCCAAGGGCAGCCACAGCGGCACGCGGCCGGCGCGCCCGGGGCACGGGGTTCTCGAGGATCGAAGCGCGCTCATGCCGGCCCGGGCCAGCGTTCGGTGTAGCCAGCGGAGGCGCCGGGCACAAGCGCCGCCGCCGGACGGCGCCAGGCCCGGCCCGGCGCAGGTCGGCGACGGGACGGCGGCCCTCCGGGACGGGGCTGGCTGTGGCCCCCGGCCCGCGCGCCCCTTAGCCTCTGGGGCAACGATGGATCAGCGCGAGCCGCCCGAGCGAAAACCCGCATCCGAGGCCGCCCGCCGCCGGCCGGCAAGCGAGGGGCCGGCGGACCGTTCCGCGGCCGAGCCAGAGGACGACGCGCCGTTCGGAGCGCTGATCCCGGGCTTTGAGGCCTCGGCCGAGCCCGCCGCCGGCTCCGCAGCGGCTGCGGCGCACAGCCCGCGGGCCGGGGCGCCCTGGTGGCCGGATGGCGCGCCGGACCGCGAGTCCCCCGGGGAGCCGGACCCGCAGGGGAGCGCAGGCGGGCGCCGCCGCGCGAGCCGGCGAGCGCGCACGGCTTCGGACGCGCCGAGCGCGGACCAGCCGAGCGCCGCACCGCACGCGGCGCCCGCGGGTTCCCGGGAGCGCCGCCCCGCGCAGGGCCCGGGCCGCCCGCCCGCCGAGCGTCGAGAGGCGCCCCCGGCAGCGCGCTCGACGCCGGGCCAGGCGAGCCCACCGCGCGGCGCGTCGGGGCAACCGCCCGCGCGAGCGCGCGCCGGCGCTTG
>JBILNK010000301.1:0-3218 GCA_044375105.1 Planctomycetota bacterium
TGGAGCGGCGGCGGGGTCTTCTCGGCCCTGCACCCCGTCTTGATGGACAGCCTGTTCGAGCTGACGGCCCCCGGCGAACACACGATCCTGCTGCTCGACAACCTGATGCTCGAGCAGGCCGAGCTGCTGCCGATCAAGGCGCGGCTGGTCGCCGGAGAGTCGCTCCCCGGCCGGCGCCTCGAGATCGGCGGGCTCGCCATCGACGTGTGGCGCGGAGCCGCCGGCGTGGTCGGCTTCGAAGTGCCCGCCCAGGCCTTCCGCAGCGCGGCCGCGGAGCTGGCCGATGAGCTGTTCGTCGATCCGATCAAGGCCTTCCCGGAGCTGTCCCAGGCGACCTTCAAGACCACCCAGGACACGCGCCTAGCCGTGCGAATGCGCGACGGCGTCGAGCTCGCCGCCACGCTGACCCGGCCGAAACCCGAGGGCCGCTACCCGGCGATCTTGCTGCGCACCCCCTACGGCCGCGAACTCTCGGCCCTGGAGGGCGCCTGGTGGGCCGCTCGGGGCTATGCGCACGTGGCCCAGGACGTGCGCGGCCGCGGAGACAGCGGCGGCGATTGGGATCCGTTCCAGAACGAGCGCCAGGACGGCTTCGACACCATCGAATGGCTGGCGGCCCAGCCCTGGTGCGACGGCCGCGTGGGCATGATCGGGGCCAGCTACCTGGGCTTCGTGCAATGGCAAGCGGCCGTCGAGAAGCCGGAGGCCCTGCGCTGCATCATCCCCCAGGTCAGCCCGCCGCACCCCTGCCTCAACATCCCCTGGGACCACGGGCTGTTCCTGCTGGGCGGCAACGTCTGGTGGGCGCGCATCGTGCAGGGCAAGGCCACGGACTTCAGCTCCCTGGGCGAGGTACCCGGGGGCCCGGCCCTGGCGACGCTGCCGCTTTCGAAGGCCGACGATGCGGTATTCGGCGCCAGCGTGCCCTTCTTCGACGCCTGGCTCGAACGCGACCACCTGGCGGCCTGGACCGCGGCCACCTTGGACGAGGTGGCCGCGATCGAGATCCCGACCCTGCTGGTCAGCGGCACCTGGGACGGAGACGGCATCGGCACCAAGCTGCAATGGGAAGCACGGCGCCGCGCTGGGCATGCCAACCAATGGCTGGTGTTCGGCCCCTGGGACCACGCCTTCAACACGAAATCCAAGTTCGGCCATTACGACTACGGCGACGGGGCGCTGCTGGAGCTCGATCCTTTGTATCTGCGCTTCTTCGACACCTTCCTCAAAGAAAAGGAGGTAGAGCTCGAAGGCGAGCCGCGCGTGCGCCTGTTCCAAAGCGGCGCCAATCGCTGGCTCGAGCTCGCGGACTTCCCCGACCCGAGCTGGCAGCGCCAGGAATGGTTCCTGGGCGCGCCCACCCCGGCCAACGGCCGGACCAGCGGGGGCGTGCTCCGGCCGGCTCCGGAGCCGGACGAGCCCACGCGCTGGCTCTACAACCCCGCGCGCGCGGCGATCGACCTCGAGGACCTCGACACCGACACGGAAGCGGCAGAGACGCAGCTCGAGATCGAGGAACCCGAGCAGGGCGTGCTGCTCTTCCGCGGACCCGCGTTCGAAGCGCCCACGCTGGTCTCGGGCTCCCTGGAGGTGGACCTCTTCGTCGCCACCAGCGCGCGGGACGGCCTGCTCACGGCCATGATCGCTGACCAGGGCCCGGACGGCGAGCTGTCGCTGCTGGGCCTGCCCGGCAACCGCCGTTTCGGCTGGACCGGCAGCGAGATCCGGCCGGTCGAGCCCGGGCGCCCGTTCCCGCTGCGCCTCGAGCCGTGGTGGTTCTGCCATCGCTTCGAAGCCGGCCACCGGCTGGTGCTGGTGCTGACCTCCGAAGCCTTCCCAAACTTCGCCCGCGTGCTCGGCACCGGGGAGCCGGACAAGCACGCCACGCGCCTGATCGCAGCGCACCAAACCCTGTTCCACGACCCACAGCACCCGAGCCGCCTGATCTTCTGGAGCCAGACCCAGGGCGGAGACGCCGAGTAGGGCCAGCGGGGCAGGGGCTGTGCGGGTCGGCCCCAGCCCGGCTCAGTCCACCCGGCTCAGTCCACCCGGGCGGGGCCCGCGCCTGGCCGGTGGGGTTCGCTGGCAGCCCGCGGCGAGCGCCTTTCCCCGCCACGCGCCCGGCCGCGGCGGGCCTCCGCGACCCGGCAGCCACAGCGATCCCGGCAATCCCAGCAGCCGCAGCAGCCATGGCAGGTGCAGCGATCGCAGCAGCCGCGGTGATCGCGGCGACCCTGGCGGACGAGCCGAGCGCGGCGGCCTGTGAAGGAAAGATCAACCCGCAGGGCATTCGACGGGGTTCGCCCGGCCGCGGCTGCACGCTGCGCCGAATGCGGCTATCCTCCCCCACCGAGCCATGCAGCCCTTCGTCGAGACCCAAGTTCGCACACGCCGGATCCCGCTGCTTCCCTTTCCGATCCCCGAAGAGGCCGCGGAGGTCCTGAGCCGCGCGCCGCGCGTCACCGTGGCGCGCTCGAGCGAGGAACTGGTCCGACTGGCGGTGGCCGGGGCGACGCAGGGCTACCACGAAATCGCCTACGACGTGCCCGGCCGGGGCCGGGTGCTGGAGGCGCGCGTGTGCCGGGTCAAGAACGGCATCGCGGCCAACTACGTGGAGCCCTACATGCGCCGGCGCGACCCGGATTGCATGGTCATCGGGGATATGCTGCCCACGGACAAGCCGACCTTCCTGGAGCGTTTCGGCGAGCCCTTCGATGGCCTGCGCACGGAGACCTTCGACTGGCTGGCTGGACAGCCCTTGGCGGTGTTCCCCTTCGTGGCCGGCATCGCCGGCAAGGGCACCGATGCCCTGGTGATCGCCCCGGAGAACGCGGGCTTCTTCGCGCTCGGATTGGCGCTGCTGCAGGGCATCCAGGACGTCGAATGGCTGCCGGAGGGCTTCCAGCCGAAGGCGCTGATCTACACAGCCCCGCCCTTCCGGCACTCGAGGTTCGATGGGCGCCAGGTGGTGGTCCACAACCGGCGCGCCGGATTGCACGAGCTCTACAGCTACAACCTGTATCCAGGCCCCAGCGCCAAGAAGGGCATCTATGGCGTGCTCTTGAACCTGGGCGAGCAGGAGCACTGGGTCACCATGCACTGCTCGACCGTGCAGGTGATCACGCCCTACGACAACAAGATCGTGATCTCCCACGAGGGCGCCAGCGGCGGCGGCAAGAGCGAGATGCTCGAGCACATCCATCGCCAGCCGGACGGCG
>JBILNK010000129.1:0-12442 GCA_044375105.1 Planctomycetota bacterium
AGCGGCCGCGACCGGGACGCCGCTGGAGCTCCCGATCGCCGCCGGACCCGCGCGATCCGGACGGGGCTCGGGGGGCCACAGCGGGTCGGAGCGGGAGTCGGGTAGCGCGGGGAGCGCCGGCTCGGGGGCGCGGCCGAGGCCGGGGCGGGCGACCCGCCCCCCGGGCACCCTTGGGTTGCTCGGGGCGGGCAGGAAGCTCCCGGGCGGGGGGGCCGAGGCCTGCGGGGCCAGCGGGGGGCGGGGCGCCCGCCGGGCCGCGCGGCGGGCGGCCGTTTGGAACCCGGGGTCCCGGGCAGGCCAGTCTTGGTCCTGCTCCAGGGCGCCCCCCCTTCCCAACTCCGCTATATAGTTCTTAGCTATCGCCTGATCGCTGCCGATTATGGCCGGCTCGCCCCCCCCCCCAGCCCCCTACCCTTCCCGATGAGCCGCTACCCCTCGGCCGCCGCCCTGCTGCTCGGTCTAGCAGGCCCCCTGGCCGCCCAGACTCCCGGCCAGACCCCCGCGCCGGAAGCCAAGCCCTACACGCCGCCCAAGTTCCAGCTGCTGCGCTGGAAGGAGGACTGGTCCAAGCTGCTCGACCATCCGGAGGCCAAACAGGCCCACCCCTGGCTGGCCTACAAGGCCGTGCCGCTCAGCGATGACAAGGAGTGGTGGGTCTCGTTCGGCGCCAACGTTTTCGAGCGCTTCGAGTCGATCGACGGCTTCCGTTTCGGGAGCGCCCCCAACGGCGTAAACCAGGACACCTACTGGCTAACCCGGGTCTTCGCCCATGCCGATTGGCACTTCGGCAAGCATTTCCGGGCCATGACCGAGGTCAAGACCTGCTGGAGCACGGACCGCGACCTGCAGGGCGGCGACCAGCCGATCAACGTCGATTCCCTCGACATCCACAACCTCTGGCTCGAGGGCAAGACCGAGGTGGGCAGCAACACCACCGCGACGCTGCGCGGCGGCCGCCAGGAGCTGGCCTTCGGCCGCGAGCGTCTGATCTCGATCTTGGACTGGCCCACCACGCGGCGGATCTTCGATGGCTTCTCGAGCAGCTGGAACCGCGGCCCCTTCTCGCTGACCGCTTTCTGGGTACGGCCGCTGCGCGTCGACCGCTTCGAATTCAACGAATCCAACGACGATCAGGCCTTTTACGGCGCCTACGGCATCTACAACCAGCAGCCCTGGACGGTCGAGCTCTACAGCCTGTACACGGATCGGGACAACCGCGCGATCCAGGGCTTCACCGGAACCGAGCGGCGCCAGACCAACGGCCTGCGCATCGAGCGCCCCTTCGCCGACGCTTGGAAAGCTGAGTTCGAAGGCACCTGGCAGACCGGTTCGCTCGGTCAAGCGGACATCGAGGCCTGGATGACCGGCAGCGAGCTGTCCTACTCCTTCAAGAACGAGCCCTGGAAGCCCACCGTGCTGGTGGGCCTGGAAGCGGCCAGCGGCGACCAGAGCCCGAACGACGACGAGATCAACACCTTCGACACGCTGTATCCGCTGGGCCATATGTGGTTCGGTTTCGTGGATGCCGTCGGCCGCCGCAACGTGATCGGACCCAATCTGGGCCTGCGCCTGCAGCCCACCGACGCGCTCAAGCTGCGACTCGATCTGCACCACTTCGAGCGCCTCGAGGACGACGACGTGCTGTACGACGTGGCCGACGTGCAGATCGTGCCCGTCGCCGGCCTGCCGCCCGCCGGCGCCTCGAAAGAGATCGGCCAGGAGATCGACTTCGTGGCCAGCTACACCTTCAACCGCTTCGTCAAACTGGACCTGGGCTACTGCTACCTGTTCGCCGGGGACTACGTGAAGCAACTCACGCAAGGAGAGGACTGGTCGTTGTTCTACGCTTGGCTGTACATGACCTTCTGATCGAGCCGGAGGGGGCCAGCCCTGCCCAGGGGCCCCTCCCGGGACGATCCTCCGCCCGAGCCTCGACCAGGGCTCACCCTCGGATCAGCTTGTGCACGCCGTATTCGCGGCGGCGCCAGACCTCGCGCTCCTCGGCCAGCTGGCGGGCCAGCTCGGCCTGAGCCGGGTCCGCCAAGAGGCGCTCTTCGATCGGCTCGGTAGCCTCGAGGGCCCGTCGCAGCAGCTCCTGGGCCTCCTTCACCGGCGTGCGCCAATCGCCGCCGGAGGTCTGCAGCCGCCCGCCCTCCTCCAGCAGCTGGAAGCCGCGCTCGGCGTCGTCCACCGCGGCGCGCCACTCCGGCTCGGCCGTCAGGCGTCGGGCGGCGGCGAAGGCGGAGCTGCCGCGGCCGGCTGCTCCGCCCGTGCGGCGGGGCAGCGAGGCGCTGCCTTTGGGCACGGTGGCGAACGGATCGACCTGCTCGGCCGCCGGCAGGGGTTCGCTGGGCGGCGGCGGCGCGCTCACGGGCGCCGCGGCCGGCCGGACCAGGAGGCGGCTGCCGACCACCACCCCCCCGGCCAAGAGCACGCCGATCGGAACCAGCCAGAGGGCCGGGCCAGGCCCGGCCTGGGAGGGGCGCCTTCGACGGCCCTCGGGGCTCGGGTCCTGGGCTTCGGGGACAGGGCGATTCTGGGGGCGAGCCATGCCCCCAGGATACGTCTGGCCTGGGCGATGCGCGCAGCGCTCGGACGCGCCCGCGCCCTACCATCCTGGCCCCCCCCCGAGGTGCGGCCCCGGTCTTCGCGCCGGCCCGCGCCGCCGCTTCCCGCGAGGATCCACCCATGACCGTCAACGGCCTGCGCGCTTCCGTGCACCTGCCCTCCCTGCTGCTCGGCCTGCTGCCCGCCGCCCTGGCGCTGCGCTCGAGCAGCCCCCAAACCGCGACCGACAGCCTGCCCTCCGGCCAGATGACCTGGCGGCAGATCGTGCGCGTCGAAGAGAACTTCCCCTACACGGTGCCGCCCAAGTGCACCCTGGTCGTGACCAGCTCGGGCTACACCAGCCGCAACGGCGTAAACATCGGCGTGATCCCGACCACGCCGCTGGTGTTCGAGGTCGACGGCCAGCCGCGGTTGCTGCTCGACCCGGTCGACGGACCGAACGAGATCCAGCCCGGCTGGGTCGTGCCCGCCGGCGGCCGGGTCAGCGTGCGCTTCGGCGACGACGACACGCTCGGCTACCTATTCGGCTTCCTGGTCGAAGGCTGACGCAGAGGCTGGGACCGTCCCTGCACGCCGATTTTTTGGGCCCTCGAGCCGCGGCCCGGCACGCCCGCCACCCCGTGCCAAGGCTGCGGCCGATGCTGCCCGCCGGTCAACTTCGCGGCGCGCGCAGGCGGGCGGCATAGCCGCCGTCGACCGGGCCGGTTTCGAAATCGGGCCGGGCTTCGTGGACGGCTTCGAGGGCCCAGCCCGGATGGGCGCGCAGGAACGCGGACACGCGCGCTTGGTTTTCGCCGGGCTCGATCGAGCAGGTCGACCAGACCAGGCGGCCGCCCGGGCGCACCAAGGCGGAGCCCTGCTCGAGCAGGCGCTCCTGCAGCTGGCCCAGCTCGCGCTGGCCCTGGGGGCCGAAACGCCAGCGCGCTTCCGGGCGACCCGCGAGCACGCCGGTGTTGCTGCACGGGGCGTCGATCAGGACGCCATCGAAACGCCGCTCGCCGAGGGCCGCGGCGCCGTCGCTTTGCAGCGGCTCGACGGCGCCCGAGAGCCCCAGGCGCTCGAGGGTTTGGCGCAGGAGTTCGAGCTTGGAGGGGTCCACGTCCGTGGCGGTCACGCGCGCGCCGGCCTCCGCCAGCACGGCGGTCTTGCCGCCGGGCGCGGCGCACAGGTCGAGCAGCTGCTCCCCGGGCTGGGCCTCGAGCAAAAGCGCGGCCCGCCAGGCGCTTTCGCCCTGCACGGTCAGGCGACCCGCGCTGAACGCGGGCGTGCGCAGCAGCACGGCCCGGGCCTCGGGCGCGAACAGCCACAGGCCGCCGCGCACCGCCAGGGGGCGCAGCTCCTCGGCCTCCAGCTCGAGTTCGAGCAGCAGCGCTTCGGGATCCTGCCCGCGCGCGCGGACCGAAAGCGGCGGCTCCTCGAGCGCCAGGCGCGCCAGGCGCTCGGCCTCCTCGCGGCCAAAACGCTGCACCCAGCCGCGCTGGATCGCCGCCGGCATGGATAACGCGTCCTCGGCCCACAGCAGCGGGTGCTGCTCCGGATCACGGAAGAGCAGCTCCTTCCAGGAGAGCTCGCGGCCCACGAAATCGCGGCGCGGATCGCCGCTGCGGCGGCGTTCGAGGCGGCGCAGGGCTTCGCGCAGGCAGGCGTTGACGAAGCGCCCCTTGGCCAGGCCCAGGAAATCGTTGGCCACCTGGACGGTTTCGGAGACCGCCGCGTGCTCGGGGACCCGGTCGAGGAACAGGAGCTGCGTCAGGCCGATGTGCAGGCAGGCGCTGATGTCGGCGCTCGGCTTGCCGCGCGCCACCTCGGCCGCGACCGCCCGCAGGCTGCCCAGGCGCCGCCAGAGCGTGCGCAGCAGGAGGCGCAGCAGGGCCAGATCGCGGCCCTCGAGCCCGTGGCGCTCGGCGGCCTGGTCGATGGCTCGCGAGGGCAGCCCGCCCCCCTGGCGCAGGACTTCGAAGGCGGCGTGGCGGATCACGGGCCGGCCTCCGCGGGCAGGCGCAGGCGCGCGCCGCTTTCGAGCCGCGCGCCGCGCAAGAATTCCGCCGCGGCCAGCGCGCGCTTGCCGGCCGGCTTGAGCTCGAGGATCTCGAGCACTCCAGCGCCGGTCCCGACCCACAGGCGCGCGGCGCTGGTGGGCCCGGAGACCTCGATCACCCCGGGCCCGAGGGCCCGCGGTTCGAGGCTCGGCCGCACCGCCAGGAGGGTCGCCTGAAGCCCGTTGGGCAAGACCGCGTGGGCCCCGGGCCAGGGCGTGTAGGCGCGCACCTGCCGGTCGAGTTCCGCGGCCGAGCGGCGCCAATCGAGCAGCCCCGCGGCCTTGTCGAGCTTGCGGCAATGGGTCGCCCGGCTGGCGTCCTGGGGCGTGTAGCGGTCGCGGCCGGCGGCGACCAGCTCGAGGGCCTGCACGGCCGCTTCGGCGCCCAGCAGGGCCAGGCGCTCGAACAGCTCGCCGGCGGTTTCGTGAGGCCCGATCGCCAGCGAGTGCGACAGCAGCAAGTCGCCCGCGTCCAGCTCGAGCACGATGCGCTGGATCGAAACGCCGGTGATTTCGTCGCCGGCGAGGATCGCCGCCTGGACCGGCGAGGCGCCGCGGTGGCGCGGCAACAGGGATCCGTGGACGTTCAGGCAGCCGCGGCGCGGCAGCGCCAGGAAGGCCGCGTCGAGCAGCTCGCCGTAGCTGGCCACCAGCATCAGGTCCAGATCGAGGGCGGCCAGGCGCTGCCGCTCGGGCGGCAGCGCGCCGCTGCCCCGGGCCGGGCGCAGGCGCGCCGGGCGCAGCAGCTCGACGCCCGCCTGACGCGCCAGCTCGGCCACCGGCGAGGGTTGGGGCTGGCGGCCGCGTCCCGCCGGCTTGTCCGGCGCCGTGACCACCGCCAGGGGCGGGAAAGGGCTGTCCAGCAGGCGCGCCAGGATCGGGGTCGCAAAGGGCGGCGAGCCCAGGAAGGCCAGGCGCAGGGGGCGGGTTGCCGCGATCGCATCCATCGATCCGGGCAGGATAGCCCCGCCGCCGGGCCGCCGAAGAACCGCCCGCGAAAGGGCGCCGCGGCGCAGCGCCCGGCCAGGTCCCCAGGAAGCGCTTCGCCGGCGCCGACCAGACGCCCTTCCGGCCTGCCTGCGACCAGGGCCCGCTCAGGCGCAGCCCAACTCGACCCCTTCTCCCTCCTCACCCGCGAGGGCCCCCGAAGTCGGTTTCTGCCGGAGATCCAGTCCTCGACCGACGGCCCAACCAACCCCACCCCAGCTCCAGCACTGCAAAGCCCCCCAACCCCAGGCCTCCGCGAGGCCCTGGAGCTCCGTCGCCGATCGCGCCGCCGCACCGCGCAGGGGGCAGCGCGATCGCCGACGGGGCGCAGGGGGCTCCCTGGAGGTCCAGGGCCAAGAGCTGAGAGCTGAGAGCTGAACCGATGAACGCCGGGCACACCCACGCGCTTGCAGCCGCATGAATCCCAGCGGCTGGCCCAAGCTCCTCAGGCAACCCACCCCGTCTCCGCCCGCCAAAGGCGGGGTTCGTCGCGCAGCGACGATCCCCGCCTCTGCGGCCGCCGAACGGCGGCCGCCAAAAAACGTCACAGCGCGCCTTCGACGTTGGCCTTGAAGGCCGCGTAGCTCTGGCTGCCGACCATCGACTTGACCTGCTTGCCCTGCTTGATCAGCAGGAAGGTCGGGATCGCGGTGATCCCGTATTTAGCCGGGACCTCCGTGTTGTCCGAGGTGTTGATCTTGACCACCCGAACCCGGCCCTTGAGCTCGTCGGCCAACTTGTCGACCAGGGGCGCCATGGCGCGACAGGGGCCGCACCACTCGGCCCAGAAATCCACCAGGACGGGGAGGTCGCTCTGCAGGACCACAGTGTCCCACTGGCTGTCGGTGACGTCGGCAACGCTGCTCATGGATCGAAGGGGCAGGGGTCTGGCTGGGAAGCGATTGGGGGGGTACGTCGCCGGGGCGGTCCTGGGACCGTCCAGAGGGCGGGAGCCGGCGTTCAGGGCGAATCCTAGATGCCTTCGAGCAAAGCTCGAGGCGGCTGAGACCGGGCTGAACCGAAGCGGCGCTAGGCAATTCACCAGGGAATCCTGGGCGAAACCGGGCGCGCTCCGGTGGGTCCCCCAGGCTAGTCCCCGAGCCCTTGCGTTTCGAGCCCGACCCGGTCGGGTGGGTTCCATTCCCCGGGACTGCAGCCCAGGTCGGCAGCGGGCGCCGACGCTGGAGGCCGAGCGGACCTCGGGGCATGCAGGTTGCCAGGGGGGGGCCCGGGGGAGGCGACCCGCGGTGCAGGCCGACGGTCGAGGAGGGCGCTCGCCTCGGGCCGCCACGGCGGGGCCCCTGCGCCGACCGTCAGACGCGCTGGTTCGACTCGTCGATCCAGCGATACACGCGGCGGCTGAGCTGCGGCCAGGCCACCAACAACGCGCCCAAGCCGATCAGCAGGCCCACCAACGCCCCCAGCGGCATCCAAGACTCGGAAGGCTGGACTGGCAAGGTAGGCGTCTGGATCGGGGCCGGGCGAGCGGGCTCGGGCGCGACTGCCGCCGCGGAGCGTTCGCCTCGGCCGCGCACCGGCAGAGCGGAGTCGAAGCGTGCGCCTCCCCCATAAATCTCGAGGGCCCGCAGGTAGAGCTCTTCCTCGTCGACGAAGGTCGCGTGACCGTCATGCTTGGCCAGGGCAGGCGTGCGCGAGCGCAGGTCGTTGCCATCCAGCTCGAGACCCCGCAGGTAAAGCGGCTGAGCGTCCGGGTGGATCTCGTCGCGCAGGTTCTCGCGCAAGCCCTGAGTCGATGGGAACGATTGTGCTGGGGCGGCTGCGCTGGAATCGGCGGTCGTGTCGACCGGCGCCTGCACGCTCCCTTCCGCCGCCTGGGATCGGGTCTGCGGCTGAGCGGAGGCGGGGACGAAACCGGCCAGGATCAGGCCGGCGCCGAGGGCTGCCAGGGAAACGGGCTGAAAACGGCTCACGGCTGCACCAAGTACCGATTGGGGTCGTTGTCGAGCGACGTCACCCGCAGGATCTCGAGCGGCTGCAAGGACCGCGGCAACAGGTCCGCGGCCTTGCCAGCCGCCCCGCCCAGGAGGCGCGCATCGTGGTTGAAGGAAACACTGGGTGTGCCATAGACGATGTTCTCGTTACGGCAGATCAGGGCGCCGTTGACCTGCGCCGCGACGCCGCCGAGCACCGTCCAACAGAACGACTGGTTGGTGTAGAAGACGGCATCTAAGCGGGCCGCACTCATGCTGGCGATGTTCCGGAAATGCGCAATGCCGCCCACGGGCATGTTGCCGGCCCAGACCGTGGTGTTGAGCGGCTTCGTCAAGGTCACGTCGGCGAGCGTCTTCTTCGGATCGAAAACCCCGTCGCCGTCGATGTCCTCGCCGGTCCCCGGGATCGGGCTGCCGACCGCGCTGCCCGGCGGGATCAGGCCCAGAGCCTGGTGCTCGGCGGTGTAGCGCTGGATCGTGAAGATCCCGTCGCCCTCGAGCACATCATCATCCGCGGTTCCAAGGATACCGTCCCGGCCCCTGCGCGTGTTGGGGATCTTGTCGGCGCCGGCGTCCTCGACCGAAGAATTCATAGGATGCCCCATCCAGCCTCCCACATAGTGGCGCCAGGTCGAGTTCGTATGGTCGCCGACGACGATGTTCTCCTTGGCGAAAAGGCCAAGGAAGTCACGGTTCCAGTTGGTGCTGAGCCAGGCCTCGGTGGCCGCCTGAGTGGTGTTCGCGGGCCGCGGGCTGCTGGGCCCATTGACGTACTGGATCGAGTTGGGACAGTAGATGTTGCCGCCCGCGTAGATCGCCCCTTGGCCGGTGACATGGCCATGGATGATCACGTCGCCGCGCACTACGATCGGCCCGTCCAAGACGATCGGGTTGGCCGCTGTGCCGACCAGGTAGAGATTTTGGCGTTCCCCTGGAGCGTCGCCGACGACCCCCGCGGCCTGCACGACGCCCCCGATGCGGATGGTCGCGTTGCGACCCAGAGCGATCTGCTCGTACATGCCTAGGTTGCTCAGGTTGGGCATGTCGACCTGCTCATCGAAATCGTGTTGGTTGCGGGCCTGACCGCCGTTGCCGCGCACTCTGGCCACGTTGACGATGTCCCAGCCGGAATAGATGCCCCCGTCGTTGCCGTCGTAGAGCCCGTCACCGTTGTCGTCCTTGTATCCGCTCAAAGAGATGCTGCCACCGTTGTCCTCGACCATGTCGTACTTCGGCTGTCCGGTGACAGTAGGCCGATAGTTGGCTGCATCGAACTGGCCGTTGCTACGGGCGTTGCCCGCGGCGGTGATCGTATCCCCGTAGAACCAGCCCCAGTTGTTCAGGAAGTAGGCGTAATTGAACACCTCGCTGGGCGCCATGGACAGGCGCACGGTGGTACGCTCCGAACTCCAGTTGGTCGGCTCGGCTCCTGCCCCGCCCGGGGCCACCGGCGTGTAACCGCTCGCGTCGATGGCGATCGTGATCGCCGTGGGCGTCTCATTGAGCCGCACCAGCCGCACGGAATAGGCGCCCACCTGGGCACCGCCGGATTGCAGCGCGGTGCCGGAGAAGGCCGTGACCGTGTCGCCTGTCGCGAACAAGGCCCGCACACCGGAAAGCGGATCGGTCATGGAGCCCGCCGCAGCCGCCTGGTTGATCATGTTGATGGCCGCTTCGGATCCCGCTTGGGCCACGTAGCCCGAGCGCACCTGGTCGACCTCGAGGCGCGTCTTCTGGATCTCGATCACGGAGGACATGGCCACGGCGCTCAAGAGCCCGGCCAGACCCACCATGACCACCAGGGAGGTCACCAGTGCACTGCCCTGCTGGTCAGACCGCACCGAACGGAACCGAAGATCAATTGCGTGTGACGACATGGATCACCGTATCCAGAGAAGGAGTATCGTGGTCGACGGATTGGGTGGCGATACGCAATTCCCACACATCGCCGACCCGCTCCACATGGAATCCAGGCTTTTCCGCCCCGCTGCGCAGCTGGTCGCCGACCGTATCGGAGCGCACTACCTCACCCTGCTCGTTCAGAACCTGACGGACCAGACGGCGTGAGGTCAGATCGAGCCCAGCCACGTCGAGCCCAGCCTCGCTCTCGACCGTGTAGCGGATGCTCCAATCCTCGTGCACCTGGTCAGCCGCGTCGACGCTCAGGCGGCGCTCGTCGACGCCCCAGGCGAACACCCCGCCGACTACGATCGGCATCTGGAAAGTGAGCTGGGAATTGCCGTCGGCCAAGGCCTGCACCTGAATGCGCGCGTCGCTGGTGGCCCCGAGCTCGCGCGCCAGCAGGGCGAGCGATTCGTGGCGCCGCTCGTTGTTCACTACGATCGCTTCGACCGTCTCCTGCGACCGACGTCCGAAATCCATCACTGCAGCCAGGCCATAACCGATCACGGCGAAGGCTGCCAAGGAGACAACCGCCTCGAGAGCGGTCAGGCCGGCCAGCGGCCCGCGGCTGCGGACGACGGGGATCATCGGTCGGCCCTCAAGGTCGCAACTCGGGTCAGCTCGCGGTCGGTATCGAGCTCGAGCACGCGCACATCGATCTGCACCAGCCCGACACCCGCCTGGAACACCGTCAGTTCAGCGACGTAGCGTGATCGGTCCTCGTCGACCCCGTCGAAAATACGATCGCCGTTGAAAGCGAGCAGGCCGACGAAAGGTTGCGCCCTGAGATTCTCGAGTACCGTGGTCAGGAATACCCCAGCTTCGCTCTGCTTCTGGGCAACTTGGACGCTGGTGAGACTGGTCGAGAAGGACCCGGCCGCTGCCAACAGGCCAGTGGTGATCAGGGCCAGGGTGATCATGATCTCGATCACCGTCAGACCTGCACGAGAGCGCTGTGGTCGAAGACTTTGGAAGGTGCGCATACAAGGAACTCTGGAGGGGGGCAGGCCGGACCCCTTTCATGCTTCGACCAGGGCTGGCGAGAGACTGAAGCCACGCTCAGGGGGGCGCGAGCCCGGCAGGTCTTCGACATGGAAGTCTTTTCCGAACCGCCCCGGCCTCGCAGCTCGAGGCACCTGGCGCGTTCGATCCCTCGATCCCCCAGCGCCGCCGCTGCCCAGAGGCCCGCCGGCTTACGGCACTGTGACCGCTAGCCGAAGGGACCCGGAATCCGAACCCGCTCGCGGTCGAAACTGGAGGTCCCGACCATCCTGGGGGGGGCAAGCGAACAGAAACTGATGTGTCAGACGCTCCGCGAAAGGCGGGTCGGGACCGCCAGGAAGCGGCTCGCAAGGCTCGGAATCGGTCCGATCCAGCTCGTTTGATATCGGTCAGCGGCGCGGGGGGCCCGAGTCTGCTCCCGAAGGACTCGCGGCAGACGGCCCGTCGGCCCCGCCGGGGTGCTCCTCGGGCAGGTCCTCGAGCAGGGCCTGAGCACTCTGGGTCAACTGCGCCAAGGTGCGGTCCGCGGGCATTTTCTCCTGCGAGCGTTCGAGCAGGCCGAGCACCCAATGCAGGCGCTCACGCGCCTCCTCGGGCCGGGAGAGCCCGCGCAGCAACACGCAGACGTTGAAGTTGATCGTGGCCAGGGAGGTCAGGTACTCGCCGCTCTCGGGGTGGGCGCGCACCAGCGCTTCCATCAGGTCCGAGGCCTGCAGCAGGTCCGTCAGGGCAGCTTCGAAGCGCTGATCGCCGAGATGCCAGGCCGCGTGCTGCACCAAAGCCGTGGCCAGGTTGGCTCGAAAGCGCGGCGTCTCGGGGAAGGCCCGCACCAGCTCCTGGCCCAGAGCCACGGCCCGCTCGACCAGCGGGCCGGCGGCTTCCAAGTTTCCGGCTTCGCCCAGCATGTCGCCCAGGTTCCCGAGGGCTGAAAAGAGCTGCAGCCGCGTGACCGAATACCCGGGATGATCGCGGTCCAGGGCCTCCCAGGCCGCGACCGCCTCGCGCTGGAACTCGATCGCGCCCGGGAGGTCGCCGCCCTCGTAGCGCCACAGGGCGCGCGTGCCGAGGGCCTTGGCCAGAGCGAAGCCGCGCAAGCGCTCCGCGGGCCGCTGGGCGACCTCCATGCGCAGGATCGCGATGCCCTCCTCGAGCATCTCGTGGGCCACTCCCGGCTTGCCCGCCCAGCGCTCGAACAGGGCCGCCTGGCTGAGCTGCCAGCCCAAGGCATGCTGCAATTCGCTGCGCTCCGCGTCCCCAGGGTCGCTCTGCGCGAGAGCCGACCGGAAGGCCGCGATGCCCGCCCGCGCCTGTTCCAGCGCCGCTTGGGATTGACCCAGCTGCCGCTGCGCCTCGGCCCACAGCATTCGCGCCTGGCCGATGCGCTCCTGCCGGCGCGGCGAATCCTCCGCATCCGCCGCGAGGCTCGCGACCAAGGCCTCGGCCTGGGCGCACACCCCAGCGTAGTCCCCGACCCGCAGCAGCACGTCCGCGAGCTGAAGGCGCGTCGCCTCGATCGCCGCCGCGGGGCGCGGATCCTCGGGCCGCAGGCGGGCCAGCTCGAGGTCCAGCTCGAGCGCATCCGCGAGCAGTTCGGCGCGCACGCGCTCGAAGCGCGGCACATCCGCGAGCACGTCGCTGCCGACGCGCCGCAGCATGCCGTCGATCGAATTCAGGGCTGCGTCGAAGCTGACCTCGGCCTGCTCGCGCTGCCGGCGCGACTCGTCCAGGGCACCCTCCAGCTGGAGGTTGAGATCGGTCAGCTCGGCGCGCTTCTGGCGGCTGTCCTCGAGGGCCGCCTCCAGCTGGCGATTGAGGCCCGAGAGCGCGCGGTTCTGGCGCGCCTGCAGGAGGCCGAAGCCCAGGGGAGCGCCGATTAGCAGCAACGCCGCCAGGCCGATCGAAAGGGCGCGCGCGGGCTCGCGCCGCACCCAGCGCAGGCCCTTTTCCAAGGGGCTCGGGGGCCGCGCGACGATCGGGCGGCCCTCCAGGGCGG
>JBILNK010000302.1:0-3187 GCA_044375105.1 Planctomycetota bacterium
GGAGCTGCGCTCGCAAACGGTTCCCTTGCAGGGTGTCGTTCCGCAGGTGCCAGCGTTCGAACTCACGCTCGCCGCGCCGGGGCAGGTCGGACGGCTCGTCCTGGCCCGCCCTTGAGGACGGGTTGCGTTTGCCGCCCCCTGCGACGGGCGCGGAGGGGGGCGTTGGCAGAGTGCGGTGCTGGCGGGACGTCAGGCCAGTTTGGGGGCTAGGAATTGCTCGAGCTTGAGGGCGTCCTGGGTGAACAGGCGGATGCCTTCGGAGAGCTTTTCGGTGGCCATCTGGTCTTCGTTGTGCTGCCAGCGGAAGCGTTTTTCGTCGAGGGTCAGGCGCTCGAGGGGCTGCTGGTGGGCGGCATCGGGCGAGAGTTTGCGCGGCACGGGGCCGGGCTTCTTCTGCAGCTCGTCCAACAGGGCCGGGCTGATGGTCAGGAGGTCGCAGCCGGCCAGCTCGGTGATCTCGTCGGTGTTGCGGAAGGAGGCGCCCATGACCTCGGTGGCGTAGCCGAATTTCTTGTAATAGGCGTAGATGCGGGTCACCGAGCGCACGCCGGGGTCCTCGTGGGGCGCATAGCCGGCGACGCCGCTGGCCTTTTTGTGCCAATCAAGGATGCGGCCCACGAAGGGCGAGATCAATTGCACGCCGGCTTCGGCGCAGGCCACGGCCTGGGCGAAGCTGAACAGCAGCGTCAGGTTGCATTGGATGCCCTCGGCCTGCAGGTGGCGCGCGGCCTGGATGCCTTCCCAGGTGGAAGCCAGTTTGATCAGGATGCGCTCCCGGGCGATGCCCTGCTCGGCGTAGAGCGCGATCAGTTGGCGCGCCTTGGCGATCGAGCCGGCGGTGTCGAAGCTGAGCCGCGCGTCGACCTCGGTGGAGACGCGCCCGGGCACGACCTTCAGGATCTCCAGGCCGAAGGCCACCGCCAGGTGGTCCATGGCGCGCTCGAGGCGCTCGGCGGCGCCAACGCTGCCGCGGGCGGACTCGCGCAGCGTGCGCTCGACCAGCCCGGCGTACTCCGGCAGGGTCGCGGCCTTGAGCAGCAGGCTCGGGTTGGTGGTGGCGTCCTGCGGCCGGTACTTCTGGATCGCGGCGAAGTCGCCGGTGTCCGCCACGACCAACGAGTGGGCTTTGAGCGCGTCGAGCTGGTTCGTCATGGCGCGAGCCTAGCGCGGCGGGGGCCTCCAGCGGACCGGCGGATCGGCGCTGCCCGAAAGAGGGATGGAGGTCGAATGGCCTTCCGGGACGATCCCGGGGAATCCGCGATCCAGGGTGGCTATCGCTGTGCCGGTTTCGCGGTCACAATCGTTACAGGACTCGCCCCATGCCCAAGGACAGCTCCCCCGGATCGCCTGCCGACAGCCGCCTCGAGGCCATCGACCAGCTCGTCTTCGAGGCCCTGGACGCGCTCGAATCGGGCGGGCGGTCGGCGGTCGAGGCCTTGATCGCGCGGCACCCCGAGCAGGCGGAGCTGCTGCGCGAGCGCCTGGAGGCCCTTTCGCGGGCGGGCCTGATCGGCGCCGAACAGGCGCCGCCCGAGCGCATCGGCGAATTCGTCATCCGGAGCCTGTTGGGCGAGGGCGGCATGGGCGTGGTCTATCTGGCCGAGCAGAGCTCCCTGGGCCGCACCGTGGCGCTCAAGCTGATGCGCCCCGAATTCGCTTATTTCCCCGGGGCGCGCGAGCGCTTCCAGCGCGAGGTCACCGCGGCCGCGCGGCTCTCCCATCCCGGCGTGGTGCCGGTCTACAGCGTCGGGGAAGCCCAGGGAATTCCCTATTTCGCCATGGAGGCGCTGGCGGGTCTGTCGCTGGCGCAGGCCCTGGCCCAGCTCGGCGAGCGCGGCCCCGAGCAGCTTTCCGGCGCCGACCTGTGGCGCTTGCTGCGCCCCGCCGGTGCGGGGCCGGCGCCCTCTGGCGAATTGCCGGAAACTTTCAGAGGCTCCTGGCCGCAGGTGGCCACGCGGCTGTGCCTGCGCATCGCCGAAGCGCTCGAGCACGCCCACGAGCGCGGGGTGCTGCATCGCGACATCAAGCCCGGCAACGTGATGCTGACGCCGGAGGGCCGCGTGGTGCTGCTCGATTTCGGTTTGGCCAGCCTGTCGGGCAGCCAGCGCCTGACGCGCACGGGCGCGGCACTCGGCTCCTTGGCCTACATGGCCCCCGAGGTGGTCGAGGGCCGCGGCGAGATCGACGGACGCGCGGACGTGTGGTCCGTGGGGGTCACCTATTACGAGCTCTTGACGCTGTCGCGGCCTTTCGAGGGCGGCAGCGATCTCGAGCTCAAGAGCCGCATCCACAGCGGTGTCTTCGCCGCGCCGCGGCGGCGCGCGGCCGGCTTGCCCTGGGACGCGGAGACGGTCTGCATGACAGCGCTGGAGCGCGACCTGGCGCGGCGCTATCCGAGCGCCCAAGCCCTGGCGGCGGACCTGCGCGCCGTGCTCGAATTGCGCCCGATCCGCGCGCGGCGCCCCGGGGTCTGGCGCCAAGCGCGCGCCCTGGCGCGGCGCAATCCGGCCGCCAGCGCGGCCCTCGCCGCCGCCCTGCTGCTCTTGATCGGCGGCCCGCTGGCCTACGGGCGCATCCAGCAGCGCGCGCGCCTCGAGGTCGAGGCGGCCAACCGCCAGACCCAAGCGGCCAACGTCGAATTGGCCGGGGCCAACGCGCGCATCGAGCGGCAGAACCGCGAGCTGGAGGGCGCGCTGGCCCAGGTCACCGCCCAGCGCGAGCGCGCCGAGCTCAACTTCTCGCGCGCCCAGCGCTCGGTCGACGAGATGCTCAACGAGGTCGGCTCGAACACGCTGGCGGAGGTGCCGCAGATGGAGCCCGTGCGGCGTGCGCTGCTCGAGAAGGCGCTCGGCTTCTACACGGAGTTGCTCGCGGACGCGCCCGAGGATCCAAGCCTACGGCGCATGCGCGCGCACACCGAACGCTCGATCGCGGACCTCTTGCGCGACCTCGGGCGCATCCAGGAGGCCCAGGAGCGGCTGGCGGTGGCGGTCGAGCATTCGCGCGCGCTGGCGGCGGAATCGCCCGGCCTCGAGTCCGACCACAACCTGGCCGCCAATCTGACCCAGCTCGGCATCCTGTTCCAACGCCAGGGCGACATGGAGCGCGCCGAGACGCTCTGGAGGGAGTCCCTGGCGCTGCTCTCGCCCCACGACCTGTGCACGCTCGAGCGCCACCGCCTGGGCAT
>JBILNK010000130.1:0-12342 GCA_044375105.1 Planctomycetota bacterium
AGGGGGAAGGGCAGCTGCGAGCCGGCCTGGCCGCGGCCGGGGGCCGCGCTGGCTCCGTTGGCAGGGACGCCGTTGGCCGGGACGCCGTTGGCGGCGGCTCCGATCGGCTCGCTGCGAAAGCCCCCGAGGCGCTCGCCGGGCGCGCGCACCGCAGGCGGCCAGAGGGGCTGCCAGAGCACGAACAGGACGGCCAGGGCCAGGATCGCGGCGCCCTGGGCGCCCTTCGTCCAGCGCGGGCGCCTCGGCCGCGGCGCCGGCTCCGGCGCCGGGCTGGAGCGCTCGAGGCACACCAGGCCCCGGCGGGGCTCCAGGGAGAACAAGAGCTCGCTGCGCTCGCGGCCTTCGATCAGCTCGGCCCGCAGGGTCGAGCTCAGCTCGGCGCGCTCGCCTTCCGGCAGGCTGCTGAGCAGCTCGCGCAGCCAGGCTTCGAGGGCCTCCGCGGGGCGCTCCTCGCGCGCATCGAAGCCGCGGGCGCCGCCGCGCGCCAGGAATCCGAAGCGACCGCCGTCGATCTCCAGCTCGAGCTGGAACCCGGCCTCCCGCGCGCGGCGCTCGAGCTCGCGCAGCCGCTCGACGCTGCCCGGCAGCGGCGGCAACCGGCCCTCGACCAGCCCGCGCAATTCGAAGCGCGCCGGCGCCGCGGCCGCGGGGCTCATGCGGAGAGCTCGGGCTGGGATCCGGCAGGCGTCCAATCGTCGAGACCCTCGCGCCAAACCAGCGTTTCGGGCCCGATTTCGCCGCGCGTCAGGCGCAGGCGCAGGCTGCTCTGCGCCTCGGGGCCGCGCGGCTCTCCTTCGTACTCGAAGTACCAGCGCGGGGCGCTGGAGTTCGGCAGCGGCGGCACGCCGGCGCTCGGCAGGGCCGCCGCACGGCCGGGCGCCAGGGGCGCAGGGTGGGTGTCGACCCCGGCCAGGCGATCGTGGGTATCGAGGCGCGCCTCGGCCTCCGCCAGGCGCGTGCGCACCCGCCCGCGCTCGGCCTTGAACTCCTCCGCGAGGCGCTCCTGCTCCGCGAGGCGGCGCCGCTCGCGTTCGGCTTCCACGGTCAGGTCCGGGAGCAGCAACAGCAACAGCAGCGCGAAGACGTTGAAGAAGACCGCGATCAGGAACCAAGCCACGGGATTGCGGCCGCGCCCATGGGCCAGCAGGGCGGCGACCAGCGCGAGGCAGAGGACGAGCAGGGTTCCCACGGCGGCGAAAGGGGGGGTGCGAGCGGACGAGCAGGAACTTCGGATTTCGGCCCGCCGGATTGCAGGCTACGGGGGACCGGCGGCTTCATTCTGGCCCCGCGGACTGGAGCGGCTGGGCGGGCAGCGGCCCCTGGGCTGCCTCGGGGCTCGGCGCCGGGCTGCCCGAGCCGGGCCGGCTCGGGGCGCGCCCGCCCGCCCTCCCCGCTCGGATCGGTGGCGGGCCCACCCGTGACCCGCCGCGGGAGCGCCGCTGGAATCGCCGCCGCGGCTCCCGAGCCGCCTAGTCCGGCCCGGCCCCCCGGCTTCCTCCGGGACCGGCCCCCCCCGGATCGCCCTGCCCGTCGGCCGACTCCCGCTCCGGAGGCCGGCCCGCGTCGGTCGCCGGCCCCGGCTCATCCGCCGCGAGCCCGAGGTCCGCCGGCTGGCTGTCGTCGCCCAGGGCGCGCATGGCCTGGTTCCAGGCGCGCGCATCGCGGCTCTCGATCTCCGCGTGCCGCAACACGCGCTCGACGGCGCCGTGGATGTCGCGCTTGGCGCGCTCGGTCCAAGCGGCGCCCACGAATACCTTCTGCACCCGCGCGATCAGGAATTGCCGTGCAAAACCCGAGATCGGCGTGCCGCGCGTGCGGCGCTCCTTCGGCGCCCCGACCGTGGCGGCCTCGTACAGCCCGTGCAGCACGATCGCCACGGCGGCGGCCAGATTGATCGAATCGTGCTCGGCCGAGGTCTGGATGTGCACCAGCTCCTGGCACAGATCGGCCTCCTCCGCGGCCAGCCCGTTGTTCTCGGCGCCGAAGACCAGCGCCAAGCGCGCCGCCGCGTCGGCGCCGAGCCCGGCCAGCTCGGCGCGGCGCTCGGCGAAACTGCGGATGCGCCGGTGTTGATGGCAGCGCGCGCTGAAGCCGACCGCGTGGGAGCACTCCGCCAGAGCCTCCGCCAAGCTGTCGACCACGCGCACGCGGCCGGCCAGCTCCAGGGCCCCGTGGGCCATCTGCTCGAAATCGGGGTGCAGCAGGATCGCGCGCCGCTGGGGCGCCACGAGCCACAGCTCCCCGGGGCCGAAATTGCACAGGGCGCGCAGGGCCGCGCCCACGTTGCGCGGGCCCGAAGGCCGCACGAGCACCACGCGCTTCATCGCGAGCCAGCGGCCGGGATTCGGGGATCCATGGCCGCAGGATAGCGGCGCGGAGTCGTGCGCCGCTTGAAGGGCGGGGCTACGCAGCCCAGCTCCCCTCTGCCAGCGGGTCCGAAACCGCTGCGGACCGGGAACTTTCCGGGGTGAACTCTGCGCGCCGCGCCGCGCCGCGGCCGGGCAGCCGCAACCGCGCACGCACCCTCCGGGCCCGGGACCAGGCATCGGGGACCGAAGGCGCGCCAGGCCCTGGGATCAGCCCTGGGTCGGCCGGGCTACCGCGCGTTCTTCGGCCACCGGCAGGAAGGCCAGGGTCAAGCTGCACACCTCGCCCTCGTTGCGCTCCGCCTCCCGGCGCAGCACCGCCTCCAGGGAACTCAGCAGCGCGCGGATCTCGGCGCGGGCCGCGGCGGTGAGGCGCAGCTTGGAGCGCCGCGCCAAGCCCTCGTTGGCCAGATGCCCGGCCAAGGCTGCGGACATCAGCTCGCGCCCCGACTGGCGCATCTGGGCGTTGCCGATCTGGCCCAGCAGGGAGCGGCGCTCGAGATCGGAGGCCGCGGCCGGATCGAAGGCCAGGCTCGAGCGCCCGTAGACCATCTCGCCGAGCTTGCCCTGGGGCCGCGCTCCTACGGTGAGCCACCCGCCGCGCTCGAGTTGGGCGAGATGGTAGTAGAGGTTGCCGGGCTTGCGGCCCAGGGCGGCAGCCAGACGCCGCACGCTGGCGGGACCACCGAATTCGAGCAGGGTCAGGATTTCGGTGCGTGCGGGCGCGAGCAGCGCTTCCAGGGCGGACGCCGTGGCGACCGCGGGGGCGGAGTGAGACATGGCGAGCGGAACCGGTGGCCGGACGCGACGAGCAGGTCGCGCCGACCGGGCAAGGGGACGGGGGCAGCCGGGTGTCCGGCGCAGCGGGCACTGCGCCTGACATTTTGCAGCATAAGCCAAGTTCCGCCGGCTGGTAGAGCCCCGTCGCGCGGGGCTTGCCAGGTCCAGGGACAGACGCCCTTGAACGGAAAATGGCGCGCCCTGGGGTGCTGGGCCTACCCGCATACCCCGTCTGCGGCCATGTCCCCTGGGGTAGACGCGGCGCGCGCCGACCGGCCGACCTGGGATCGGAATCGTTGGTGAAGCGCGGGGATCAGCCGGCGCTCGGCGCGCCGCGTTGGTCCGCGGCCAGGGAAGCCGGATCGCGGTCCTAAGGGTGGCAGGGCGGGGCCCGTCAGGGCGCCGACTCGCTGCGAGCCGATCGCAGCTCGGGCGCGGCGCCCGGCGTGCGGCGGGGCGCCGCTCACCCCCAGGGGACCGTGGGCTTCAACCCCGACAAGCGCGGCCCGCGCGGCCAGCGGATCTCGAGGAACGGCTCGTCCGCGGGCTGTCCCGCGTCGGCGTCTGTGGCGGGAGTTCCCACGGCGCCCAGCTCCAGCGCTTGCCCGGCGGGCTCGGGCCAGCGCAGCACGAATTCGAGCCGATCGCGGCGCGGCGCCAGGTCGCCGAAGCCCAGCGGGTTGGCGGCTTGCGGGGCAGAGAACTCGCTGAGCCACAGAGCGCGGCCCGCGGGCCAGCTCCAGGGCGGGCCCGTCCACGGGCGCTCGGGGGTGCGCTCCAGCGGCGGCCAGGGTCCCAGTCTGCCGCTGAGCCCGGGCAGCGCGCGCAGGCTGGCCGGCTCGCCGCCGCCCAGGTCCAGGGCCGCGGGCGGGCCCTCGAATCGGCGCTCCGGATCCGCCTCCGGCAGCCAGGCGCAGCGGATCCAGCCGGCCGGCGCCGCGCCGCGCGCCAGCGCCAGGGCCAGCTCGGGAACCAGGCCTCCCGCGGGATCGCGCAGGCTGAGGCGCAGAGGCAACGCCTCCCGTTCGCTCCAGACCTCGAGGCGCGCGCCCGGTTCGAAGGTGGTCTGCAGGCGCGCCCCCGCGGCCAGGCCCGGGCTCCACAAGCGGACTGCGAGCGGACCCTCCGGCTCGAGCCCGCGCAGGCTCAGCTCGACCCGCGGCGCGGCGGACGGCCAGTGGAGCACCAGGTCCGGGGGTAGCTCCGGCGGCCGATCCGGCAGGCCGCGCCGATCGACCCAGCGCGGCCCCGCGGGCCCGAGCTCCAGCGCGATCCAGGCGCCGAGGCCTTGGCAGCGCGGCGGCTGCGCGCTCGGAAGACCGCCCGCAAAGGCGCGCAGCGCGGCCGCGGCCCCGGGATCCGTCGGATCGAGGGCCGCCGCCAAGGCCTCCAGCGGCACCAGCCCCGGATCGGGGCCCAGCGGCAGAGCCCGCGGCTCGAAACGGCCGCTGGGCCCGCGCTCGAGCCGCGCCAGGCCCAGCGGCGTCTCCAGGGCCTCGAAGGCGGCCTGCGGATCGCCCTCGGGTGGAGCCCCGGGGACCCACAGCGCCAAAGGCGGCGGTCCCGCGGAAGCGGATAGACCGAGCAGCAGCACGAGGGGCTCGCCGTCCGCGGGCCAAGCGGCGCTCCAGCGCTGCAGCTCCGCGCGCAGGGCGAGGGCCCACAGCTCCTGGCGCCACAGCTCGAGAACCCGGCGCTCGGGGCTGTTCGGCTGGCGGCCGAAACGCGCCAGGGCGGCGGCGAAGGGCTCGGGCTGTTGGGCTTCCTGCTCGACGTCGCGCAGGGCCCCGTGCAGCTCCGCATCGGCCGCATCGCCCGGAGCCGGATCGAGCGCTGCCGGATCGATGGCCGCCAGAGCCGCGCGCTGGACCGTCGGCGGCAGCTCCGGGATCAGCGGGAAATCGCGCCGGACCAAATGCAGCACGATCAGCTCACCGGCGGAGGCGGCGGCCGCCTGGGCCAGGATGCGATCGGGGCCCTCGACGCGGCGCCGCCCGGGGTCCAGGTCCGGCGCGACGCTTCCCGCGGCCCGCTCGAACCCGAGTTCGGGGCGGCGCAGCTCCGGGCGCGCCCAAAAGGCCGTGCTGCGCCAGCCGGCGCCGTCCAAGGCGCGCGTCCACAGGGGCACGGTCGGATCGAGCCCGTAGCCGCTGGAAAGGCCGCGGAACCCATGGGCGGAGACGGGCGTGGCGCTGAGCCGCGAGGCCAGGCAGGAGAGCGGCGAAACCGAAGGGGCCAGCGTCGCGGTCGGAGCGGGGTGGAAGGCCTCGAGCTCGCGCGGCGAGAGCCCTTCGCTGAGCACCAGCAGCAGCCGCGGCGCGGGGCGCGGCGCCGGCGGGCGCGCGCAGCCCGGAAGCGTGGGCCACAACGCCGCCAGCGCCAGGGCGAACCCGCCCGCGAGGACCCGCGCGAACGCCGCGGCGAGCCGAGCCCAGAGCGGCCCTCTGACGCGCGGGCCCGGCGCATTCACGCTCCAGCCCCCGGCCCCCGGAGCGTGGCCCACTGGGCCGGATCCGGATTGCCGCCGGAGAGCACGCAACAAATCCTCGTCAGCCCGCTGGAAGCCAAGCCCCCGCCCCAGACCCAGGCCAAGGCCGCGGCGCCGGCGGGCTCGACGCGCCAGCCGGTCTGGGCCACCAGACAGGCCTGGGCCCCGAGGATCGTTGGGTCCGGCAGGTGCGCCACGCCGGCGACCAGACGGCGCGCGACCTCGAAGGGCAGGCGGCCCGCGCCGGGCGGCGTCAGGCCCTGGATCTTGGAATCGATGCGCTCGAGCTCGATCGCGCGGCCCGCCGCCAGGCTGGCGCACATGGAGGCCGCGCCGCTGGGCTCGACGCCGTACACGGAGAGGGGCCGGCCGCGGCGCGCTCCGGCCCCCGCGGCCGCCAGAGCGCAGCCCGCCAGCAACCCGCCGCCGCCGACCGGCACCACGATCGCCTCGACCTCCGGCCAGGCCTCGAGCACCTCGTAGACCAGGGTGCCCTGGCCCGCCAAGGTCTCGCGCGAGTCGTAGGGCGGCACCAGCACGCGGCCGTCCTGCGCCAGCTCCACGGAGCGGCGCTCGGCCGCCTGGCGCGTGGGCAGCAGCAAGACCTCGGCCCCGAAGCCGCGCGCCGAAGCGATCTTGGAGGCGTAGGCGTTCTCCGGCATGCAGACCACGGCCGAAACGCCGTGCTCGCGGGCGGCCCAGGCCAGGGCGGCCGCGTGGTTGCCCGAGCTCGAGGTCACCACCCCGGCGCGGCGGCCCGCGGCGTCCAGCTGGGACAGGTGGTTCCAGGCCCCGCGGGCCTTGAAGGCGCGCACGGGCTCGAGCTCGCACTCGAGCTTGGCGCGCAGCTCGACCCCCGGCGCGGGCCCGGACAGGGGCGCGAGCGGCGTGGGCGCGATGCGCCCGGCGATGCGGGCGCGGGCCGCCAGGACGATCGCGTCCAGCTCGGCCGCGGGCGCGTCGAGGAAGGCCAGCTCGGGGTGGGACATGGGCGGTGGGGCCTGCGCCGGCGGGACGCCCGGGCCGCGGGCCGGCCGCGGCGCTCGGTCCCCGGGGATCCCCTCGGCACAATACCAGGCGCCCCAGCCGGGCCGCCCCGCTCCCCCTGCCGCCCCCGATGAAACCCCGCGTGATCGTCCTCGAGGACGAACCCGACATCGCCGAGCTGATCTCCCAGGCCCTGCAGCGGGAGGGCTGCACGGTGGAGCGCTTCGAGGACGGGCTGGCGGGCCTGTCGGCCGTGCAGGCCAAGCGCCCGGAGCTCTTGGTCCTCGACCTGATGATGCCGGGCATGGACGGCCTGTCGGTGTGCCGCGAGCTGCGCCGCGAGCGCGCGACGCGGGACCTGCCGATCCTGATCGTCTCGGCGCGCAGCGAAGAAGCCGACGTGGTCTGCGGCCTCGAGCTCGGCGCCGACGACTACGTGACCAAGCCCTTCTCGCCGCGCGT
This sequence comes from Planctomycetota bacterium, assembly GCA_044375105.1. Taxonomy (GTDB): domain Bacteria; phylum Planctomycetota; class UBA1135; order UBA1135; genus JBIKLM01. Next base: position 7,084 of record JBILNK010000130.1, read on the forward strand.
GCTGGCGGCGCGCGCCAAGAACCTGCTGCGCCGCACCCCGAGCACGCCCGCCGATCCGGCCAAGGGCGACCGCCTGGTGGTGGGCGAGATCGAGCTCGACCTGCCGCGCTTCGAGGTCAAGGTGCGCGGCGAGCGCGTCGAGCTGACCCGCACCGAATTCCGCATCCTGCAGTTCCTGTGCGGCAAGCCGGGCCGCGTGCGCGCCCGCGCCGAGATCCTCGAATTCGTCGAGGGCGGCCCGTCCCTCGATCGCACGGTCGACGTGCACATCGCCTCCCTGCGCCGCAAGCTCGGCGCGGAGGGCGAGCTGATCGAGACCGTGCGCGGGGTCGGCTATCGCATGCGCGATTGAGCGGCGGCCGGCCGGCGGCAGCCGGCGTCGGCAGCCGCCGCCGCAGCGCCCGCCAGGCCTCCCAGCGCCCCGCGTGCCCCCGCCCCGCTCGCCCCCGCCGCGTTCGGCCCACCCGGCCGAAGAGGCCGCCCCCCCGAGCAGCTCCTCTGCCACGGCCAGGCCCACGGGCGCCCCAGCGGCCCCGCGCGCAGGCAGCGGCGCCTCCCCCCATGGCAGTCCCGTTCAGTTTCTCCGATCCGCTGGTGCGCCAGAGCCTGCTGGGCTCGGCGCTCGTGCTCGCGCCGGCCCTCGGCCTGTGGCCCCTGCACCCCCTGGCGGGGCTGGCCGCCGGCGGCCTGGGCGCCCTGCTCGCAGCGCGCCTGGCGCAAAAGCGCGCCGAAGCGCTGCGCGAACAGGTGCTTTCCCTGCCGGTGCGGCTGATCCGCTCGGCGGCCCCGGACGAGTCCGAGATGGCCAGCCTGGTCGAGCGTGCCCGCGAGCGCGTAGCCGAGGTGCTGCGCCAGCTGCGCGACGAGCGCATCGACTTCCAGGGCATCCTGCAGGGCACCAACAACGGCATCTTGGTGCTGGGCGACGAGGACCGCGTCGAGCGCATCAACGAGGCCGCCCATCGCATGCTGGAGTCGCCCCACGACGCCCTGGGGCGCACCTTGGGCGAGCTCTCGCGCAATCTCGAGCTGCTGGGCTTCGTGACCGAGGTGCGCTCCGGCGGCCAGCCCGCCCCGCGCCAGATCCCCTTCGCGCAGAGCAAAGGCCAGCGGCTGCTGCGCGTCAGCGGCAGCTTGATCCCGGCCAGCCAGGATCGCCAGCGCGTGCTGCTGGCCATGCACGACGTGACCGACCTCAAGCGCCTCGAGCAGGTGCGCACCGACTTCGTCACCAACGTGACCCACGAGATGCGCTCGCCGCTGAGCTCGATCCTGGGTTTCGCCGAGACCCTCGCCAGCCGCACGGACGAGCTGCCCGCGGACGCCCTGGACGGCCTCGAGCGCATCGTGCGCAACGCGCGGCGCCTGAACGCGATCATCGGCGACCTGGTGCAGCTTTCGCGGCTCGAACACGCCGAGGCGCCCGAGCTGGCCCCCCTGGCGCCGCTCGAGCTGCTGCAGGACCTGATGGCCAACTTCCAGGACGCCGCCAGCGAGCGCGGCATCGAGCTGGTGCTCGACGCCGAGGACCTGCCCGACAGCCTGGACCTGGACCGCGGGCTGGTCGAGCGCGCGCTCAACAACCTGGTCGACAACGCGATCAAGTACAGCCCGAGCGGCGGGCTGGTGAGCGTGGTCGCGCGGGCCACTTCGCAGCAGTTCGAGGTGGCGGTCAGCGACCAGGGCCCGGGCATCCCCCGCGAGCACCAGGCGCGCATCTTCGAGCGCTTCTATCGCGTCGATGCGGCCCGCGCGCGGGCCGTGGGCGGCACCGGCCTCGGCCTGGCGATCGTCAAGCACGCCGCGGCCTTGCACGGCGGCCGGGTGACGGTCGAGAGCCAGATCGGCGAGGGCTCGACCTTCGTGCTGACCCTGCCCCTGGCCCCGATCGGGCGCGGGCGATGAGGACCGCCCCGGCCCCGCCCCTGGCGGGCCTGCCCTTCACCGCCCCCGCCCTGCTGGCGCCCATGGAGGGCGTCACCGACCCCTGCTTCCGCGACCTGCTGTTCGCGCGCCAGGGCCCCGAGCACCTGGGCGGCGCGACCACCGAGTTCCTGCGCGTGGTCGACCACGCCCGCGGCGCCCGCCAGATCGAGGACAGCCTCGGACCGAGGCGCTGGCCCCAGCCGGTGGCCCTGCAGCTGATGGGCAGCCACGCGCCTTCCCTGGCCGACACCGCCCGCCGCGCGCGGGACCTCGGCGTGCCGCTGATCGACTTGAACTTCGGCTGCCCGGCCAAGGGCGCCCTGCGCGGCTGTGCAGGCTCGGCGCTGCTCGAACGCCCCGCCGAGCTCGAGGCCCTGGTGCGCGCGGTCGCCGCGGCCGTGCCCGACCTGCCGGTCAGCGCCAAGCTGCGCGCCGGCGTCGAACACGCCCGCGACGTCGAGCTCTTGGTGCGCGCCGCGGAGGCCGGCGGGGCGCGGCTGATCACGCTGCATTGCCGCACGCGCCAGGAGGGCTATTGCGAGGAGGTCGATTGGGGCCGCCTGGCGCGCGCCGCGGCGGCGGTGCGGGTGCCGATCTGCGGCAACGGCGGCGTGGCGGCCCACGGCGATCTCGCACGGCTGCGGCGCGAAACCGGCTGCGCCCTGGTGATGGTCGGGCGGGCGGCCTTGGCGGACCCCTGGATCTTTTCCGGGGAAAGCGTCTCGCGCGAGCGGGCCGCCGAGTTCCTGCTCGAGTACTGGAGCCTGCTGATCGAGCGCGGCGGCGCCGGGCCGAGCGGCGCGCTGGCGCGCTCGAAGCAGCTGTTCCACTTCTTCCGCGCCGGCGGCCTGATCCAGGGCGAGCACTCCGCCTGGCTGCGCGCCCGGGATCCGGACAGCGTGCGGGCAACGCTCCAGCGCATCGCCGCCGGCAGCCCCGAGATCCGGCCGCCCGAGGCATGACCCGCGCCCAGCGGCGCGAGCGCGGCGGCCGGCGGAGCCAGAGACCCGCACGGCATACCCCGACCGCGCCGAGCGCGCCGCCCCGCCCCGCTCGTGCGAATTTTCGCGGAAGTCGGGCCCCGCCGCCGGAGCGACCCTATACTCTCCGCCCCCACGGGGAGATCGCGGACGCGCTGCCAGGCGCGGCACGCCCGACCGATCCCCCGGGTCCCCCGAGATCGTCCCCCGGCCCAGCCCGGGAGTTTCCGTCCCAACCCCACGCCAGCCGCCCGCCGGCCAACGTGGATTCCCAGGCTCGCCCGAGCCTTGCCCCCTTTCCGGTCCATCCCGAGCATGGCGAACTGGAACCACGTCGACGCGGAAGCCCTGTACGGCATCGCCTCCTGGGGCTCCGGCTACTTCCGCGTGCAGAAGAACGGCAACGTGGCCTGCTTCCCCGAGGGCGGCGCCCTGGGACCGGATCCGCAGGGCCCCTCGATCGACCTCTACGACCTGATCGAGCAGATCCGCCGCCGCGGCGTCGAGCTGCCGATCCTGCTGCGCTTCGACGGCGTGCTGCGGAGCCGCGTGCGCGAGCTGTGGCGCGTGATGGATCAGGCGCGCAAGGAGTTTGACTACCAAGCGCCGTTCCAGGCCGTGTTCCCGATCAAGGTCAACCAGCAGCGCCACGTGGTCGAGGCCATGCTGGACGAGGGCCGCCGCCACGGCATGGGCCTCGAGTGCGGCAGCAAGCCCGAGCTCCTGGCCGTGCTCGGCACCCTGTCCGACCAGGACGCCCTGGTGATCTGCAACGGCTACAAGGACCCCGATTACATCGAGACGGCGCTGCTCGGCAGCAAGCTCGGCCTCAAGCCGATCATCGTCATCGAGAAGTTCAACGAGGTGCACAAGATCATCCAGGCCAGCCAGCGCCTGGGGATCCGCCCGCGGGTCGGCGTGCGCACCAAACTGGCCGACATCGGCTCCGGCCGCTGGAAGGACTCGGCCGGGGACCGCTCCAAGTTCGGCCTGACCACGCGCCAGATCGTCCAGGTGGTCGAGACCCTGCGCGAAGCGGGCATGCTCGACAGCCTGGTGCTGCTGCACTTCCACATCGGCAGCCAGATCACCGCCATCCGTTCGATCAAGCAGGCCATGCGCGAGGCCACGCGCACGCTGGTCTCCCTGCGCGAGATGGGCGCCCCGATCGAGTACTTCGACGTGGGCGGCGGCCTGGGGGTCGACTACGACGGCTCCTCGACCAACTTCGAATCGTCGATGAACTACTCCATGCAGGAGTACGCCAACGACGTGGTCTACCACCTGGCGGAGGCCTGCAAGGCCGCCGAGATCCCCCAGCCGGTGATCGTCTCCGAGTCCGGCCGCGCCATGACCGCGCACCACGCCGTGCTGGTCACGGACGTGCTCGGCGTGACCGACTTCAACGCCGCCAACCCGCCGCCCCGGGCCACCCCGGACGAGCCGGACCAGATCCGCCACATCTCGGACGTGTGCGAGAACATCGGCGGCAAGAACTACCTGGAGAGCTACCACGACGCGATGCAGATCCGCGAAGAGGCCATGACCCTCTTCAACGTCGGACAGCTCACGCTCTCGGAACGCGCCCGCGTCGAAGAGCTGTTCTGGCGCATCTGCGAGAAGATCCTGCGCATCACGCGGCAGCTCGACTACGTGCCCGACGACCTCGCGCACCTCGAGCGCGACATGGCGGACACCTACTTCCTGAACTTCTCGGTGTTCCAGTCGATGCCCGACTCCTGGGCCATCGGGCAGCTCTTCCCGGTGATGCCGATCCACCGGCTGCTGGAAAAACCCACCCGGCACGCGATCCTGGCCGACATCACCTGCGACTCCGACGGCAAGATCGACCGCTTCATCGACCTGCGCGACGTCAAGCGCACGATCGAGCTGCACCCCCACCAGGCCCACGAGCCGTACCTGATCGGCATGTTCCTGCTGGGCGCCTACCAGGAGATCCTGGGCGACATGCACAACCTGTTCGGCGACACCAACGTGGTGCACGTCGACATGGACAACGGCAAGCCGCGCCTGACCCACGTGGTGCGCGGCGACCGCGTGCAGGAGGTGCTCTCCTACGTCGAGTACTTCGAAGGCGACCTGCTGGCGCGGTTGCGCCGCTCGATCGAGGCCGCCCTGGCCGCCGACCGCCTGACCTTCGAAGAATCGGCGCTGCTGCAAAAGCGCTACGAGAAGGGCCTCGCCGGCTACACCTACCTCTCCGAAACGCGCAGCGAGTGATCGGCCGGCTCGCCGGCGGCGCCTGCGGGCGGCGGCGGGCCCGGCCCTGATCCCTTCGGCCTGGCAGCACAGCCCCCGACCCGCCCCGCTCCGCTCCCCAGCCCCCCACCCG
>JBILNK010000015.1:0-39021 GCA_044375105.1 Planctomycetota bacterium
GGCCGGCGGAACGCGCCGCGGCCTCGTCCAGGGCGCGCAGATCCCCGGGCGCCCCCGGCGGCAGGCCGGCCGCCTCCGCGCGGCGCCGCGCGGCCGTGGCCGAAGCAAAGGTCTCGAGGCAGCCGATGCGCTCGCAGCCGCAGCGCGGACCCTCGCGGGCCACCTTCACATGGCCGATCTCGCCGGCCATGCCGAATCCGCGATAAAGCTTGCCCGACAGGATCAGGCCGCCGCCTACGCCGGTGCCGAGCGTCACGAACAGGAAATCCGAGAGCTCCTTGCCCGAGCCGAGCCAGTCTTCGCCCAGGGCCGCCGCGTTGGCATCGTTTTCGAGCCGCACCGCGCCGCGCGGCAGACTCAGGCGGGTTTCGAGGGCCGAGACCAGCGGCTGGCCGTCCAGGTAGGGCAGGTTGGGCGAGTCGGTCACGCCGCCGAGGCGGAGGTCGAGCAGTCCCGGAACGCCGATGCCTAGCCCGTTGCCGCCGCCCAACTCGCGGAACAGCTCCGCGCAGGCCGAGAGCAGCTGCTCGAAGCTGGCGCCTTCGCCCAGATCCCTGCCGCCGCGCGAAAGGATGCGCCCCTCTCGATCCACCCGCCCGGCCTTGATCGACGAGCCGCCCACGTCGAAGCCGATGCCGCTGGGGGTGCCTGCCGAGCTCTGCGCCCCAGCTCCGGTCGGTCCTGTTTGGTGCATCGCTGGCCGGAACTTCCGGACGCGTCCGGGGCGTCCGCGACGGGGCGGATGGCCGCTTCAGCGCCCGCGGATGCGGCGCGTGACCCGGCGATAGGCCTTGTGGTACTCGGAGGCGGTTTTCTCCCAGGAGAAATCCTGGGCCAAGCCGCGCTTCACCAGACCTTCCCACTCGGGGTGGCGGAAGTGGTCGACGGCCCGCACCACGCCCTCCAGCAGGCCGTCGCCGCTGTAGGGCGAGAAGTGCAGCGCCAGGCCTTCGGCGGGATTCTCGATCGCGTCCGGCAGGGTCTGCTCCAGGCCGCCCTGGTTGTAGATCATCGGCACGACGCCATAGCGCAGGGCCACCGCGAAGAGCGGATTGGCGGGCTGGTAGTGCGAAGGCAACAGCAGCAGATCCGCGCCGCCCATGATCTTGTGGGCTGCCGCGGCGTCGTAGCCGCCGATCACCCGCAGGCGGCCCACGAAGGTGCTCTCGATCGTGCGCAGGCGCTTGCTGATGTCCTCGCCGCCCTGCCCCATGACGATCAGCTCGATGTCGCGCTCGAGCACCGAACCCAGCACCTCGGCCAGCAGGTCGAAGCCCGAATCCGCGTCCCAGCGCCCGATGTGGCAGGCCACCAGGGACTTGGGGGTCACGTCCAGACGCAGGCCCTCCTGCAGCACTTGCTTGCAGCGCGCCTTGCCGGAGAGGTCCTTGGCCTGGGCGGAGAACGCCGCCGGCAGCAGCGGGTCCTTGGCGGGGTCCCAGGCGCTGTAGTCGACGCCGTTGTGGATGCCGACCAGCTCTTTCTTGCGGCGCTGGAAGGTGTCCTCCAGCCCATAGCCGCGGTCCCGCTGCTGGATGGTCTGGGCGTAGGTGGGCGAATGGGTGCCCACGACCGTGCCGAATTCGGCGCCGGCCTTGACGAAGTTGACCTTGCTGGAGTGCTCGACCCCCTCCAGATTGCGGAAGAACTCGTGCGGCACGCCGATCTTGGGCAGGATCTCACGCTCGAACTCGCCCTGCATGGCCAGGTTCGAGATCGAGAAGAAGGTGCCCGCGTTGGTGGTCGGGTGATTCTCGCGCGGTTTGTCGCGGTATTCGAGCTTGTGCAGCAGCGGGATCAGCCCGGTGGTCCAGTCCATGCAATGGAACACATCGACCGGGAAGTTCAGCAGCTGCGGGGCTTCGAGCACCGCGCGCGCGAAGATCGCGTAGCGGCGCCAGTTGTCCGCGTAGGGGCCGTTTTCGTCCCCGTAGGGAAAGCGATCGCCGAACAAGCGCGGATTCTCGAACAGCACCAGCTTGAGATCGCCCAGCTGCCCCTGGCGCAGCAGGATCTCGGTCTTGGTGTTGCCGTCTTGCACCTGCAGGCGGCCGAGCACCTCGAGGTGCGTCAGCGCGCTCGGATCCGCCTGGACCGTGCGCGGCATGAAGATGCGCACGTCGCAGCCCGAGCGCTTGAGGCTCGTGGCCAGGTCCAGGGCGACCGTGGCCAGGTTGGTGCGCCTCACCAGGGGCGCGAGCTCGGGCGTGACGAAAGCGACCTTTACCAAGAGCGGAATGCCCCCCGGGGCGGGGGACGCTGTGGAGCGCCCGGCGCAGCCAAAACAGGGCCGCTCGGGACTCTGGATGATGGAATCCAGGCAGCCCGAGGCCCAGAGCCGAGCCGTTGAGGGCGCCCTAAAGTCTTTATTTTGGGAGACTTAGGAGCCGCCCTGGGCGCGCTCCTGCAGCTCCAGAGCCTGGGGCATCAGGGCCTCCATCTGGGCGATGCGGGTTTGGTTGCTCGGGTGGGTCGAGAGGAACTCGGGGCCCCCGTCCCCCCCGGACATGGCCGCCATGCGGCTCCAGAAGCGGGTGGCCTCCCGCGGGTCGTAGCCCGCGCGGGCCATCAGGATCAGGCCCGTGTGGTCGGCGTCCAGCTCCTGGGAGCGGCCGAAGGGCAGGTTGACCAGCAGCTCCATGCCCACCATGCCCGCTTGGATGTAGCCGCCCCAGTCGGGCTTGGCGACCGAGAGGGCTTCCGCGGCTCCCTGGGTCATCATCGCCTGGCTGACGCGCTGGGCCCCGTGGCGCGCCAGGGCGTGGCCCATCTCGTGCCCCATGACCACCGCCAGCCCGGCCTCGTTCTGGGTGATCGGCAGGATGCCCGTGTAGACCGCCATCTTGCCCCCCGGCAGGCAGAAGGCGTTGGCGCTCTGGGGGTTGTCGATCAGCACGACCTCCCAGGCGAAGCCGGGATCCACGTCCCGGGCAGCCACCACCAGGCGGTCCATGACGCGCTTGACCAGGGCCGCGTCCGGTCCGCTGCTGATCACTTTTTCGCTGGCCAGCACCTCCTGGAAGGCCGCGGCGCCGAGCGGCGTGTCCTGCTCGACCCCGAACAGCACCAGGCCGCTCTTGCCGGTGATCGGGTTGGTGGCGCAGGCCACCAGCAGGGCCAGGAAGCCGAAGGCTCGCCGCCAGCGGCGGCGGCGCTGGCTGCCGGGGCACGGGGCGGGCGCGAGGGCGGAGGCGGGGGGGGGGGGGGGGGGGGCGGCGTGGGTCATGGCGATCTCCGGAGCGGGGCCTTTGGTCCAGTATCGTGGCGGCACGGGCTCGTGGCGAGCCCCCGGACCCCGCGACCCGCCGCCGACCATGGCCCACCGCCGCCCCCTGCGCCGCCCGCTGCTTCTGATCGTCCTGGACGGCTGGGGGCACCGGGAACGCCCGGAGTTCAACGCCATCAAGAGCCACGCGCCCTTTTTCCAGTCCTGCCTCGGGCGCTATCCGAACGGGCTCCTGTCCGCCTCGGGCCGCGAGGTGGGCCTGCCCCTCGGACTGATGGGCAACAGCGAGGTCGGCCACATGAACCTGGGGGCCGGCCGGGTGGTCTACCAGGACATCACGCGCATCGACAAGGACATCGAGCAGGGCGGTTTCTTCCAGAACGGCGCCCTGGTGCGGGCCGCGGAGCTGGCCCAAAAGGGCGGCCGCGCCGTGCACCTCCTGGGCCTCGTCTCCGACGGCGGCGTGCACTCCTCGGACCGCCACATCCGGGCCCTGCTCGAGCTCCTGAAGCGCCGCGGGGTCGACGGCCGACGGGTGTTCGTGCACGCCATCCTCGATGGCCGCGATACGCCGCCGCGCTCGGCGCGCGGCTTCCTCGAGGCCCTCGAGCGCGACATCCAGGAGACCGGCATGGGCCGCATCGCCTCGCTGATCGGGCGCTACAACGCCATGGATCGCGACAAGCGCTGGGAGCGCGTCGAAAAGGCCTATCGCCTGTTCGTCGAAGGCCACGGCCAGCGTGCTCCCTCGGCCCTCGACGCGCTGTCCGCCAGCTACGCCGCGGACAAGGGCGACGAATTCGTCGAGCCCTTCGTGATCGGCGACCCGCAGACGGGCCGCATCGCCGGCGGCGACCAGCTGATCTGCTTCAACTTCCGCGCCGACCGCATGCGCCAGATCACCCAGGCCCTGGGGCTCGCGGAATTCAAGGAATTCCAGCGCCCCAGCTCGGGGTTGCCCCAGCTGACCACCTTCGCGCAGTACGAGGGCGGCACGCCCTTCGCCGTCGCCTACCCCAAAGAGTCCCTGAGCGGCATCTTCCCGGAGCTGATCTCCGCCGCGGGTCTGCGCCAGGAGCGGATCGCCGAGACCGAGAAGTACGCCCACGTGACCTTTTTCTTCTCCGGCGGCCGGGAGGCCGAGGTGCCCGGCGAAGCGCGGATCCTCGTGCCGAGCCCCAAGGTCGCGACCTATGACCTGCAGCCCGAGATGAGCGCCCCGATCGTCAAGCGCAGGATCCTCGAGTCCCTCGAGAAGGGCGAGACCGACGTCTACATCATCAATTTCGCCAACGCCGACATGGTCGGCCACACCGGCATCCTGTCCGCCGCCGAGGCCGCCGTGGCCGCCGTGGACCAGTGCCTGCGCGAGATCGTGCCCCTGGTGGTGGCCAAGGGGGGCGTGGCCGCGATCACCGCCGACCACGGCAACGCCGAGATGCTCTGGGATGAGGAGCACGACCAGCCGCACACCGCCCACACGACCAACCCGGTGCCGATCGTCCTGTGCGGCGACGGCCTCAAAGGCGTGCGCCTGCGTCCCATGGGCATCCTGGCCGACGTGGCCCCGACCCTGCTCGAACTCCTGGGCCTCGACCGCTCCCCCGGCATGGACGGCGTTTCTCTGATCGCGGGTTGAGCCTTTTCGGCGACCTCGCGATCAGCCGGCAAAGGCCCCAGCCATCCCTGGCGAGCCCAGGGCGCGCAAGCGTTGGGGCCGCCAACGCGCTAGGACCGGATCGACTCGGGCTGCACCCGAGCAGTCGATCCTGCCCGCAGGCGTTCGAGGCGCTATCCCGCGGCCGCAGAAGGCTCGGATCGTCGCCGAGAGCCGATGCGTGTCAACGTTGAGGCGATCCGCTCAAGCCCTGGTGGGAATTCTGGACTTCTGGGATGTGGAGTCCGCAGCTGGGGGCTGTCCCCGGATGGATAGGACCTTCGATCGGAGCCGCGTTCCCCTGGGGGCCTGTTGCCCGGGTGGATCTGGATGCTCGGGTGCCGCCTCTAGCCGAGTCAGTACATCGAAACCACGTGAAAGGACCTGGGCGGCTGCCGATCGGCACCGCCGCAGGCTTCGCCCGACTCATCCGGCGCGGTTGGTTCCCGTGGCGACCGGTCAGAAGTCGCCCAGTTTCTTGCCGGAGAGCGCGTCTTTGGCGACGCGGTCCATCATCAGCGCCGAGAGCGGCAGGGAGGCGCGTTCCAAGGCGTCGCGCACCTTTTGGATCTCGGTGGCCTTGGGTTCGCCGGCGCGCGCGGTTTCGGCGGCGCGCCTGGCGTCCTGGATGTCCGCCAGGGTCTCCGGGTCGAGCTCGGACCGGAAGCTGGGCAGGTTCTTGTCGATGGCGCGCAGCATGATGCCGAGCTCGACCTTGAGGTCTGCCACCCGGCGCGCGTCGAAGTCGGCCACCGCGTTGTCGTAGGAGGACTTGAGCATCGCTTCGACCTGGCCGTCGGTCAGGCCGTTCATGGGCTGGATCTCGATGTGCGCGCTGACGCCGGTCGATTCTTCCTTGGCCGTCACCGCCAGGACGCCGTCGGCGTCCAGGGCGAAGCGCACCGCGATGCGCGCCATGCCGGCGGGCAGGGCCGGGATGCCACGCAGCTGGAAACGGCCCAGGGTGCGGCAGTCCTTGGCCAGTTCCCGTTCGCCCTGCACGATGTGCAGATCGAGGCCGGTCTGGTTGTCGGCGTAGGTGGTGAAACCCTCGGTCGCCTGGCAAGGAATCGGCGAATTCCGCTGGATCACCTTGGCCACGGCGCCGCCCATGGTCTCGAGGCCCAAGGACAGGGGCGTCACGTCCAGCAGCAGGATGTCGCGCGTGCCGCCGGCCAGCACGTGGCCCTGCACCGCGGCCCCCAGGGCCACCACCTCGTCCGGGTTGAGCTCCGTGTGCGGACGCCGTCCGAACAGGCGCTCGACGGCCGAGCGCACCGCCGGCAAGCGTGTCGAACCGCCCACCAGCACCACCTCGTCGATCTGGCGGATCTCCAGGCCGGCGTCGGCCAGGGCGCGGCGGCAGCAGGCCAGGGTGCGCTCGATCCAAGGCTGGATGCGCGCCTCGAACTCGGCCCGCTCGATCTGGCGCCGCCAGTTGATCCCCTGCTCGGGCGCGATCAGTTGCAGCTCCGCCGAGGGCTCCTTGGACAGGGCGATCTTGGTGCGCTCCGCGGACAGGCGCAGGGATTGCCGCAGGGTGCGGTCCTCGGCCAGGGCGGGCGGCAGGGCCAGCTCGTCGAGCGCCAGCTGGACCAGCTCGCGGTCGAAATCGTCGCCGCCGAGGTGCGTGTCGCCATTGGTCGAGAGCACGCGGAACACGCCGTCCTCGATGGCCAGGATCGAGACGTCGAAGGTGCCGCCGCCGAGGTCGTAGACCGCGACCGTGCCCTGCTTCTTCTGATCCAGCCCGTAGGCCAGGCAGGCCGCCGTGGGCTCGTTGACGATGCGCACCGCGTCGATGCCCGCCAGGCGCGCCGCGTCGCGGGTCGCCTGGCGCTGGGTGTCGTCGAAGTAGGCCGGCACGGTGATCACGGCGCGCTCGACCGGCTTGCCGCCCAGGGCCTGGCTGGCCATCCACTGGACCTTCTTGAGGATCAGGGCCGAGAGCTGCTCCGGGGACCACTCCTTGCCGCGGATGGTGAAGCGCACGCCGCCCGTTTCGCCGGCCTTGGCCGGGAAAGGCACGTTGGCGAGCTCGTTGCCGACGTCGGCCAGACCGCGGCCCATGAAGCGCTTGACGCTGAACAGCACGTGGCCCGGATCGACGGCCGCCTGGTGGCGCGCTTCCTGACCGACCAGCAGACGGCCGTTCTCCCCGAACCAGATCGCCGAGGGCACATACCCCGAGTTGCCCTCCGGGCGCAGCACCTGGGGCCGGCCGTCCACGAACAGGGCGGCCATCGAATTGGTGGTGCCCAGGTCGATGCCGACGATCGGTTTGGGCGCGTTGTCGAGGACGTTCAGCTCAAGGTAAGCCATGGTACGGGGCGGCGCGATTGCGGGATCGGACGGGCTGGCGGCAAGGGGGGGCCGGCGGGCCGCGGGGTCTGCGGGTGGGTGGTCTGGACTCCGGGTCTTGGGAGGGGCGGGGGCCGCTCCCCGGGGTGTGAAGCGCCCGTCCGGGGGAGCCCCGGGGAGGGTCAGGTCGTGCTTTCGGTGCGGTTGGCGCGCTCGAGCCGGCGCTCGGCGCATTCGGCGGCGGCGCGCTCGAGGTAGCGCACCGCGTTCAGCACGCGGCGCGCGTCGCGGTACTTGGGACTGCCCGGCTCGGGCAGCGGTGTCAGCAAGCCGCGCAGCGCCGCTAGTTCCGCGCCCAGGCGCTCGCGTAGCTCGCCGGCGAGCTTTTCCAACCCGGCCAGGGCCCGCGGGTCCCCCTGGCGGGCCGCTTCCAAGCTCTCGTTCCACTCGAGCACCTCGGCTAAGAACGCGGCCGGCATCTGGCGCTCCTGCTCGGCGCCCGGGCCGCCCCCGCGGGCGATCAGGTGCTCGATGCGGCGCGTCTCGTCGCTGAGCAGCTCGAAGGCGCCGTTCAGCTCCGCAGCGGAAGCCTGGGCGCGCTCGCGCTCCTCGGCGCCGGCGTTGGCGTAGAAGTCCGGATGCACGCGCCGCGAGAGGGCCGTCAGTCGCTTGCGCAGCAGCTCCAGGTCGAGCTCGGCCGCGGGCGCCAGGGAAAACAGCGCGAAGGGGTCGATCGCGCCCGGCAGCGGCTGCAGCAGGCCGCAGCCTTCGCAAACCAGCGGCTGGCTCAGCGCGCTCGAGCAGCGGAAGCAGGCCGGGTCCTGCTGCGGATCGGCGCCGGAGGAGACCGGCTGCCAGCGGATCGTGCCCGCAGCGTCCTGCGCCCCGGAGCGCGGGGCGCCCTCTGGCTGTTCCGGTCGGGGAGGCGGTGCGGGATGGCTCATGGGGAGTCTGGCTGAGATCGGGTCTCTGGCGCGCGTGGGCAGGCCAGGGAACGGCCGCGGCCGCGCCCTCGCAGGGGCGCGGCCGCGGCCGACGCGAGCCTTTTTCAGTCTAGCAGTCGCGAGTCGCTGCTCACGGCCCCGTGTCGCAGCCCAGGGGCCGCTGGTGGCGACGCAGAGTGCGCCGCAGCCAGGCTTGGCCACCGCTAGCGTCGGTGCGCCTCGTCGGCGGGCCGGTCGCGCGCCGCAGCGCCGCTGAGCCTCAGACCGAGAAGGACTCGCCGCAGCCGCAGCTCTTGGAGGCGTTCGGATTGCCGAATTTGAAGCCGCGGCCCATCAGGCTTTCTTCGAAATCGAGCTCGGTCCCGTTCAGGTACAGGAAGCTCTTCGGATCCACGGCGACCTTGACGCCGTGTTCTTCGTAGATTTGGTCGACGTCGCTGGTTTGGTCGTCGAAACCCAGCGTGTAGCTGAAGCCCGAACAACCGCCTCCCTTGACGCCGACGCGCAGAACCGTGCCCGCGGGCAGGTTCTGTTCGCTGATGATGCGCCGGACTTCTTTCACGGCGCGTTCGGTGAGGCTGAGCATGGGAGAAGTTGCAGACTGCGATGGATGGCTTGTGGGGGGGCGGCCGCCGGGCTGAGGCCCGGCAGAGGTCAGTTGGCGTGCGACTGACCCGCCGGGGCGGGGCTGCCGGCCTTGGTCTTGAAGTCGTTGACGGCGGCCTTGATCGCGTCCTCGGCGAGCACCGAGCAGTGGATCTTGACCGGCGGCAGGGAGAGCTCCTGCACGATGTCGGTGTTGCGGATCGAGAGCGCCTCGTCCAGGGTCTTGCCCTTGAGCCACTCGGTGGCCAGGGAGGAGCTGGCGATCGCGGAGCCGCAGCCGAAGGTCTTGAACTTGGCGTCGACGATGCGGTCGCCCTCGACCTGGATCTGGAGCTTCATCACGTCGCCGCACTCCGGAGCGCCGACGACGCCCGTTCCCACGTCCTTGGCGCCCTTGTCCAGGCTGCCGACGTTGCGGGGGTTGTTGTAGTGGTCCAGGACTTTGTCGCTGTAGGCCATGGTGTCGTTTCCGTTGGAGTTCTTGGTCTTTGGGTGGGGGGGCGGCGCGGGGTCGCCGGCGCCGCTCGGTGGGTCGCGGCTTTTTGCCGGTCAGGCGCCCTGGATCAGTGCCCGGTCCACTGGACCTTGGACAGGTCGATGCCTTCGCGCACCATCTCGTAGAGCGGGGACATCTCGCGCAGGCGCCCGACCACTTCGACGAGTTTGTCGGCCGCGTAGTCCACGTCCGCTTGGGTCGTGTAGCGGCCGATGCCGAAGCGCACCGAGCTGTGGGCCAGCTCGTCGCCGACCGCCATGGCGCGCAGCACGTGGCTGGGCTCCAGGCTGGCCGAGGTGCAGGCCGAGCCAGAGGACACGGCGATGTCGTTGATGCCCATCAGCAGGGACTCGCCCTCGACGTAGCTGAAGGAGAGGTTCAGGCAGCCGGGCAGGCGGTGCTCGCGATTGCCGTTGAAGTGCACGAAGTCGAGGCGGCTGGTGATGCGCTGCTCGAGGCGGTCGCGCAGCGCGATCGCGCGCTCGGCCTCGCTGGCCATCTCGTGGCGAGCCAGTTCACAGGCCGCCCCCAGGCCGACGATGCCGGGGACGTTGAGCGTGCCGGAGCGCATGCCGCGCTCGTGGCCGCCGCCGTCCATCTGGGCCACCAGGCGCACGCGCGGGTTCTTGCGCCGCACGTACAGGGCGCCGACCCCCTTGGGGCCGTAGAGCTTGTGCCCGGAGAAGCACAGCAGGTCGATGTGGTCCGCCTCGACGTCCACCGGGATCTTGCCCACCGCTTGGGTGGCGTCGGTGAAGAACAACACGCCCTTTTCGTGGCACAGGGCGCCGATGTTGCGCACGTCGTGGATCGTGCCGACCTCGTTGTTGGCCCACATCAAGCAGACCAGGATCGTGTCCGGGCGCAGGGCCGCGGCCACATCGGCGCTGGTCACCCGGCCGGTCTTGTCCGGCGCCAGGTAGGTGACCTGGAAGCCCTGCTTTTCGAGGTGCTTGGCCGTGTCGAGCACCGCCTTGTGCTCGGTCTCGCAGGTGACGATGTGCTTGCCCTTGTGGCCGTACATCTCGGCCACGCCCTTCATGGCCAGGTTGATCGCCTCGGTCGAGCCCGAGGTGAACACGATCTCCTTCTCGTTGGCGCCGATCACCTCGGCGCACCGCTGGCGGGCGCGCTCCACGGCTTCTTCGGCGCGCCAGCCGAAGGCGTGGTTGCGGCTGGCGGCGTTGCCGAAGTCCTCGCGGAAGAAGGGCAACATCTGGTCGAGGACGCGCGGGTCGACCGGAGTGGTCGCCTGGTAGTCCATGTAGATCGGCAGTTTCATCGCGGCGTAAGGCGGACGCAGGGAGGCTCGAAGGGGGCGCGGGGTCGCTTGAGCGATCCGGTGGGGGCGGGCGGCGTCTGGGAGGTCAGGGCCCCACGGCTCGAAACGGGTTGAACGACTGGGGCTTGGGCTTGCCCAGCAGGCGCTGCGGCTCCGGCTCGCGGTTGCTGGCCAGGTCGCGCAGGGTGGTGCGCTCCATCAGCTCCCAGATGCCGGTGCGCACCCGGGACATCGGATTCTTGATCGGGCAGACCGGCTCGATTTCGCAGCTCGAGTCGTCGCTGCGGCATCCGGTCACGTTGGGCGTGCCTTCGAGCGCGCGGACGACATCGCCCAGGCTGATCTGTTCGGCGCGGCGCGCCAGGGCGTAGCCGCCCGTCGCACCGCGGTGCGAGTCGATCAGCTGGGCACGGGCCAAGTCCTTGAGCACCTCGGCGAGCAGACGCTTGGGTACCGGATAGCGATCCGAGATCTCCCGGGCGCTCACGTAGGGCGCTTGGCCCGCCAGGCCGTCGGCATGGTCCATCAGGTGGACCAGCGCGATCAGACCGTATTCGGTGCGCTTGGTCAGCTGGAGCATGGGAACTTGACTTGGGATCGGGGGGCACCCGGGGGTGCCCGCTTGGGCAGTCCGCCTGCAAGGCGGTGGGGGCGAAGGCCGGACCCGGGGGGCGGCCAATCGGCACCGGGATGGTGCTATTTAGGCTCTGAAAGAAAGCCGCACGAGGCGGCCGCGTCGGGTTCCGGGGCGCCGGAACCGATGTCTGGGCGCCGGGCCGGGTCGTCACCCTCCGATGACTCCATTATGCCGCTCTCCGGCTCCTGCGCTAGACCTATCGACAGAAAATCTCACGCGAGCTAGAGGGTTTTGGCGTCAGTGCGCCCCGCAGGCCTCCCTGCGGCCCAGGCCGCGAGAAAACGCGCCCTGGCGCGGGCTCCGATCGGGAGCGGGCTGCCCCTTCCCTGCTTTCCAGGCTGCCGGGGGGCTAGGGAGCAGGGGGGCTAGGGGGAAGAGCGATCGGCGGGCCCGGGCAGCACCCGGGCGCCTCGACCCTTTGGGAGCCGCTGGGTTGGCTCACCGGGGGCCGAGGCAGGCTCGCCAGGGCCGATCGGGTCGGCGGGTCGGTTGCGGCCAGGGTCGGGGCGCCTGTGGTCCGACGGGGGCCCTGCGGGTGGTCCCTGGGTCCCGAGCCTGCCGCACCGGGGTCCAGCCGCCGGGCCCCGTGCCCGCCGGACGGGCGGCGAAGGGACCGCCTGCCCTTTCCTGTCGCCGCCGGGCGATTCGGTTCCGAGCGGGGCTGCGGCTGGGACGCGCCTGGGCGGGTAGGCGCCGCCCGGGCTTCAAGGGCTGGAGGGAGGCGAACCGATGAAGGGGGATATGCGGGCTCAGGCCAAGACCACGTGCATCGGCTGCGGCGGGGACGCCTCGGCGCCCCACCAGATCCACCGTCTGGAGGGCGGGCGACCCTGCCCGGTCTGCACGCGCCGCGCCCTGGAGGCCCCCGCACGGGCGCTCCCCGCGGCTCCGCCGCCCTTTTCCCTGCTTTCGGGCGGCCCGGCGCTGCTCGGTCCGCACCGCCTGGTGCCCGGGCTGGCCCTCGCGGCCCGGCGCTACGAAGACCCGCCCGAACCGGCCTGAACTGGGGCGACGGACCCGCAGGTCCTCGGTGCCCCCGGGGAGGCCTGCGCGCGGCGCCGGCGCTCCCAGCGGGGCCGGCAAGCGGGCTCCCGGCCCGCCGGGCCCGGGGCGCGGGGAAACTCAGTCGAGCCCGGGGGAGCTCGAGAGCCGGCGCACCAACTCTTCGGGCAGCGGGCGCACCGCAACCGGTTCGGAGCGCAGGTCGACGCAAGCCAGCTGGGTCGTGGCGCTGACCAGGCGATCGTCCCCGCAGCGCACCTCGTAGCCCAGGGTCAAGGAAGCGCCCCGCAGGGAGTCGACCCGCACCTCGATGGCGAGCTCCTGGTCGAAGCGGGCGGCGGCCCGATAGCGCAGCTCCACGGAGCGCACCACCAGCCCGATCCCCTGGCGCTCCAGCTCCCCATAGGGCACCCCGGCGTCCGCCAGCATCCGGGTGCGCGCTTCTTCTAGGTAGAGCAAGAAGTTCGCGTGGTGGATGCGCCCCATCTGGTCCGTCTCGCCGTAGCGCGTGCGCAGGCGGTGGACGAAGGGGGACCGGGGTTGGGGTGCGGAATCCATCGGTAGAGCCTAAGCCAGCCCGGGCCTCGCCAGGAGGGCGCAGGCCCCGGCCCAAACAGCCTGGGTGGTGGCGCCCACCCCCGCTGCCGCGATAGAAACCAGGTATGGCGAGCGCTCAACCCATCGGCCGAGGCGGGCTGCCCCTGGTGGCCGCCCTGCTGACCTGGTTCGTGCCCGGCCTCGGGCTGCTGTACCTGGGCCGGGCCCTGACCGGCCTGCTCACGTTCGCGGCCATCGAGGGCCTGTTCGTGGCCGGGGCGCTCCTGGCGCGCGGAGCGAGCTTCGACATGCTCGATCCGGACCTGCGCAGCTCGGCCGCCTTCGCCTTGGCGCCCGAGTTCGGCAACCTGGGCGGCTTCCTGTGGCAATTCGGCTCCTACGCCGATCCCACCCGGGCGCTGTTGCCGCGCTTGTTCAGCGGCTCCGAGAAGCTGGGCGTGCTGCTGATGGCGATCTCGGGGCTCGCCAACCTGGCTGCGATCTCGGCCGCGCACTTCGAAGCCCGTCGGCAGGAAGCCAGCCGACGGCAGGAGATCCAGCCGGGCCGCTCGCCGGCGCTGCTGGCGGCGCTGCAAGGTCTCCTGCCGGGCGCGGGTTACCTGGCCCAAGGCCGCCGGGCCCGAGGCCTGGCGCTGGGCGGCATGCTCCTGGCGCTCTACGCCGTCGGCCTGTGGCTTTGCGAAGGGGCCTGCCTCGAGCGCGAGCGCCACTACTACTACTGGAGCGCGCAGCTGCTCACCGGCCTGCCCGCGCTGCTGGCGGCTCCCTTCGCCGGACCGCTCGAGCAGGCCATCCCGCGCCAGGACCTGGGTGTTTTTTATGCCGGTCTGGCGGGGCTGCTCAACCTGCTGACCTGCCTCGATGTCTATGGGTTCCAGGCGGCGCGCCTGCTCGGCCAGGATCCGCACGCGCTGCCTGCTCCGAGTCCCGCTCCGGCCGCGGCGTCCCCGGCCAATCGCAAGCACCTGGTCGGCCTGCCGCCCCAGGGAGGGCCCGCATGAACCCGCTGCTGCTGTTCCTGGCCTTCCTCGGCGCGGCGCTGCCGATCGTCGCGGTCACGACCTGCCTCGCTTATCCCGACGACGGGCTGGCCCGCGCCCACTTCCCGCGCCGGCTGATCGGTTTCGTCGGCTCGTGCTTGACGCTCGGCGCGCTGCTGTGGCTGCTGCAGTGGCTGTTCATCGACGTCGGCGCCTGAAGTCCCCGAGCTTCGGTCGCCGGAGGGTTCCGGGCCGACGCCGGGCCGACGCCGGGCCAACGAAGTGCGTCGCGCCCTCCTCCGGGGCTGGCTCCAAACGCCGATAGAAGCCCGAAGACCCACGAACCGGCTGATTCGAACCCGTCCGACCGGAGCAGATCCCCCCTTCCAACCCTGCGGGGCTTCGATCCGTGCGCGGCGCGGATCCAACCCCGTGGGGACGCCGGACGAAAAGCCACCGGCTCGCGGCCGACGGGTCAGCTCCCAGGGGGCCCGAGGAGGGCCAGGCTGTCCGGGGCGGCCATCGGCTCCGCCCAAGCGGAGACCCTTCCCGGACGAGGGGTCAGGCGGGAAGTCGGTAGAGCCCCCCGGGCGCCCTCACCACCCGTCCATCGAGTTCGAGCTCGCTCAACAGAGCCAGGCATTCGCCCAGGGCCGTGCCCGTCCGCTCGGCGAGTTCTTCCGCGCGCAGCGTTTCGCCCAAGAGCCCGGTCAATAGCCGTTCTCGCCGCGCATCCAGGGGGCCGCAGCCGGCCTCGTCGCTCGGGCGCAAGCCCCCGATCCCGAGGGCCTCGAGGACCTGGACAGGCTCTTCGAGCAGCGTGGCCCCTTCCGCGATCAAGCGATGGCAGCCGCGGGCCATCGGCTGGTCGACCCGGCCCGGAAGGGCGAACACGGCCCGGCCCTGTTCGTTGCCCCAGTGGGCGGTGATCAGCGAGCCCGAACGGAAGGCCGCTTCGATCACCACCACGGCCCCCGAGAGGGCCGCGATCAATCGATTGCGGAGCGGGAAGTGGTGCCTGGCCGGCGGAGTGCCTGGCTCGTATTCCGAGATCAGCAGTCCCTCCGTGGCCAGGCGGTCGCTGAGCGCTCCGCTCGGCCAGGGACGGTCGACCCCGCAGCCCAACACCGCCACGGTCTCGCCGCCGCTCTCGAGGGCCGCCCGATGGGCGATCTCGTCGATGCCCCGCGCCAGGCCGGAGACGACCACCACGCCGGCCCGCGCGAAGGCCCGCGCAAAGCGTTCCGCCTGGCCTTGCCCATAGGGCGTCGGAGCCCGGGTGCCGACCACGGCCACCCGCGGTCGCTGAGCCAAGAGTTCCCGGCGGCCGCGCAGCCACAGCTCGCGGGGCGGGGTTTGCAGGCCTTCGAATTCCGTCGGCCAAGCCGCGTCGGCCGGGGTCAGGTGGATCGTGCAGCGCATGATCCCTAGAGACCGCTGCTGGCCGCCTCGGTTGCGTCGAACCCATCCAACGATGGCCCCGATCCCGGCGCGCCGCCGGGTCGACACCGGGCCGACCCGAGCGACCGGTTCCCAAGGCTCGAGCGGCGCATCCGCGGGCGAGGCGGGGCGGCCGCCACAGCCGGGATCCCCCGAGCGCGCCGATTTTTTTCGAGCCTCCCAGCGCTTGGGGGCGCCGGGGCGCTCGGAATTTGGGCTGTCCGTCGCAGGGCCCGCCTCGGCGCCCAGGGCGCCCAGGGTGCCCAGGGTGCCCAGGGGAGTCTGGGCAGGGACGCAGGCCGTCCTCAGCTCCGCTCGCGGTCGATGCCTGGCCCGGAAACGTGGGGTCGGTCCAACCGCACGCAAGGGGTCTGGGCCCCTGTCTTGGGCATCCGGGCGGTCGGCCTGCGGACAGCCCGGGACAGATCGACTCGGGCTGCGCCCGAGCAGTCGAACCTGCCCGTCCGATGCCTGTGGGCCCTTATCCGGCGGCCGCGCAGCCTAGGCTCAGCGCTGCGCGCCGGTTCTTCTTCGAGCTGTGAGGCGCCGCTCCCTGCCCGGGGACCGGTCAGGAGGCGCTGCGTTTGCCTCCGCCGCCTCCGCCCTCATCGCCTCCTTCTCCACCGCCGCTGTCACCCTCGCCGTCACCGCCGCCGCCCCTGGAACCTTCGCGGCCTTCCCAATAGGACTGCCAGGGGTTGGCGAGCTGGCGCTCGAGCTCCGGTTCCTCGCTGGCCACGTGGAAGCTCTTGCGATTCTTGTTCCACCAGGCCTGCCAGTCGCGCCGGTCGAGTCCCAGGTCCTGGCCGGTCAGCACCGCCAAGGCCAAGCGGAATTCTGCGCGGTTCGCGGAGTTTCCCTGCCCCTGGCCCTTGCCCGGCCCCGGGAAGACCGGGGACCGGTGCACCATGTCCATGAGCTCTTCCAGGGCGCGATCGGTGCGCACGCGACCGATGGCCAGGATGCAGGCGCGCGTGGTCTGGGGTTTGCCCGTCTTGAAAGCCGCCTTCGAGAACAGGGTCAGGTTGTTTTCGCGTTCGTAGCGTGCGATCGCCCGCATCAGGCCCGCGCAGAGCCGATCGTCGTCATTGAGCTTCTTGGCCCGTTTCTGCAGCCGCAGGAGCTCCGCCAGGGCGGGCTCGAAGTCCATCCGACCGAGCGCATCCAAAGCCGCCAGGGCAACCTCGGGGACCTGGTGTCCGGTGGCCTCCGCGATCGCCTCCACCAGCTCGGGAGCCAGGACGGCGCGGGCGGCCTCGAGCGCGGCGATCTGGTCTTCCGGGGCGGGTTGCGCCAGCCCCTTGGCCAAAGCCTCCAGGGCGGCTTGGACCTCCTGCTTGGTGGGGGGCACCCTCTCGGCGGGCGCGGGCTCCGGCTCCGGCGCGGGCGGGGGGCTGGGGGGCACTTCGGGCTTGGGCGGGTCTTGGGGCGGGCAGGCCGCGCTGAGCGGCAGAGCGCAGGCCAACAGGCACAGCAGGGAACGCAGCAGGGTGGACATGGGGGGGGACCTCGGGGGGACCTATCGGCAGGCGGCGGACGGCTTCCGCCATGGAACCGCCGAGGGCCCCCCCGGTTCTGTTCGCGACACCCGCTGGAAGCGCTCGGCCCATCCCAGGGACTACCCACCTCCCCAAAAGCAGCGCGCCCCCGGAACCATCCCGGGGGCGCGCTTTGCATCGGACCGGCCCTTCGGGCCACCGCAGGGCGGCCCCAAGGCGTTTCGATGGCTGGGTTGATCGCTGGGGCGTAGCCCGAGCGATCCTTCATCCGGGTGTCAGCTGGCAGAGGCGCCGGCCTCGACCGGCTCGGTGGGCAGGGCCCCGGGCAGCTGCACGAAGCTGAGCTTTTCGGCCAGCTCCGGATCGCCCTCGACGCTGACTTCCACCGGGCGGCTCAGGTCGTACAGCCCGCGCAACAGGTTCTCCGCCAGGGGGTCCTCCACGAAGCGCTCGATCGCGCGGCGCATGGGCCGCGCGCCGTAGTCCTCGTGGAAGCCGTTCTTGATCAGGAAGGCCAGCGCCTTGGGATCGACCTCCAGGTGCAGCCCCTGGGCGGCGACCCGATCGGTGACTTCCTTGAGCTGCAGGTGCACGATCCGCTCCAGGTCTTCGCGCCGCAGCGGGTTGAAGGTGATCACCTCGTCCAGACGGTTCAGGAACTCGGGGCGGAAGTGGCGCTCGACCTCGAACATGATGTCCGCCTTGAGCCGCTTCTGGCGCTCCTGCTCGCTCATCTCCGAGCGCGCGCCGCCGAAGCCCAGCGAGGCGCCGGCCTTGAGCAGGTGCGAGCCCAGGTTGCTGGTCAGGATCAGGATTACGTTGCGGAAGTCGATGTGCCGGCCGAACGAATCGGTCAGACGTCCTTCCTCCATGATCTGCAGCAGCATGTTGAACACATCGGGGTGGGCCTTCTCGATCTCGTCGAGCAGGACCACCGAGTAGGGCCGCCGGCGCACCTTCTCGGTCAGCTGGCCACCCTCCTCGTAGCCGACGTACCCGGGGGGCGCGCCGACCAGCCGCGAGGCGTTGTGCTTCTCCATGTACTCGCTCATGTCCATGGTGATCACGGCATCCTCGCTGCCGAACATGAACTTGGCGAGCTGCTTGCACAGGTAGGTCTTGCCCACGCCCGAGGGCCCCAGGAACAGGAACGAGCCCATCGGCCGGCGCGGATCCTTGAGGCCCGAGCGCGAGCGGCGCACCGCCCGGGCGATGGCCTTGATGGCGTCGTTCTGGTTGATGACCTGGCGGCCCAGCTCGGCCTCCATCTGCAGCAGCCGTTCGGCCTCGGCCTTCTCGAGACGGGTCAGCGGGATGCCGGTCATCTTGGAGACCGTCTCCGCGATCACGTCGGCGTCGACCTTGCCCATCGACTCCTTCTCGGCCTGGCTCTGGCGCCACTCGCTCTGCAGCTCTTCGCGCTTCTTGCGCAGCTGGTAGGCCTGGTCGCGCATGCGGGCGGCCTTTTCAAACTCTTGGTTCGAGACGGCGCGCTCCTTTTGCCGGTCGAGCTCGTCGATCTGCGCCGAGATCTCGTGCATGTCCGGCGGCGCCACGGTGTTCTTGAGCCGCACACGGGCCCCGGCTTCGTCCATCACGTCGATGGCCTTGTCCGGCAGGAAGCGGTTGTTGATGTAGCGCGTCGACAGATCGACCGATTGGCGCAGGGCCTCGTCGGTGTATTGCACGCGGTGGTGAGCTTCGTAGCGATCGCGCAGGCCCTTCAGGATCTCGAAGGCCTCGTCGGGGGTCGGCGGCTCGACGTGCACCGACTGGAAGCGACGTTCCAGGGCGCCGTCCTTCTCGATGTGCTTGCGGAATTCGTCGAGGGTCGTGGCGCCGATGCATTGGATCTCACCCCGGCTGAGGGCCGGCTTGAGCACGTTGGAGGCATCGATCGCACCTTCCGCGCCGCCCGCGCCGACCAGCGTGTGCAGCTCGTCGATGAACAGGACCACGTCCTTGACCCGGCGGACCTCGGTCATGACGGCCTTGATGCGCTCCTCGAATTGGCCGCGGTACTTGGTGCCTGCGACCATCAGGGCCAGGTCGAGCACGACGATGCGGCGGTTGCGCAGCAGGTCGGGCACCTCGTTGGCGATGATGCGCTGCGCCAGGCCCTCGACGATGGCGGTCTTGCCGACGCCCGGCTCACCCAGCAGCACCGGGTTGTTCTTGGTGCGGCGCGAAAGGATCTGCACCACGCGCTCGATCTCGTTGGCACGGCCGATGACCGCGTCCAACTTGCCCTCGCGGGCCAGCTCGGTCAGGTCGCGGCCGAAGGCGTCGAGGGCCGGCGTCTTGCTCTTGCCGGTCGGCTGACCGACCGGGTTCTCGGCCGGGGCTTCCTCCTCTTCCTCCTCGCTCGATTCGGCGCCGAGGAATTCGAGCACCTCCTCGCGCACCTCGTCCAGCTTGACGCCCAGGTTGGTCAGCACCTTGGCGGCGATGCCCTCGTTCTCCTTGATCAGCCCGAGCAGCAGGTGCTCCGTGCCGATGTAGTTGTGCCCGAGATTCGAGGCTTCCTCCATCGACAGCTCGAGCACCTTCTTGGCCCGCGGCGTGAACGGCAGTTGCCCCATCTGAACCATCGAGGGTCCGGACTTGACCAGCTTCTCGACCTCCGTGCGGATCTTGGTCAGGTCGATGTTCATCTGGCGCAGGACGTTGGCGGCTACGCCGTTGCCCTCCTGGACCAGTCCGAGCAGGATGTGCTCGGTGCCTAGGTACTCGTGGTTCAGCGCCTGGGCCTCCTGGCGCGCCAGGTTCATGACCTTCTTGGCTCGGTCTGTGAAACGGTCGAACATGTGGGTCGGAAGCCGGGGGTAGGAGCGGTCGCCTTGGCTGGCCCCGGAGCGCCGGCCCGAGCTGGGCCGGCTGCCGGGACCGACCAGGCGGGCTTGGCAGGCGGGGTTCGGTTGCCGTGGGCAGCCCGGACGGAATGTCGGTCGGGTGCGGCGGCGGGGTTTACCGCCCCTTTGAATCAGGCCGACAGAAGTGGCCAGCCCTCGGGGGCGGGTCGGGCGAACGCCAGACCAGGAAAGACCTTCTCCATAGGACAGGGGGCAAGCCCTGCGGATGGCCAAGGGCGGCGAAAGCCGCCGGGCGACTCTATGGCCTGGCGCGCGCGCATCCAAGATGTGCGCAGCGCGGCCCCGCGGCGGACCAGGCCTGGCCGGCGGGGAAGACCCCCGCGCGGCCTGGCGTCCCCTGCGCAGCTCCACGGCCAGAGGACCGGCGCGGAAATCGGCTCTGGCTCGACCATCGGCCCGGGACTAACCCGCTGGCCGCTCGGAACCATCCATCCGCACCCGGCTGCATCCCGGCTGCCGTGCGGGCAGGGATTCGTTGCCGGCTCGTGGCAAGGGGGCCGGGATGCGCTCCGGCCCGATTCGTTACTCCTCACGTCAGCCCAGGGCTCTCGGCCGCGGATCAGATCCGGGAACCCAGGGAGGCGGCTGCGGCACTGGTTTCGACCCGCCGTCGAGAACCGCTCGAACAGCGCCAGCCCCGCGTTCCCGCTGATGCGGGCGAGGGCCTGCCCCGCCATCCCATGGCGTCCGTGGCGCGCTCGGCCGACAGCGCCCGCGCGCCCCGGCCTGCTTCGTCCGATGCAACCCCGGGCCGCGCCAGCTTGCCGGCCTTGACAGGCCGGCTCAGGGCGCCGCGGATCGAAGGGCGCGGTCAGCACTGCCCGGCTCGCCCCGGCATCGATCGCGTCTCGGGCGCCGGTCAGCTCCCCTCACCGCCGGCCTCGATGCCGCCTGCGGCGCGCAGCTGGTCCCGCAGCTCTGCCGCCAGCTCGTAGTTCTCGGCCTTGATCGCCTTGGCGAGGCGCTCCTCGAGCTCCTTCCGGGTCGGACCGCGGGGCGCGGCGCTCGCGGTTTGGCCGCGGGCGAGGCGGCCCTGGTGGCGCTTGGCGTTGTGGATGCGCTCGAGCAGCGGCTCCAGGTGCGCCGAGAAGACCTCGTAGTCGCGGGGGCAGCCGAGGCGCCCCTTCTCGCGGAATTCCGACAGGGTCATGCCGCAATCGGGGCAGACCAGCTGGGTCTCGCGGCGCTGCTTCTGCCCGGCGCTCTGCAGCATCTTCCAGATATCGAGGGCCTGCTTCTTCATCTGGGGCAGCTGCAGCTTGGCCTCGCGCGCGCAGCCCTCGCACAGGTGGCGCTGGCCCTGCACGGCTCCGGCGGGGCCCGGCTGACCCGGCGCGGGGTCGGCCAGGTCGATGATGTGCACGCGCGCGTCGTTCTGCTGGCAGCTCTCGCACTTCATTTCCGTAGATTCCTTGGGACGGACCGGGCCCGGGCGCAAGCGCAGTCGGCCGGAGCGACCGGCCAGCAGCGACCCGATCCGAGCCAGGCAGCAGCCTAGCGCCGGGGCTCGTCCACGGCTCAGGCCTCCGCGGGGCCCCGGGGCTCGAGGCGCGGCGCGGCGGAGGGATCGAGGGACGCCAGAGCCCCGCGGAAGACCCGGGCGCGCTCCTGGAAGTTCGGGAAGCGGTCGAAGGAGGCGCAACCGGGGGAGAACAGCAGCTGGTCGCCGGGCTCCGCCAGGGCCAGGGCCAGCTCCGTGGCCGCGGGCAGCTCCGGCGCGACCAGCGCCAACAAGCCGCGGCGGCGCAGTTCCAGGGAGAGCTGGGCCGCGGCGGCGCCGAAGCAGACCGCGGCCCGCAGGCGGCCGCGCGCGGCGTCGGCGGCCGGGGACCAGTCGAGGCCCTTGTCCTGGCCGCCGGCGAGCCAGACCAGGGGGCCCGGCAGGGCCGTCAGGGCCGAGGCGCAGGAGTCCGGGGTGGTCGAGACGCCGTTGTCGAAGACCGCGATGCCGCGCACCGGGCCCAGGGGTTCGAGGCGGTGGGGCGGGGCGCTGAGGGACGGGATCGCCGCGGCCAGAGCGGCGCGGCCCGCTCCCAGGGCGCGCGCCAGCTCGAGGGCCAGGGCGGCGTTCGCGCGCTGGAAGGGCGCCGCGGGCCAGGCTTCGAGCTCGGGCCAGTCGCGGCGGGCCGGGCCTTCGGGAGGGAAGGACACCAAGGCCGCCGGCGCGGCGCTGCGCCAGACCGGGTCCCTGGCCAGGTGTTCCGGCAGGAAGGCCGGGCCGTCGGGATTCACCAGCTCGAGCAGCCGCCGCTTGGCCGCCGCGTAGCCCTCGCGGCCCCCATGGCGGTCCAGGTGGTCGTCGAGCAGGCTGGTCAAGGCGACCGCCTGCGCTGGGCGCGCGCTGGCCGGTGGCTGGCCCAGGTGTTCGAGCTGGTAGGAGCTGATCTCGATCGCCGCCACGTCGTCGGGGCCGATCCGATCGAGGTCGTCGAGCAGGGAGCCGCCCAGGTTCCCGCCCAGGTGCACGCGCTGCCCAGCGGCGGACAGCAGCTGGGCGCAGAAACGCGTGGTCGAACTCTTGCCCTGGGTGCCGGTGATCAACACCCGGCGGCAGGGGGCCGCGGCCAGGAACAGCTCGAGTTCGGTCGTGATCCGGGCGCCGGCGGAGCGGGCCGCCTGCAGCAACGGGTGGGTCGGCTTGACCGCCGGGTTGGCGACCACCAGATCGGCGCCGGAGAAATCCTCTGGGCGATGCCCGCCGAGGGCCCAGCGAACGCCCGAACCTTCGAGCGCTCGCGTGGCTTCGGGCAGCTCGCCTGCGCTGCGCAGATCCGTGGCCAGCACATCCGCTCCCAGGCGCAACAAGAAACGGGCCGCGCCCAGGCCGCCGCCGAAGCGGCCCACGCCCATGACCACGGCCCGTCCGTCGCGAGCGCGCGCCAGCAGCGCCTCCGCTGCGCGGGACTGTGCCGTCGGCTGCGCGCTCATCCACCCTCCTTGGGCTCGTCCGTCCCGAGCGGGGCGGGCAGATCAGCCGCGGTCTGCCCGCTGCCGTCCGCCGGAGGCAGGTCCTTGGGCCCCGAAGGCCCCGCCCGGCGGATCGTCTCCGCCCGGTCGATGACCGCCCGCAGCTCGGGCTCGAGGGCCGGGGCGTCGCCGCGCGCCAGGTCTTCGTGCACCGAGTGGTTGTTCTTCCACCCGATGGGCAGCACGACCTCGGTCAAGATGTCCACCGGGAAGCCCGCGTACCAGGGTGCGCGGATCGGCACCAGCCGCGATTCGGTCCGATAGCCATCGAGGTACCAAGTCACCCGGCGCGTGCCGTAGTGCAGGAACGGCACCTTGACCGGCGTGACCCCGACCAGGGTGTCGTCGAGGCGCACCAGCGCCCCCGGCGGCTCCGAGGTGATCGTGATCGTGCGCTCCGCCGCGCAAGCGCTCGCGAGCAGCGCCGCCAGCCCGACACCCGCGCAGCGTGCCCAGGGCGCCGCAGGTCCAACCTTCGCGAGTCGCATGCGCACGCCTTTGGATGGATCGCCGGCCGAGCCCCAGGCCGCTGCGATCTCGGTGGCGCTCTAGCCGTCCCGGACACCCGCCCAGTCGCCGGTGACCCGGGGGGCTTGGGGGGGCGGGGGGGGGGTCGGGTGGGCCATCATCTTCGACGCCATGCCCTCGAGCGACGCGGATGCAGCTCCCGGCTCGGGATCGGCCGCACGACGCTGCTGCTTTGCGAGTCGCGTGCCCACGCCGCTGGATGGATCGCCGGCAGAGCCACAGGCCGCTGCGAACTCCGTTTCGCTCACACCATCCCCGACACCCTCCCAACCGCCGGTGACCCGGGGGGCTTTGGGGGGCCGGGGGGGGGTCGGGTGGGCCATCATCTTCGACGCCATCCCCGCCGACGGGGCTCCGCCCCGGCGGCGGGGATGGCGGAGAGGGAGGGATTCGAACCCTCGGTCCCGGTTGACCCGAGACACCAGATTAGCAATCTAGCGCATTCGGCCACTCTGCCACCTCTCCGTGGCCCCCGGGGGGGGCTCCCGGGGAGCCACACCTTACGGCCTCGGCCCGGCTCGGGGAAGCGGTCACCGGCTGCTTTTGTGGGCGGCCATCGCGGGGCCCGGGGGTGGGCCTGGGCGGCCGCTATCCTCTGCCGCCGATGGAGCTGCTCGACTGCCTCGCCGGCTACCCCGAGGACCTGGTCGAGGCGGTGCGCCGGGGGCTCGCCGACGGCAGCCTGGCCCGCGGGCTGGCGGCCCGCTATCCCGGCCGCCACGAGGTCCGCACCCACGCGGCCTTATACCGCCTGGCCCAGGAGCTCAAGCAGCGCCACCTGCGGCGGGCGCCGCCGCTCGCCAAGGTGCTTTTCGACGACCGGTTGACCGCCCGAGAGTTCGCCCTGGGCCTCAATTCGCGCCTGGCACGCGTCCAGGGGGGCCGCCTGGCCACCAAGCGCGAGATCCGTATCGCGGGCTTGTTCCGCGACCTGGCGCCCGAATTCCTGCGCATGGTGCTGGTCCACGAGCTGGCCCACCTCAAGGAGTTCGACCACAGCCCGGCGTTCTATCGCCTGTGCCGGGCGATGGAGCCCGACTACGACCAGCTGGAGTTCGACCTGCGCCTGGTGCTGTATCTGCAGGAATGCGGATCCGAACCGCAGATCGGGGGCAATGGGCAAGCGGGGGCCGGCGTACCCTGATCCCGTTGTGCCGGCGACGGACGCCCGGCGCGCTCGCCCTGCTCCTACCCCATGCCCGCACCCAATTCCAACCCCGAACAGGTCCTCTGGGAGGGCCGTCCGAGCCAGTGGACCAATTTCCCTTGGTTCCTGTCCTGCCTCCTGGTGCTGCCGATCCCGCTGGCGATCTACCACTATCTGCGTGTCCAGACGACCCGCTGGACCTTGACCAACCTGCGGCTGCGGTACTCCAGCGGGATCCTCAACAAGACCCTCGACGACCTGGAGCTGTACCGGATCAAGGACATCACCCTGAACCAGCCGCTGCTGCAGCGCCTGGTGGGGCTGGGCACGGTCGTGATGGTCACCAGCGACGCCACCACGCCGATCCTGGTGCTGCCGGGCATTCCGGATTCCCTGGCGGTGATGGACAAGATCCGCCACGAGGTCGACCGGGTGCGGCGCGAGCGCGGCGTGCGCGAACTCGACGTGCACGACGGAGACTTCGTGCCCGCTGGTTGAGCGGCGGACGAGAGCGCGTCCGGGCTGTGCCCGGGCCACGATCGCCGCGGGCCCTCGGTGCGGGCTCCCGCGGCTGCGCGGGTCGGCCCCGAGGGTCAGCACCGGCCCCGGGTGTCGGTCGCCTGGCCCGCCGGGGCGGGCCGCTCCCTGGGAGCGGTTCGGGCCTCGGCCGGCGCGCATAGCATGGCCGCGTCCCCGAACCCGAGCGCGCCCATGTCTGCCTTCGATCCCACCCCCGCCGATCGTTTCACCTTCGGACTTTGGACCGTGGGCAACACCGGTCGCGACCCTTTCGGCGACGCGGTGCGCCCGCGGCTCGATCCGGTCGAGCTGCTGCGCGGGCTGGCGCCCCTCGGCGCCCACGGCGTCAACCTGCACGACAACGATCTGGTGCCGTTCGGCGCCACGCCGCAGGAGCGCGATCGCATCGTGCGCGAGTTCAAGGCCGGGCTGGCCGAAACCGGCCTGGTGGTGCCGATGGCGACCACCAACCTGTTCTCGCACCCGATCTTCAAGGACGGCGCCTTCACGGCCAACGACCCGCGAGTGCGCGCCTTCGCGCTGCAAAAGTCGATGGCGGCGATCGATCTCGGGGTCGAGCTCGGCGCGCGCATCTATGTGTTCTGGGGCGGCCGCGAAGGCAGCGAAGCGGACGCCTGCCGCGCTCCCCAGGAGGGCCTGAAGCGCCTGCGCGAAGCGCTCGATTTCCTGTGCGCCTACGTGCGCGAGCAGGGCTACGACCTGCGCTTCGCCCTGGAAGCCAAGCCCAACGAGCCGCGCGGGGACATCTATCTGCCGACCACCGGGCACATGCTGCATTTCATCACCACCCTGGCGGACCCCGCCATGGTCGGGGTCAATCCGGAGGTGGCCCACGAGACCATGGCCGGCCTGTCGATGACCCACGGCGTGGCCCAGGCCCTGGAGGCCGGCAAGCTGTTTCACATCGATCTCAACGGCCAGAAGATCGGCCGCTACGACCAGGACCTGCGCTTTGGCAGCGAGGACCTCAAGCAGGCCTTCCTGCTGGTGCGTTTGCTCGAGGGCAGCGCGGGTTCTGCGCCCTACCGCGGGCCCCTGCACTTCGATGCGCACGCCTACCGCAGCGAGGACCAGCAGGGGGTCTGGGACTTCGCCGCCGGCTGCATGCGCACCTACAAGATCCTGGCGGCCAAGGCGCGCGCCTTCGACGCCGATCCGCGCGTGCGGGAGCTCTTGGCCGCGCCGCGCGATGGGGCTGCGGAGGCGCTCTTGGCCGGGCCCTATTCGGCTGCCCGCCGCGACGGCCTGCGGCGGCTCGCCGTCGATGCGGAAGCGCTCGGCGCGCGCGGGCTGCGCTACGAGCGCCTGGACCAGCTGCTGGTCGAGCACCTCCTGGGCGTGGCTTGATGGAGGGCGAGCTGTTCCTCGGGCTCGACGTCGGCACCCAGGGGGCCAAGGGCCTCTTGGTCGACGTGGCTGCGGGCCGGGTGCTGGCGCGGGCCGGCCGCGCTTACGGCCTGATCGAGGGCCTACCGGAAGGGCACGCGGAACAGCACCCGAGCGCCTGGGAGTCGGCCTTGGTCGAGCTGCTCGCGGAGCTGGTCGGCCCCGGCTCCGAGGCGGCCCGCGGCCGCCGGTTGGGCGGGCTCGGGGTCAGCGGCCAGCAGCACGGGCTGGTGCTGGTCGATCGGGCGGGCCAGGTGCTGCGGCCCGCCAAGCTGTGGTGCGACACCAGCACCCACGCGGAGGCGGCCGAGCTCAGCGCACAGCTCGGCCGGCGCATCCCGAGCGGCTTCACGGCCCCGAAGGTGCTCTGGTCACAGCGCCGCGAGCCCGCCCTGTGGGAGCGCACGCGCTGGGTCCTGTTGCCCCACGACTGGATCAATTTCCGCTTGACGGGCCGGGCCGCCATGGAGGCCGGCGACGCCTCTGGCAGCGGCTGGCTCGAACCCGGCACGCGGCGTCTCGATGCCGCGGCGCTGTCGCTGTTGCCGGGGCTCGCGGAGCGCCTGCCGCCGCTGCTCGGGCCGCGCGAGCTGCTCGGGCGCGTCGAGCGGGCCGCGGCCCAGCGCTTCGGTCTGCCCGAGGGGCTGCCGGTTTCCGTGGGCGCCGGCGACAACATGGCCAGCGCGATCGGCAGCGGGGTGCTGGCGCCCGGCCGAGCCACCCTGAGCCTGGGCACGTCCGGGACCCTGTTCGGCTATGGCGAGCGCGCCCTGGGCGATCCCGAGGGCCTGATCGCGGATTTCCTCGGCTCCGCGGGCGGGCATCTGCCGCTGCTGTGCGTGATGAACCTGACCGGCGTCAGCGAAGCGGTGCGCGCGGCGAGCGGGCTGGGGCACGGCGAATTGACGCGCCTGGCCGAGGCCGAGGGGCCCGGCGCGGGCGGCTTGCTGTGGTTGCCGTTCCTGGTGGGGGAGCGCGTGCCCGATCTGCCCGAGGCCCGCGGGGTCCTGCTGGGCATGGGGCCGCGCTCGCTGGAGCCCGGGCGGCTTTATCGCGCGGCGCTGGAGGGCACCAGCCTCAACCTGGCGGCCGGCGCGGCCCGGCTGCGCGCCCTCGGGCTGCCCCTCGAACAGCTGCGCTTGGTGGGCGGAGCCGCGCGCAATCCGCTCTGGCGGCGCATCTTGGCCAACGCCCTGGATCTGCCGGTGACGCCCCTCGAGGAGCCCGAAACCGCAGCTCTGGGAGTGGCCTTGCAGGCCGCCTGGGCGGTGGCCGCCGGCCGCGGCGAGCCGGTCCCGCTGAGCGACCTGGCGGCGCCCTTCCTGCGCGGCGGGGCCGCCCCGATCGAGCCCGACCCGGTCTGGCGCGCGGACTACGCTGACCTGGCGGAGCGCTTCCTGTTCGAGCGCCGCCGGCTCTACGGGGTTTGACCGGGGCCGCGCCGCCGGCCGGGGCTTGCCTGCGTGAGAGCCCGGCGGGCGATTTCGGCGCCCGCGCGGCGTCGCACGTTTCCCGGGCGCGCCCGGGCCGGCGGAGGCGGAGGGATTCGAACCCCCGGTGCCTTGTGAGCACTCCGGTTTTCAAAACCGGCGCATTCGGCCGCTCTGCCACGCCTCCGCCGCCATTGAAGCCGCCGCGGGCCGCCGAGCAAAGCCCCGGTCCTCAGAACGCCCGGCGCAGGGGTGCGCGCCCCCGCGTTCCCGGCCCCTCAGACGCCGCCCAGGGCGGCCTGTTCGAGCACGTGCCGGGCGACGCGGATCGGGCAGCGCGCCCGCAGGGCCAGGGCGATCGCATCGCTCGGGCGCGCGTCCACGTGGGCCGGCGGGCCGCCCCCGGGCGGGCGCAGGCTGAGGCGCGCATAGAAGGTGCCCTGGGCCAGATCGACGATGTCGACGGCCTCGAGGCGCGCACCGACCGCCTGGATGGCCTGGTGCAGCAAGCGGTGGGTCAGCGGCCGTTCCGGATCCTGACCGGAGACGATGCGCTGGATCTCGCCGGCCTCGAAGTTGCCGATCACGATCGGGAAGCTGCGGCCGGGGGCCTCGCGCTCGCGCAGGAAGATGTGCTGGCGATCGCCCCCTTCGAAATGCACCAGGCGCACCAGCAAGAGTTCGATCAGCTCCTCATGCCCGGCGGATTCGGGCGCTTTGCTGCCGCCCGCCGCGCCGCCCGGAGGCAGGCCGCCCGCGCCGCCGCCGCTCTGCCCCTGCTCGCCGGGGCTTCGCTCGCCCGCGCCGCCGCCGCCCGCCTGGGGATGCCCGGGTTCGCGGTCCACCCGTCCCCCGCGCGGCGTGCCGCCAGCGGGGCTCGGCTCTGGATCTCGCCTTTGGTCGTGCGAAGCGCGGGGCATGGGGTTCTGCGGGCTGCCGCGGCTCACAGGGCAACGGCGCTGAGAGCGTAGCAATCCGCTCCCCAAAGCTGCCCGTCGAGGCCGGGCCGGGGGAGGCCTGCCGCCGGTGCGCCGCGGCCGCTGCGCCGAGCCCCGCGGCAGCGGTGCGCTGCGCGGCGATCGGCCCTGCGGCGCGAGCGCGGCCGACGCGGGGCTCGGCCGGTCCGGTCCGGGCCGCGCACACGCAGCGATCGACGGCCTGGCTGCCGATCTGCCGCGGGGGCGAGGCGCACGGCCTGCGGCCCGAGGCTGCGTCGGCCCTCCTGAGCTCGCGCCCGAGTTCGGGGCCCCGCGGCGGCCCGCGCGTCGCCCGCGCCCCGGCGGACGATCCGCGCCGGGCCCGCCGACGCCTGCCATACTCCCGCTGGCGCCGCGCGCCGCCCACAACCATGTCCAGCCCGCTCGTGCCCCTGCGCGCCTCAGGTCCCGGCGCCGGTTTCCCCCAGAATCCCCCCCAGGTCGAGGTCTGGCGCGGCCCGCGCATCGAGTCGCTCCACCGCGGGGCCTGGGTGCTGGCGCAGCCCGACGGGCGCGTGGTCACGAGCTCCGGCGATCCGCTCCAGCGCCACTTCGCGCGCAGCTCGATCAAGGCCCTGCAGGCCCTGCCGCTGCTCGAGACCGAAGCCGACCGGCGCTTTGGCTTCGAGGCTCCCGACCTGGCCCTGGCGATCTCGAGCCACCAGGCCGAGCGCCAGCACGTCGAGCGGGCCCTGTCGATGCTCGCGCGCGCCGGCTGGAGCGCCCGGGACCTGCGCTGCGGCGCCCAGCCGCCCAGCGACGGGCGCATGAAGCGCGAGCTCGAGCAGGCCGGCCAAGCCCCCGGCGCCGAACACAACAACTGCTCGGGCAAGCATGCGGGTTTCCTGGCCCTGTGCCGCCACTTCGATGGGGACCCGGCGCACTATCTGAGCGCCGAGGGCGCGGTGCAGCCGCGCGTGGCCCGCGCCGTGGCCGAGATGTGCGGCCTGGACGGCGAATCGCTCGAATTCGGCATCGACGGCTGCAGCGCGCCGACCTTCCACCTGCCCCTGGCCGGCTTGGCGGCCGCCTTCGCGCGCTTCGCCAACCCCGGCGCCCTGCCGGAAGCGCGCCGCCAGGCCTGCCAGCGCCTGGCCCGCGCCGCCGCCGAACACCCCGAATTGGTCGCCGGTCGCAAGGGCCGCCTGTGCACCGATCTGCTCAAGGCGACCGGCGGGCGGCTGTTCGGCAAGGTCGGCGCCGAGGGCATGTACGTGATCGGCGTCGTGGGCGGCGGCCTCGGGCTGGCGGTCAAGCTCGACGATGGACAAAAGCGCGGGCTGCACGCGCTGGTGATCGGACTGCTCGAGCGCTTCGAGCTGCTGAGCCGCGCCGAGCTCGAGGCCCTCGCGGCCTGGCGCGCGGGCCCGCTGACCAACTGGGCGGGCCTCGAGATCGGGCGCCTGTCCTTGACCCCCGAGGCGGCCGGTCGGTGAGCCCGCGACCGGTTCCGCCGCCGGCCCGGTCCCGGGACGGCCACAAGGGCAGCTCGGGGCGCGTGCTGATGCTGGCCGGCTCTGCGGCCATGCCCGGGGCGGCCTTGCTGGCGGCGCGCGCGGCCATGCGCGGCGGCGCCGGATTGGTGCGGTTGGTCGACCGCGAGGACCTGTTTCGGCTGCTGCTGCCCCTGGCGCTGCCCGAGGCGGTGCGCGTGGTGACCCAGGGGGACCTGGACGCCGCCTGGTTCGCCGCTCGGGACGAGCACGCGTTGCTGATCGGCCCCGGTCTCGGCCTCTCCGATGCGAGCGCCCTGCGGCGCCTGGTGCGCGCCGCGGCCGAGGGGTTCGCCGGGCCGCTGCTGCTCGACGCGGATGCGCTGAACGCTTTCGCCGGTCGGCCAGAGGAGCTGGCGCGGCCG
The DNA here is from genome assembly GCA_044375105.1 of Planctomycetota bacterium. Taxonomy (GTDB): domain Bacteria; phylum Planctomycetota; class UBA1135; order UBA1135; genus JBIKLM01. The sequence continues at coordinate 30,335 of JBILNK010000015.1, forward strand.
CGCGGAACCCTGCTGCTGACCCCGCACCCGGGCGAAGCGGCGCGCTTGCTCGGGGCCGAGATCGGCGCTTTGGAGGCCGAGCGCGTTGCCTCGGCCCGCGAGCTGGCGCGGCGCAGCGGCGCGGTCGTCGTGCTGAAAGGCGCCGGCACGCTCGTCGATGACGGCCAGCGCCAAGCGCGCAATCCGACCGGCGGCCCGGCCCTGTCGACCGCGGGCAGCGGCGACGTCCTGGCCGGGCTGCTCTCGGCCTATCTGTGCGCCCTGGGGCCCGCTTTCGATGGGTTCGCTGCGGCCTGCGCGGCGGTTTGGGTCCACGGGCGTGCCGGCGATGCCTGCGCGGCGCGCTTCGGGGAGCGCGGCACCCTGGCCTCGGATCTGATCGAGGCCCTGCCGGCAGCCCAGCGCGAGCTCGCCGCGCCGATGCCGTGAAGAACTCGCTCGCGCGGCTGGCGCTGCTCGTCTGGATGGCTGCGATCCTCGAGCCCGCGGGGCTGGCCGCGCCGCAGGCCATCGCGTCGGCCCCGCGGGCCTCCCCGGTCGGCGCCGACGGCGATCCGGGCGCCGCAGCGGGGGACGGCGCCGAGGCTGGACCTGAGGCCGGCCTGGGCAGCGTGCCCGGTGCGCAGGCGAGCCCCTGGCAGCGCGAGGTCGCGTTGTGTTTGGCCGTGCTGGGGGAACCGAGCGCCGCAGCGGTCCTGCGCGCGGCGACGGGTGCCGCCGACTGGCGCGAGCGCGCCTTCGGATTCGAGGCCCTGGCGCGGCGGCTCTGGATCCACGGGCCCGCGGGGGGAGCGCCCGCGGCGGATGCGATCGGGGAGCTCGATCTGCACACCGGCCTGCGCGCGGGGCGCAGGGACGGGCACCCCTCCGTGCGCGCCGCGGCCTGGCGCGCGAGCTGGGCGGCCGGCGCGGCGCTGGAGGAGGCCGAAGGGATCGCCGCCGCGGCCGAGCCCCTGGTCGAGGCCCGCTGCGCCGCCGCGGCGCTGGCTGGACCGGAGTTCGCGCCGAGCCCGGGGGCGGCGTCGCGGCTGGCGGGGGATCTCGAGCCCCGCGTGAGGCTGCTGGCACAGCGTGCGCTGCTCTCCTGGGCGTCCCTGGATGCAGAGGCGGCGCAGCGCTGGGTCGAAGCGACTGGCGCGGCAAGCGCGGATCCCGACGCAGGACTCGACGAGCTGCTGGCCGGGTTCGAGGCCCTCGAGCGCCTGGAGGACCCGCGCGCGGCGGCGGCGCTGGAGAGCGCCCTGCGGCAGGCGAGCGCTCCCGAGTGGGTGCGCCTGGCGCCGGCGCTGCTGTGCGCGCCGCAAGGCCTCGGCGGCGAGGAGGCGCGGGCCCTGGCGCGCGCATGGCCGGCGGCGCTCGGGCGTTCGTCGCGGCTGGGCGCCCTGCTCTCGCGCTGGGCGCACCGGGCGGGCCCGCAGCTCGGGCGGGAGCTGCTGGCGTCGGCGGCCGCGGCGGCCGATCGCGGCGCCCTGGACGACGCGCTGGCGGCCCTCGGGCCAGAGGCGGCGGCGGCCGGACTCGAGCTTCGAGGCCCGGAGTTCCTGGCCTTCTTGGAGCGCGCTCGTTTCGCCTCCCTGCGCTGGAGCGATGCCGAGGCCCGCGGGGCCTTCGAGCGGCTGGAAGGCTCCGCGGACCCGCTGGTCGAATGTCTGGAGGCGGCCGCCGATCCGCTGCCGGAGGCCTTTCTGCTGGAGTTGGCCGAACGGGCGCCGCTCGAGACGGCCCGCGTCGCTTTCGCGCTCCTGGCGCGCCGCGCGCCGCAGCGCGCGCCCGAGCTTTCGGCGCTGTGCGCGCGGATCGAGCCAGAGCGGGCCCTGCGCTTCGAGCGCGAGCTGCCGCCCGGGCGCGCCTGGCCGGACTTCGCCGAGCGCTGGCTGCGGGCCGGCGCCAGCGACCCCACGCGCCGCGCGGAGCTGGCCCCGCGGCTCTCCGCCTGCGGCGGCGAAGCGGCGGCGAGGGCCCTGGCGGGCTGGATCGACGAGAGCCGGCGCCAGCCCGTGGCCGATCCGGCTCTGGGGGCCCTGTTCTCGGCGCTCGAAGCCCTCGATCCGCCGGCGGCGCGCGCGCGCCGGGAGGCCCTGTTCAGCGAGCTGGCGCCGCAGGGCGGGCCGCTGCTGGCCAGCCTGGCGCGCGGGCTGTTGGCCGACGCAGTGGGCCGGTCGAAGGTGCTGCTGTGGCTTTCGAGCAGCGCGCCGCGCGAGCCGCGCAGCGAGCGCGAGCTGTGGATTTTGCTGCTCGAGCGCGCCGGCGCGCGCGAATTCGCCGTGCGCCAAGCCGCCATCGAGCGCCTCGCGGCGTTCGCCGATGGCCTGCCGCCGGGGCGCGCCGAAGCGGCGCTGGCCGCGCTCGCGGCGGCTCCCGAGCCGGAGGCGGCCCAGGCGCTTGGGCGCGCGCTGCGCAGCCCGGCCCCCGCACGGCGCTCGGCGCTGGCGCGGGCCCTGCGCGGCGCCACGGCGGAGCGCGCCGCCGGGCTGCTCGCGGCTCTGGGCCAGGATCCGGACCTGTCGGTGCGGCGCGAGGCCCTTTGGAGCGCGCTCGCCCGCGGCGACCAGTGGCCGCTGCTGCTCTCCTGGCGCGAAGCCTGGCCTGCGCCGGCGCCCGCGCCGCCCGGGGCCGCGGCCGAGGCCCTGGCCGAGCTGCGCCTCGAGATCGAGCTGGCCGCGGTGGCGCGCGGGCTGCTGCCCGGCGATGTGCTCGAGCCGCTGCTCGAGCGGGCTGCCGAGCGCGCCCGGGACGAGTTCGAGCGACCCATCGATTGGCCGCTGCCGGCGCCCGTGCGCTACGAAGCGCTGCTGCGCGCGCTGGCGGCCCTCTCCGCTGCGCCGCAGCCAGGCGGCCATGCGCTCTCGGCGCGCCTCGCCGGCTTGCCCAGCGAGGTGCTCGGCGCCGCGGCCGCCCAGGCGGGGGACCCGGATCTGGCCCAGGTCTGCCTGGTGCTGGCGCTGGCCGCGGGCCTCGGGGCCCAGGGAGGTCCCGATCGCGAGCTGGTCGACCTGGCCCAGCGTTTCGAGGCCCAGCGACCCGGCCGCGCCTCCCAGCGCTTGCTCGAGCTGTGCCGTTCGGCGCCCTGAGCCGGCGACCCGCCGGCCGAGCGCGGTATCCTCGGGCGCGGATCGCTTCCCGCAGGCATTCCCGCAGGCACTCCATGACGCGCACCCAAGGCCTCGACGCCCCCGCTGGCAGCCAATTCGTGCTCGACGACGAGATCGGTTTCGTCGCGCTGGTGGACGCGATGCAGCAGGATCCGGCGCTCAAGGTGGTCAACGCCGCCCGCATCTCCTACTCGAAACAAAAACACAGCTTCGACGCAGCCGACGGCAAGCTGGCCCGTTTCCTGTGGGAGCACGGCCACACCTCGCCCTTCCGGCACTCGTTTTTCACCTTCCACTGGAAAGCGCCGCTGTTCGTTTTCCGTCAGGCCTTCAAGTACCAGGTCGGCAGCGGCTGGCGCGAATACGAACTGAACGGCGAGTCCTGCTCGGCAGCGGCTTTCGATGTCCTGTTCGACACCGACAAGGGCTGTAGCTGGAACGAGATCTCCGGCCGCTACGTGACCTGGGAGCCCGAGTTCTATGTGCCGGGGCGCATGCGCGCCAACCCGCCCCACGGCAACAAGCAGGCCTCGGTCGAGTTGCCGGCCGATTTCGACCACGCCGGCGAGCGCCAGCGCATGCTGGCCGAATGCGAGCAGGCCTTCGCGCTCTATCGCCAGCGCCTGGAGCGCGGCGTGGCCAAGGAGATCGCGCGCATGTTCCTGCCCCAGAACGTCTACACGCAGGCCTATTGGACCGTCTCGCTGCAGGGCGTGATCCACTTCCTCGAGCAGCGGCTCGAGCCCGACGCCCAATTCGAGATCCGTCGCTACGCCGAGGGCGTGGCCCGCCTGGTGCGCCAGCACCTCGAGCAGATCGGCATCGATCCAGCGGGCCTGCTGCCGGCGGCGGGCTCGCGCTAGGCGAGCCGGGTGGCCATGGAAGCCGGCGCCTCGCGCCGGGGCTGCGCCGCAGCCGAAGACGCCTCGCAAGCGGTCGCACCCGGGCCTTCGGCCGCCAGAAATCCGGATCGGCGGTAACCGCCCGGCGGTCGCTGCGTCTATTCATCGGTTCGAGGCCCCCCTGCTGCCATGACCCACACTCCCGATCCCGACCCCGAAGCGCGCGCGGCTCGGCCCGCGGACTCCGGCGCGTCGCGAGAGTTTGTGACCCGCGTCCTCGAGCCCGAGCGGCGAGCGCGGACCGCCGGCACGCGGCGCTCGCCCTGGCCCTTGCTCGCGGCCGCGCTGCTGGTCAGCGGCCTCTCGACGGGGGCGGTGGCAGCCCTCCGTGCAACGCACGGCCCGCGCGCGCTCGATGCCGGCGGAACACCCGTTCCCGGAGCAGCGGCCCTCGCCTCGCAGGAGCCCCAGGGCGGGCAGGCAACGCCGGGGGCAAGGCCTGCGGCCCCGGCGGCCAACCGGGCCGCCGGCGCCTCAGCCACGCAGGACCCCGGCGCTCCAGCCGACCCACAGGCGGCCCGCCAGGCGGTCTTCGAGGGCTTTCGCGAGCAGGGCCTGCGCATCGACCTCGAGCAGGGTTGGGTCGCTTTGGACGCCCGCGTGCTGTCCCGCTACCAACCGCTCGAGTACGTGTTGGTCGGTCCGCGCGGGCAGGGACACGAGTCCCTGTTCGGCACCGAGGTCCAGCCCAGCGCGCTCAATGCCGCGCTGCTGCTGCTCGGCACCGAGGCGGGCCAGAACGCCCGCTGGGTCGAGCTGCCGCCCAACGCGGACGACTCCCAGGCCAGCGCCAACGATGGGCAGGGCGGGCCCGGAACCGGCGGCGCGGCCCCCGAGCCGGCCGCACGGCCGCCGGCGCCCGAGCCGGGACAGGAGGCTGCGGGGGATCCGGCCCTGGCCCCGGATGGATTGCCGCGGCGACCGCGCTACCGCATCGAATTGCCGAGCGGGGATGGGCTGTTCCTGTATGCCGGTTGGCGCGCCGAGGGCGAGGTCTACTTCTTTCGCGTCGAGGACCTGCTCGCCAACGTGCGCCAGGAACGCGCCATGCGCCGCCACCGCTTCGTCTACCTGGGTTCGCGCTGGATCGAGCCCAAACCCGGGGCCCAGCCGGCCTTCGCCGCGGACCTCGAGCAGAACCTGATCAACCTCGTGTTCTTCTCCGCCGGCCACACCCTGCTGACCTCCGCCGTCCGCGAGGCCGAGGACGAGGAGGCTTGGTTCGCCAATCCCTGGCTGCTGCCGGAAAGCGACCAGCCGGTCCTGTTCCTGCTCTCGCGCCGGCCGCTGCAAAGCCCGCCGGCCGCCTTGTCGCCGCACTTCCCCGAGTCGCTATTTCCGGCCGAGGAGCCCTGATGCCCCGCTCGGTGGTTGGGCCGTTGCGCGACTCGGGCGCAACCTGGGTTCCGGCGCTCGCAGCCAAGCTGGCGCGCGCCGCGCGCGCACGCCGGCAGGCCCACGCCGCCTTCGCCCTGCTGCTGGGGCTGGCCGCGGCGGCCGCCAGCGCGGCCGCCCTGCTGGCCAGCGGCCTGGCCCTTTGGCCCGATCGCGACGGAGCCTTCGAGTTCGCCGCAGGGCAGGGCCCCTGGCCCTTGGCCTTGTGCCTGATGTGCGGCCTGGTCTGCGCCGCGGCCTTCTGGGTCGAGAGCCGCCTGGACGCTTTGGGGCTGGCCGATGCCCTGGACCGGGCCGAGGGCCATGGCGGCGAGCTGCGCACCGCTTTCGAGCTGTACGTCAGCCGCCCGGACCATCCGCTGCTCCCGGCCCTCTGCCGGCGCCTGTTGGCGCGCTCCCCAGGAGCGCAGCGCTGGCGCGCCCTGTCCCCGCCGGCCTGGCTCGGCCTGCTGCCTCTGCTGCTCTCCAGCGCGCTGCTGCTCGAGGCCCTGGGTCCCCGCGACCGCGCTCCCGCCGGCTTGCCGGAGCTGCTCGCGGGCGGCGCAGCACGGCTCGAAGAGGCCAGCTCCCTGGCCGCCGCCGAGGCCCTGCGCAACGCAGACCAGACCAGCCCCGCGGCGCGCGGAGCGCAGGCGGATCTGGCGCGGGTCGCCGTTTCCCGCGCCCAGTCTGCCTTCCAGGGCGCCGCGCTGAGGGCCAAGGAGCCCCGCTCCCGGGCCGAGCTGGCCGCGCGGATCGAGGAGGCGGAGGCGCGCCTGACCGAGCTGGAGGCCAGCCGGTTCGCCGTCGGTCAGGCGGCCGGCGCCATCGCCGAGGCCCGCGCGCGGCTGGACGCGGCCCGGCTTCTGGTGGCAGGCGGGGTGGGCCCCCGAAGCCGCCCCGGGGCCGGGTCCCCCGGGCGGCCGGGAGACGGCGGCCAACGGCCCCGGGAGGCGGGGCCTGCGGATGCCGTTGGCCCTGGCTCGGGCCCGGCGGAATCGAGCGGCGAGCCGCAAGCCTCGGGGGGCGTGGCAGCGGATCCGGCCGGGGTAGCCGCTGCAGGTCCCACGGCAGGGGCGCTGGCCCAGGGGGGCGTCGCCGCGCCGTCGCCATCGGATCCGGAGGGCGATGACGACACCGCGCCGGGCCGGGGGACCTCCGCTCGCGAGTCCCCGGCTGCCGGGGCCAGCCCGTCGCCCGGCGGGCCGGCGTCCGCGACGGCGGGACCGGTGATCGGGGCCTCAGAGGCCCCGGTGGTCGCGGCCTGGGTGGAGCTCCAAGCGCGCCCGGGCGCCTTTTGAGTTGCGAGGTGGCCGGCGGGAAGGGAGCATCCTCGCCCCCCGGGGGCGGCCAGCCAGGCAACGTCCGTCCGCGAATCGCAAGCTCTGGCCTCGGACCGGACGAAACCGCACCGCTCAGGCGCTGGCGGAACGGGACCCCTCGGGGCACCGGGACGCGGCGGGCGCCGTCCAGCAACCTTCCATGACTTCTGCCTTCGGCTCCGCTTCCCCCCGCGCCGGCTTGTGGCTGATCGGCGGCCGCGGGGCGATCTCGACCTGCGTGGTCCACGGTCTGCTGGGCCTCGAGCAGGGCTGGGTCGAACCGGTCGGCATGCTGAGCGTCGACCCTTGTTTCGCGCATCTGGGCCTGCTGGCGCCCGGCGCCTTCGCCCTGTCGGGCTGTGAGGTCCGCAGCGGCAGCATCGAGCACACCCGGCGCGAGCTCGAACGCCAGCACATCCTGCCGCCCGATCTGGCCCAGCGCTGCCAAGCCTCGGTCGAGCGCTATGACCGCGGGCTCAGCCCCGGCTTGCTGGACCCGGCGGATCGCGACAGCGGGGGGCTCTCCCTGGATGCCTTCGAACCCGGCACGCTGGCCCTGCTGGACGCATCGCCCCGTCAGCGCATCGCCCACGTGGTCGCTTGCCTGGAGGCCTTTCGCTGCCGGGAGTCCCTGGAGCGGTTGGTGGTGGTCAATCTGGCCAGCAGCGAGCGCTGGATCGAGCCCTCGCCCAGCTGGGCCAGCCGGGCCGCCCTCGAGGCGGCCTTGGACCGCGGCGAGCCCCAGCCGGCCTCGCTGCTCTACGCCTATGCCGCCATCCAGGCGGGCGCCGCCTTCGTCAACTTCACCCCCTCGACCGGAGCCACTCCGCCGGCCCTGGAGGCCTTCGCCGTGGAGCGCCGCGTGCCCCATTGCGGCAACGATGGCAAGACCGGCGAGACGCTGGTCAAGACCGCGCTGGCGCCCATGTTCGCGCACCGCCGGCTGCGGGTCCTCTCCTGGGCCGGATACAACATGCTCGGCAACCGCGACGGGGCGGTGCTCGAGGATCCCGAGCACAAGCGCGCCAAACTGCGCAACAAGGACGAGGTGCTGCGGCGCCTGCTCAACGCTCCCGAGCTCACCAGCCGCGTCGGCATCGATTTCGTGCCCTCCCTGGGCGATTGGAAGACCGCCATGGACTACGTCCACTTCGAGGGTTTCCTCGGGGCGCGCATGAGCCTCCAATTCACCTGGACCGGCTCGGATTCCGCGCTCGCGGCGCCGCTGGTGATCGATCTGGTGCGCTTCGCCGAGCGCGCCCTGCGGGACCGCCGCGGCGGGCACCTGCGCGAACTGGCGCCCTACTTCAAGGCTCCCATCGGCGCCTCCAGCGACGATTTCCACCGCCAGGTGGACGAGCTCATGCGCTGGGCCCAAGGCCACGGGCGCTGAGCGGGCCCTCCGGCGACCTCTGGGGCCCGGAGCGGGACCCCGCGAGGCGAAAAACGTCCGGGCAGGCCCTTGGGCTGCCCGACCACGGCCGGCGGGCTCCCGGTGCAGGCGGCGCGATCGGGTCGCGCCGCCCCCGGCTCGCAGCCCAGGGGAGCCGGCCTGTGCCGCTCACCCCCTTGATCAGCCGCCTTCGATCTCCTTGAGGAGCTTGTCGAACTCCTGATCCGCGTTCGATTGATCGATGGTCTTGGCCGCTTCGGCGGCGGCTTCCTCCGGGGTCGGGATGGCGGGGGCTTCGGGGGCGCCGGCCGCGGGCCCGGCGGCGGAGCCGGACGGTTGGGACGATTCCTGCTTGGTGCAGCCGGCGATCAGCGCCGAGGAGAAGATCAGCGTGAGGAGCTGGGAACGCATCGTGGGAGTGGGTTGAGGGGGGGCGGGGGGGCGGGACCAGGGGACAAGAGCGTCGGCCCGGTTGGGCGAGGAGTCGCGGGCCGTCCTCAGGGACGGCCGTTGCCTTGGGCCGGGCGCCCGCCGCCTTGAGCTGGCCGCTGGGCATCGCCACCCGCGGCGGGGCGCTGTGCATCGCCGGCCGCCGGCCGCTGGG
>JBILNK010000303.1:0-3166 GCA_044375105.1 Planctomycetota bacterium
CGGCGGCTGGAGCCTTTCGCGGCGGGCCCTGGCGAGCGGCGCCGCAACGGCCCTGGCCAGCGGGCCCGGCGCGCCCGCGGCCCTGGCGCGCGAGCCCGGCAGCGCCGCCCTGTGGATCGCCAGCGACGTCGCCGGCGAATGGCGCGTGGCGCGCTTCGATCCTGCGGCCGGGCTCGAAACCGTGGCCCTGCGGCCGCCCGGCCTCGACCCGGGCGCGATCCAAGCCCTGGCGGTCGCCGGCCCACAGCGCGGCTACCTGACGGTCGGCTCGATGCTGATCGAAATCCGCCGCGGCGCGGCCGAGCCCGCCGTGCTGCTGCTGGGCGGTCTGCAGCAGCCCGCCGGCCTGGCCCTCGATCCCTGGCGGCCCGCGGAGGCGCTGCTGGCCGAGCGCCAGGGCGCGCCCGGCGGCGGCGCGGGCAGCGGACAGCTCTGGCGCGTGGACCTCGAGCGCCGCACACGGGTCGCGCTGCCGGCGCGGGACGCGCTGGGCGCCGCGCTGGATGCGCCCAGCGCCCTGGCCATCGACGCCGAGGGGCGCCGCCTGTGGCTGATCGCCCGCGACGACCGGCAGCTCTTTGAACTGCCGCTCTCCGGCGGAACGGCGGAGCTGCTCGGCAGCGCCGGCGCCGCCGTGCGCGCCCTCGCGGCGGCTCCGGAATCCGGGCCCACGGCGCTGCTGCTGGCCCTGCCCGGCGCGGATGCGATCTGGAGCGCCGGTGGCCTGCGCGAGCGGCGCACGATCCTCGAGTTCGAGGCCGGGCGCGAGCGCGTGCGCCTCGACGGCCCGAGCCAACACGAGCCCGGCGATCGCTGGCGGCTGGTGTTCGCCGAGGGGCCGCGCTTCGACGGCGCGGGCGGCGCGCGCCGCGGGCGGTTCGTGTGGGACAGCGCCCAGGCCTTCGCGGAGCTCGGCCCCGGCGCGGGCGCGTTCCTGCGCGCGTTGCCCTACGACAACGACCGTGGCAGCGGCGCCGAGACCGCGCTGCCGATCGTGCCGCGCCGCCCCTTCGATGGGTCGAGCGCGGCGATCGGCGCGCCCGCCGGCGGGGCCCAGGCCCGCGCCCTGGCGGCCGGCGACCTGGACGGCGACGGCGACCTGGACCTGGCGGGCCTGCGCGCGGAGGGCCCGGCGCGGGTGGCCCTGTTCGAGAACCTAGGGCGCGGCGAATTCATCGAACGCAGCGGTTTCGTGGACGCCGCGGACGACCCGCGGGCCCTCGAGCTCTTCGACTTCGACGGCGACGGCGACCTGGACCTGGCGCTCGCCAACCGCGGCAGCGGCGATCTGGCGATCTGGTGGCAGGGCGCGGCCTTCGACTTCAGCGCCACGGCGCCCCTGCGCCTCGGCGGCGGCGGCGCGACGCCGGAGGCCTTCGGGCTCGAAGCCGGCGACTTCGACCGGGACGGCCGCCCGGACCTGCTGCTCAGCGACGCGGCTGCCGGCAGCCTGTGGCGCAATCTCGGCGGCGGCGCCTTCGCGCCCGCCGTGGCGCTGGAGGTCGGCGCGGGCCCGAGCCGCGCCTTCGACCTCGACGGCGACGGGCGGCTCGATGCGCTGCTCGGCAATCCGAGCGGCGGCAGCGGCCTGCGCCGGCAGATCCAGGGACCCGCGGGCAGCTTCGGCGCGGCGCAGGCGCTGACGCCGGCCATCGGGCCCCTGGCGCGGCGGCTCCTGCCCGCGGATCTCGATCGCGACGGCGCCCTCGAGCTCTACACCCACGGCGGCGCGGCGCTGCTGCTCGGTTTCGAAGCCGAAGGGGCGCTCGGTTTCGTGGCTTCGGCCAGCGAGGCGCTCCTGCCGAGCGGCTTCAGCGCCGGGCCCCTGGCCGCCGGCGATCTCGATCGGGACGGGCGCGGCGATCTGCTGCTGGCCGGGCGCGGCGCGGAGCGCGCGCTGCTGTTCGAGAGCGGCGCCGGGGCGAGCGGTTCTGCGCCGCCCGGATCGTTGCCGCCGGGCCTGTTGCCGGCCCCCCTGGCGCTGGGCTCCGGTTCGCCGCTCTCCGGCGCGGATCAGGACAGCGGCGCGGCGCTGCTGGCGGACCTCGATCGCGACGGCGCGCTCGAGCTCGGCCTGGCGATCGGCGGCGGCTTCGAGCGCGTTGCGCCCGTGCTGGCCGGGCGCTTCGCAGCCGAAACGCCCCTCGCCAGCAACCTGGCCGGCAGCGCGCCGCTGAGCGCGGCGGCCCTGGACGTCGACCGGGACGGAGCCCTCGATTGGCTGCTCTCCAGCGACGGGCCGGCGCCGCGCTTGCTGCGCCAGCTCGAACCCGGCGGCTGGCAGGCCGTGAGCCTGCCGGCCAGCAACCCGGCCCTGGTCTGCCGCCAGGTGGCCGCCGGCGACTTCGACGGCGACGGCGATCCGGACCTGGCCGCCGCCGGCGGCGCCAGCCTGGCCCTCTGGCGCCAGGGTCCGAGCGGCAGCTTCTTGTCCGGCGGCCAAAGCCTGCTCAGCGATCCGCGCTTCGACTTCGCCGACGCCGCGGGCCTGGGCCTCGCGGTGCTCGACTGGAACCGCGACGGCTTCGCCGACCTGGCCTGTGTGTCCAGCGCGCGCCGCTCGCTGCTGCTCCTGCCGGGCGGCAGCGCCGGCCTCGACCCGAGCCTGTTGATCGAGCTCGACCTCGGCCAGAGCGCCGACCCGCGCCAGGTCCAGGCCGCCGACATCGACCGAGACGGCGACCTGGACCTCGCCATCGCCGACTTCGGCAACGGCAGCCTGCGCCTCTGGCGCGGCCTGCCCGGCGGCCAGTTCGAATCCGCCGTCTCGACCGACCTGCCGGCCCCCGGCGCCCGCCTGCTCCTGATCGCCGAGCTCTCCGGCGACGGCCGCCTCGACCTCCTGACCGAGGCCCCCGCCGGCGCCGGCCTGCGCCTCTTCCGCCAAAACCCCGCCGGCAACTTCGACGCCCCCATCGACCTGCCCCTGCCCGCCGGCCAAACCGGCCCCCTCTCGGCCCTCGCCAGCGCCGACCTCGACGCCGACTCGCGCCCCGACCTGATCGCCCAACAAGGCGCACGCCTCTGGCGCTTCCTCCAAACCAACCCCGGCCGCTTCGAACTCTCCGGCCCACCCCTCGGCCCCCCCACCCCAGCCCCCTCCAGCGCCGCCCTCAGCGCCCAAGACCTCGACGGCGACGGCGACCCCGACCTCTTCGCCCCCACC
>JBILNK010000033.1:0-29928 GCA_044375105.1 Planctomycetota bacterium
CACACTGGGACTGAGACACTGCCCAGACTCCTACGGGAGGCTGCAGTCGAGAATCTTCCGCAATGGGCGAAAGCCTGACGGAGCGACACCGCGTGCAGGATGAAGGCCCTTGGGTCGTAAACTGCTGTCACGCTATAGGAAACCTGACTAAAGCGAGAGGAAGCACCGGCTAACTCTGTGCCAGCAGCCGCGGTAAGACAGAGGGTGCAAACGTTGCTCGGAATCACTGGGCATAAAGCGCACGTAGGCGGTCGCCTAAGTCGGATGTGAAATCCCTGAGCTCAACTCAGGAACTGCACCCGATACTGGGTGACTCGAGGACGGTTGGGGTGAGTGGAACTCCAGGTGGAGCGGTGAAATGCATAGATATCTGGAGGAACACCGGTGGCGAAAGCGGCTCACTGGACCGTATCTGACGCTGAGGTGCGAAAGCTAGGGTAGCAAACGGGATTAGATACCCCGGTAGTCCTAGCCGTAAACTATGGGCACTAGGTAAAGGGGACACCTATGGTCTTCTTTGCCGTAGCTAATGTGTTAAGTGCCCCGCCTGGGGAGTACGCTCGCAAGGGTAAAACTCAAAGGAATTGACGGGGGCTCACACAAGCGGTGGAGCATGTGGTTTAATTCGAAGCAACGCGAAGAACCTTACCTGGCCTTGACATACACGGATTAGCCCCATGAAAGTGGGGTAACGGTCCCTTCGGGGACGGGAACGTGAACAGGTGTTGCATGGCTGTCGTCAGCTCGTGTCGTGAGATGTTGGGTTAAGTCCCGTAACGAGCGCAACCCTTATTGCTAGTTACCAGCGGGTTAAGCCGGGGACTCTAGCGAGACTGCCGCTGTTAAGGCGGAGGAAGGTGGGGACGACGTCAAGTCATCATGGCCCTTATGGCCAGGGCTACACACGTGCTACAATGGTCTGTACAAAGGGTTCCAAAGCCGCGAGGTGAAGGCAATCTCAGAAAGCAGACCCCAGTTCGGATTGCAGGCTGCAATTCGCCTGCATGAAGCCGGAATCGCTAGTAATCGCGTATCAGCCATGACGCGGTGAATATGTTCCTGAGCCTTGTACACACTGCCCGTCAAGCCACGAGAGCGGAGAGCGCTCGAAGTCGCTATGTCCAACCTTCGGGAGGACGGTGCCGAAAGCAAGCTCCGTGATTGGGACTAAGTCGTAACAAGGTAGCCGTAGGGGAACCTGCGGCTGGATCACCTCCTTTCTAGCGGATAGCTAGACCTGACCCGCCATGCCTCGGTATGGCGCTCTGCACTCCTTCTAAGGTCGCGCAGAGGGCGGCATCGCCGCTGGATCAGCGCGAGCATAGGAATGCTTGCTTGGATTCTTGGGCCACCCTTTCTTACATCAGCCTGCAACCAGGTCCTCTGGTTCGCTGCACCTCCCAGGCGGCGCCAGACTCCAGATCCCTGCATGTGCGCCCCGGGCGCTCTCCAGGTCCGGGGCCTGTAGCTCAGTTGGTTAGAGCGTCCGCCTGATAAGCGGGAGGTCGTTGGTTCAAATCCAATCAGGCCCACCACCTGGACCCCTGGGCTCTGCCTTGGGCAGTGTGGTGGCACCCGGAGCCTAGAGCTTCGGGCCCGCCAGGGATAGGGCCACCGCGACATAGGACCTCGAGAGCTGGGTCGACTCGCTCCGTACAAGGGGGCGTAGCTCAGCTGGTAGAGCACCTGGTTTGCAACCAGGGGGTCATGGGTTCGAGTCCCTTCGCCTCCAGACCCCCCCTCGTTCGGCTCAACCGACCAGGTAGCAGGCATGATCACCGAAGAAGGCTCCGCCTCCTTCGGGCTCTTTGAAAACAAGGTGAGTTGGAAATGTGGCAACAAGCAACCAGTTCGAAAGGACTTAGGTCAAGCTACAAAGGGTACATGGTGGATGCCTAGGCGTTCGGAGCCCAAGAAGGACGTGGCTTAACTGCGATAAGCTTCGGGGAGCCGTTAAGCAGGCTGTGATCCGGAGATGTCCCAGATCGGGAAACCGCTCGAGGTTCATCCCTCGAGGCCGCGAAAGCGGTGGTAACGCAGAAAACTGAAACATCTAAGTAACTGCAGGAAGAGAAAGAAAACTCGATTCTCCTAGTAGCGGCGAGCGAACGGGGAAGAGCCTAAACCGACATAGTGTCAAGCGTGCAGCGTTGCTATGTCGGTGTCGTGGGACCTACTGAGCGATGCACTAGCTCGAGGGAGTCAAAAAATCATTCACTAGAAGAACGGCGTGGGAAAGCCGGCCGCAGAGGGTGACAGCCCCGTAATCGAAAGTGAATGATCTCCCGTAGGGATCCCGAGTAGCACCGGACACGGGAAACCTGGTGTGAATCCGCGGGGACCACCCCGTAAGGCTAAATACTACCGAACGACCGATAGCGTAATAGTAGCGCGAGCGAAAGGTGAAAAGTACCCCTATTAGGGGAGTGAAATAGTACCTGAAACCATGTACTTACAAGCGGTCGGAGGCCTATGGCTCCTCGGAGCAATGGCTGACGGCGTGCCTTTTGCATAATGATCCGGCGAGTTACTCTGTCTGGCAAGGTTAAGGGCCTCAGGTCCGGAGCCGAAGGGAAACCGAGTGTGAATAGCGCGATTCAAGTCAGGCGGAGTAGACCCGAAAGCAAGTGATCTACCCATGAGCAGGGTGAAGCGGATGTAACAGTCCGTGGAGGCCCGAACGGGTATAGGTTGAAAACTGTTCCGATGACTTGTGGGTAGGAGTGAAAGGCTTATCAAACTTGCAAATAGCTGGTTCTCCCCGAAATAGCTTTCGGGCTAGCCTCTGGTAATAGATCGTAGGGGTAGAGCTACTGAATGGGTCAGGGGTCCTTCGGGATACCCTTCCCAACTAAACTCCGAATACTACGATCCGTATCCAGGGAGTCAGTCTACGAGCGATAAGGTTCGTGGACGAGAGGGCAAGAACCCAGACCGACGGCTAAGGTCCCCAATAGGTGCTAAGTGTATAGAAGGAAGTGGAGTCTCTAAGACAGCCAGGATGTTGGCTTAGAAGCAGCCATCATTTAAAGAGTGCGTAATAGCTCACTGGTCGAGAGACTCTGCGCCGAAAATTAGCGGGACTAAGCATCTAACCGAAGCCTCGGCATCGAAGATGGCGTGCCATCCTCGATGGGTAGGGGAGCGTTCCGAGCGAGTGAAGGGTGACGGTAACGACACCTGGACGCTCAGGAAGTGATTATGCCGGAATAAGTAGCGATAAAGCAGGTGAGAATCCTGCTCGCCGCAAACCCAAGGTTTCCTGGGCACGGTAAATCCGCCCAGGGTTAGTCGGACCCTAAGACGAGGCTGAAAGGCGTAGTCGATGGACAACAGGTTAATATTCCTGTACCGCTGACACACGTTCGACCGATGGGGGGAAGCGCGAGGAAAAGTGATCGCACTGTCAGATTAGTGCGTACAAGCCCGAGGGGGGCGTGTAGGTAAATCCGCACGCATAAACCCGGAGGTGATGTAGAGTCGAAAGACGAATTCACCGGACCGAGTGCCGAGAAAATCCTCTAGGGAGTGGAGTTGGCGTCCGTACCAAAACCGACACAGGTGGGTGAGGTGAGAATCCTAAGGCGCTCGAGAGAACTGCTGTTAAGGAACTCGGCAAATTAGCCCCGTAACTTCGGGATAAGGGGCGCCCTTTCAGGTGTAGGTCAGCACGATTGAAGCCTGGGGGGGCCGCAGAGAAATGGCTCTGACGACTGTTTACTAAAAACACAGGTCTGTGCTAAGTCCAAAAGACGCCGTATACAGACTGACGCCTGCCCAATGCCGGTAGGTTAACAGGAGGGGTTAGCGCAAGCGAAGCTCCGAATCGAAGCCCCGGTGAATGGCGGCCGTAACTATGACGGTCCTAAGGTAGCGAAGTTCCTTGTCGGGTAAGTTCCGACCCGCACGAAAGGCGTAACGATTGGAGCACTGTCTCAACAGCAGGCTCGGCGAACTTGTAGCTGTGGTGAAGATGCCACATTCCCGCGTCAAGACGGAAAGACCCCGTGAACCTTAACTGTAGCCTGATATTGGGTCTTGTCATGTAGTGCGTAGGATAGGTGGGAGACTGTGAAGCTGGGCTCTTGGGCTCAGTGGAGTCGTTGGTGAAATACCACTCTCTGCATGATAGGTCTCTAACGTGGTACCGTGAATCCGGGCCATGGACCGTGTCAGGTGGGCAGTTTGGCTGGGGCGGTCTCCTCCAAAAGAGTAACGGAGGAGCACGATGGTGCACTCAGCGCGGTTAGCAATCGCGCGTAGAGCGTAAGGGTATAAGTGCGCCTGACTGCGAGAGATATAGCTCAAGCAGATACGAAAGTAGGTCCTAGTGATCCGGCGGATTCCGAGTGGAAGGGCCGTCGCTCATCAGATAAAAGGTACTCCGGGGATAACAGGCTGATCGCATCCAAGAGTTCATATCGACGATGCGGTTTGGCACCTCGATGTCGGCTCGTCGCATCCTGGGGCTGAAGGAGGTCCCAAGGGTTTGGCTGTTCGCCAATTAAAGCGGCACGTGAGCTGGGTTTAGACCGTCGTGAGACAGGTCGGTCCCTATCTGGCGTGGGTGTAGGATGATTGCGGAGGTTTGCCCCTAGTACGAGAGGATTGGGGTGGACGACCCTCTGGTGCGCCAGTTATCACGCTAGTGGTACAGCTGGGTAGCTATGGTCGGAACGGATAAGCGCTGAATGCATCTAAGCGCGAAGCCTTCTCCAAAACTAGTCATCCCTACCAGTCCCCTGGAAGACTACCAGGTTGATAGGCCGGCGGTGTAAGCGCTGCAAAGCGTTCAGCCTACCGGTACTAATCGGACGATCGGCTTGACCATCCTTTTCCTTGCTCGTTATGCGAGCAACGAACAGGATCGGTTGCGAAGTTTCCCGTTTCCAACTCACCTCCCCCTCAGCACAGCCTGCTGGCTGTGCCACCGTAATCCCGGTGTCAATGAGCTCCTGGAAATACCCGTTCCCATTCCGAACACGGTCGTCAAGCAGGAGCTGCCGATGATAGTGCATCAGCGCGAAAGTAGGTATCGCCGGGGTCTCTTAGCGGGCCGTCCTCCGGGGCGGCCCGCTTTCATTTCCCGGACAAATTGGTTCATCGCTCCCCTGCGAATCCGACCCTGTGGGTGTTGGCGAGGGACTGGCGGTGCCTCTGTCTGGAAGGTGACCTGCAATTCTCTTATGGCAAGCGCCAGGAGGAAGTGCCGCGCTTGCGCCAGCGGCGACACCGCTTGCTGCGGCGACCGACCTGAGACCGTTCCACAGGACTCAGAAGAGCTTGCTGGTTGTGAGCCACCACCAGGGGAAAGGGCTCTTCCTTGCCGCTACGGAGCTTGACGACCTGCGGGCGGGCTGCTTTCCATGCGACCGATGCATGGTGTCCAAAGACGATCGGCCCGGTTGCTTGCTCACCTCGGGTGCAACACGGTCGGCTTGCCGGTACCCGTCTTCGTGCCTTGCGCCCTGAACGTCTCGTGGGGCGCTGTCGGTCGGTTCCACCCGCTTCAGGACCGTGGCAGCCCGGAGGAGGCTATCGCCAGCTGAACGGCAGGGCAGTGGCCGTACTGCGCAAATCCACTGCTCTCGCCCAGATAGCGGTTGTTGAACCAGTGCTCGATGTCGGTGGGGCCGTTCATGCCCGAGACCGATTAGCGAAAGCTGTCAGCTGCGGCGTACCTGGCGGATCACTCCGGTGAGGACGCCGTGGACCTCGATCGAATCAAGAATCACCGGCTGCATGCTCGCGTTGGCGGGTTCCAAGCGGACCCGGCCGTCTGGGAGGGGCACATAGCGTTTCAGGGTTGCGTCGCCCTCGGGCAGGACCGCGACGACGATGTCTCGCGGCTGCGGGTTCTTGCGCGCCTCGACCAAGACCAGGTCGCCATCGTGGATGCCCTCCTCGATCATGGAGTCGCCCTGAACCCGGAGGGCGTAGACCTCGCTTCCGGGCGGAACCATCTGAGATAGGTCGAACAGTTCGAGATCTTCCAATGCTTCGATCGGCCTGCCCGCTGCGATACGGCCGCGGATCCAGACCCCAGCGGGCCGCTCTTCTGTGACGGGGGCATCGACCGGGAAGATGCCTCGACTGATGCCCTTTTGAGAGCGGCGGATCAGGCCTTTGCGCTCGAGCTCGGCCACATGGCCGAAGATCGTGACCTTGTTGAGGTCGAAGTGTCGCGCGACCTCTTCCAGCGTCGGGCTCAACCCGTGGTCCGAAGCGAACTGACGGTAATAGTCGAGGATTTGGCGCTGGCGCTTGGTCAGGGGAGGCTGTTGCATCGGGTGCGATCTGGAAGATGGGCTCGAGGGTGCTGCGTGGCAGGGCGATGGTTGTTCGACCGCCCGCATCCGGACTTCGGTGTCGTGCCGTCGATCCGGGGCCGAGCAACGGAGGAAGTGTCGGTCGGGGTTTCGTTCTGGGCGGCGATGGATCGCCGTGGTGCTGCCACCGGGGGAAGCGATCGTCCTGCCAGCGCGCAGCGACTGCTGTGGGCCTAGGAATCGTGACGTTTCAGCCTCTGCGCCGCATGGGGGTGTCCCAGGGCATGCTGACGGGCAGATGTGGCCGCTAGGGCTGCTCCCGGGGTCGACTCCATCGTCAGCCGGTCAGATCAGCAGTGCCCCGCCAAGAAATAGCAGGAAGGCCAGAAGGGTGGTCGCTTCGGAGAGCGTCTCGGCAATCAGGCTGCGAGGCCGGCCCGAGGCGTTGGCCAGGGTTCCTGCCGCGGGTCGCACCCGGACCGGATCGCTGTGGGGTTCCGCCGGCGGGACCCCGAGGGACATGCCGACAGGGGCCAGGTGCCCGCGGTGGGGACGTGTCAGCGGACTGGCCACCAAGGCCGAAGGCCGGTTCCTCTCGCCCATGGTCAGCCGCTGCGGATTCGATCCTCTTCGATCGGACATGGTCGCGAGGCGGTCTGCGAGTTGGGATCGGTTCGGTCCTGGAGCGGCTCCTTGGGGCTTGCCGCCTTTGCTCACTGAATTCACCGGGGACGCGGCATCGGTGGGAGGCCGCAGGTTGGAGTTGCAAAAGCCGCTCAATGCCTCCAGGGACCGGTGTGCGCCGGTCCGGAGGTTCTGCAGCCTGCGGTCTAGCTCGTGCCAGCGGCGTCGGGACTGGTCCCGTCTGAACTTCACATCCTCCAGCACGGAGGCGAGGGTCATGGTGCTCATGGGCTTCGGGGAGGAGGAGGTGGCTTGGGTGGGATCTGGCTCTGGCTCATTTCGAGCCGGTGGGATGGCCCGTGGCTTGCTGGTGTGGGCGTAGCGGGTCTCTTCGAAGCTGGGTCGCCGGTAGTGGCAGGGGGGATCGCGCTGCCGAGGTCCGGAGGCTTTCCAGACTCGTGGAGGCTTCGTGTGGTCCCGACTGGCTGGTTCCCTTTCCGGACCTCGGCTTCGTTGGCAGCGTCGTGAGCGGGGCTTGCCGTGTCGCAGGGGGGGCCGGTCGTCGCATTGGCCTGGACCAGCACAGCGGGGCCTTCGGTGCTTCTGGGGGCGGGGGGAGAGACAGGAGGGGCAGCCTGGTTCGGCAGACGATCGTGGACGCTGCGCCCGTCGATCGGTCTGTGCTCCGTTAGGAGAACAGAACCCAAACCTAATCGGAATCCAGGACCCGAACAAGACCCGAATCCGCCGGCTTGCCTGCCTTCCCTCCAGGGAGAATCAGACCCAGGGTCCCCGGGTACCCCCCCGGTCCGAGTCGAGGTCCGGGTTCGGCCGGGAGTCTGTCCCCGCAAGGCCCTGCCGCAAGCCCCCGCAGGCCGTTGCCCAGTCCAGGGGCCGGCGCGAGCTTTCGAAGGCTCGAGGCGCCTTTCAAGTGGCCAGCACACTTGGTAGGTACGAAGGCGGCCCGCGCTAGATCCACCCCCGGGGTCCGCGGAGCCCGTTTTCCACGAGCCCCTGGCGGCCCGAGGGGGAAGCAACCCGAGCTGCGCCCCGGGACCGAGCCCAGCGCTGCGCAAGCCCTTGGGCCCCCCTGGCATCGGCGCAGCTCGGGGGGGGAGGGGGCGGCAGGAGGGAATCGTCGAATCGCGGAAGCCTGAATGCGGTCGATCCCGGTGCAGAGGCCAGGGGCAGACGCGACGCCAGGGGATGAGCCTGCCTGACCGGCCAGCTTCAGCAGCAGGCCCACTCGAACCGGGGTCAGGCAAGCAACGGATCACAGTCTCCGGGTACCCATCGCCCCCCCCCGGAAGTGTTCCCTGTGGATCGGGGGTGGGCGGAGAGCGCGCCCCGGGCGCCGTCGCGCTTCGGTTCCAGTCAACCGGCGAGCCGCAGGCGGCTGGGCTGGCAGGCCCTCGAGCGGCCGGTAGCTTGGGGATCGCTGCCGGCGTGCCCAGCACGGAGGGTGGACCGACCCACGGCGACCCGCCCTCGGCCAGGCCTTTCGCTCCCGGAGACAGCGCGGCTCGATCGGCTTGCGCTTTGCTGCCTGGACATGCGGTTGGCAACCTTCGGTGTCGCGAGCGGGGGCAGGGCCGCTGAAGGTGTCAGGGTCCCGAAGCTCCGGTCTGGGCCCGGGGCGGCCGGGGTCCTATTACCCTGTGGGCCGGCCTGCTTACCGGCTTCCCTCTCCATTGGTTCAACACGAGTTCTCCCTGGACCTTCCCGCGCGCCTGGCCGGAGTCGATCTGCGTCGGCTGGCCCTGTACCGCTTCGACGTCCTGGTCATCGGCGGGGGGGTAGCGGGTGCCTCGGCAGCCCTGGCCGCGGCCGCTGCCGGCGCCGAGGTGGCCCTGGTTGCCAAGGCCGACCTCGAGGAGTCCAACACCCTCTACGCTCAGGGCGGCATCGCCGCGGTTTTCGGACCCGAGGACTCCTTCTCCGCTCATCTGAAGGACACCCTCGCCGTGGGGTGCGGTTTGTGCGAGGAGCCGGTGGTCGAACGGGTGGTGCAGGGCGGCCCTGCGGCTGTGGAGCAGCTGCTGAGCTGGGGTGCCGGCTTCGATCGCGCCGGGGGGGGAGGCCTGGCGCTCTCGCGTGAGGGCGGGCACAGCCACGCCCGGGTCCTGCACGCGGGGGGGGATGCCACGGGCCGGGAGGTGCAGCGCACGCTCGTTGCCCGTATCGAGAGCCAGGCGCGCATCAGCCCCTTCCCGCGGCTGTTCGTCGTCGACCTGCTGAGGGACGATCGCGGCGGGGTCTGCGGAGCCCTGTGCGCCAACGCCGCGGGCGAGCGATTCGGCATGACCGCGAGCCAGGTCATCCTGGCCACCGGTGGGGGCGGACAGCTGTACCGCGAGACGACCAACCCAGTGATCGCGACCGCCGACGGGGTGGCCCTCGCCCTGAGGGCCGGAGCCGCCCTGCGCGACCTCGAGTTCTTCCAATTCCACCCGACCTGCCTCTACATCGCCGGCGCCGCGCGGGTTCTGATCAGCGAGATCGTCAGGGGCAACGGGGGAGTCCTGCGGGACAAGTTCGGCGAGCGCTTCATGCCCCGCTTCCACCCCGACGCCGAGCTGGCGCCTCGCGATGTGGTCAGCCGGGCTGTGGCTCAGCGCATGGCTGAGACCGAGGACACCAACGTCTATCTCGACCTGTCCAGCGTGCCTGGAGATCCGCACCGGCTGTTCCCCAGCATCAGCCGCACCTGCGGCTTCTTCGGCATCGACATCGCCAAGCAGCCGATTCCCGTCCGTCCGGGCCTGCATTACATGGTCGGGGGCGTTCAGACCGATGGGGATGGAGCCACCGAAGTGCCCGGGTTGTGGGCTGTCGGTGAATGCGCGAGTTCGGGCCTGCACGGCGCCAATCGCATGGGGTCCAACTCCCTACTGGAGGGCCTGGTGCTGGGCCAGCGCTGCGGTGCCGCAGCGGCGGCTGCGGTGCGCGAGGTGCGCCGCGCCGCGATCCCCAAAGTGCCCTCTCCCGCCGCCGCTCCGGAAACCGAGCTGCGCGTCAACCTCGACGACGTCACCTATTCGCTCAAGTCGCTCATGTGGCGACAGATGGGCGTCGTGCGCGCCAGGGAGCCCATGCTCGACGCCCTGGCGAAAGTGGATCTGTGGGCCCGGGCGGTCGAACGCCTGGCCGCCCCGGCGATCGCCACCCACGAGCTGCTCAACATGCTGACCGTGGCCCGCACGGCGATCACCTGCGCCCTGATGCGGGAGGAAAGCCGCGGCGTCCATCACCGCAGCGACCATCCCAAGCCGGACACCCTTGCTACCCACAGCGTCGTGAGGCCGCGTCTCCAGGACGGGCGCATCTGCGGCTTGACGCTGTCGCGCCCGCCTGTCGGCGCGGAGCCGAAGGACTGAGGAGCAGGGCAGCCCCCGACGGTTGCGAAGGAGCTCGCGCCGATAGGCGCCTGAATGCACAGGCCCGGAGCGACGGGACAGCGGATCCGGCCCCTCCCGCTCGAGGTTCGCAAGCGGTTCCGGTACGCAGATTCCCCCCGGGCCCGGGTGCCCGGTGATTGATCGCGCCGCCGAACCCTGCCGACGCGCGATACGAGGCACTCGCTGTCGGCGGCTGGGCGCGGCGGCATCTCGGTGAGCCAGAGCCGGGAGCCGCGCTGGGGCAGGCGAGCCTCCGCGCCGCCCCGATGCCCGGATCGGATCCATGGGGTTTCCTCCGACCAGCGGCGCCCGGCCCGCGAGCCTCCGGCTGCGGGTGGCCAGCCCCTTGAACCGCTCCGCCGGGCGCTCCTCTCCCGCGACGGTCCCGAGCCAAAGGCGCGACCGGGCCGCCCGAGTGCTAGCGCGGGTCTCCGGGCGGGGCGCTGCTCGGTCCGCCGCGGGGAGGTCGGCTTCCAGGTTTCAACGGGTCTCGGATGAGGTCGGAATCGCCCGCGGCCCCCAGCGGCCGATCGGGAGGCCGACCAAGGGGGTCTGCGCCGCCGCCTTGCGCTCCCGGCCGGCGCCGTGCGCTCTGGCGAGCTCGGCCAGGGGCGGAGCGAACTGTCTCCGTGCCTCCTTACACTGCTTCGGTGAGCCGTCTGCCCCAAGACACCCAGCGTCCGCGCGAGCGCGCCTTGCTCTGCGGTCTGCTCGCGCCCGAGCAGGTCGAGGAGGCCGAGGGCCCCCTGAGCGAGGCTGCCGGACTCGTGCGCGCCGCGGGCAGCGATGTGATCGGTGAGCCGATCGTGCAGAAGAAGGCCTTGATCGATCCGGCCACGCTGCTCGGACGCGGCAAGGTGTCCGAGATCCGCCAGGAGGTCGAGCGCTGGCGCCCCGACGTGGTGGTCGTCGACAACGACCTCTCGCCCGCCCAGGTGCGCAATCTCGAGAAGGCCTGGGGGGTGCGGGTCGTGGATCGCTCCGAGTTGATTATGGACATCTTCGCCCGGCGTGCCCAGACGCGCCAGGCGCGTCTGCAGGTCGAGCTAGCGCAGTCCGAATACCTGATGCCGCGCCTGCGCCGCATGTGGACCCACCTCGAGCGCCTCGAAGGGGCGATCGGTACGCGCGGCCCCGGCGAAACCCAGCTGGAAACGGACCGACGCCTGATCAAGAACCGCATCGCGGAACTGCGCCGCGAGCTGCGCGAGATCGAGGCGCAGCGCAGCCGTCAAATCAAGACGCGCACCGAGGAGTTCACCGTCGGGCTGGTGGGCTATACCAACGCAGGCAAGTCGACCCTGCTGAACCGGCTGACGGGCTCGGACGAGCTCGCGGCCGACATGCTCTTCGCGACCCTCGACACCCGCACGCGCCGCTGGATGCTCAAGGACGGCCGCCGGGTGTTGCTCTCCGACACGGTCGGGTTCCTGCAGCGCCTGCCCCACCACCTGGTGGCGTCGTTCCAGGCGACCCTCGACGAGGCGCTCAGCGTCGATCTGCTCCTGCACATCGTGGATGCCTCCCATCCAGATGCCCTGGTGCAGCTTTCCGTGGTCGACAAGGTGCTTGCCGACCACTCGGGGCCGGGACGCTCCGAGGTGCTCGTGCTCAACAAGGTCGACCGGATGCCGGAGGGCTCGCCCCTGACCCAGTATGTCGTCAGCTCGGAACGCGAGGTCGTGTGGGTTTCGGCCCTGACCGGCAGGGGCTTGGACGAGCTAGACGCCATCGTGGCCCGCCACCTCGATCGTCGCTGCGTCACGGTGCGGCTGGTGGTGCCCTTCTCCGAGGGCGCCAGCCTGGCCGGCTTGAAGCGCGCTGGGGTGCTGCTCTCCGAGTCTCACGACGCAGAGCTGGGCTCGATCCTCGAGCTGCGCATCCCCGACCGCGAGCTCGGCAACCTGCTGCGCAAGGCCGGGCCCGGATTGACCTCCGAGGTGCTCGAGCCCGCCCTCGAGCCCTACCAGCCCGCGGATCCGCTCGAGGAGCGCTGGTTGGCGCGGGGCCGTCACCAGGGCGGTCCAGGAGCCGATCCGCAGGCGAGCTCCTGAGCGGCGCTGGCGGGCGCCTGCCACCCAGCTTTGGTGCTGGGGGGCTCGGGAAGACCGAGCAGCTCCCAAGTTTGGCAGCCCGCGCCAGCCGCGGCCAGGTGAGCGGCCGGATGCGCGCAGCCTTCGCGGGCTCCGGCCTGTCGCCAACGATCGGAGCGGGCTCAGGGATCGCTGGAGCTCAGGTCCCGTGCACAGCCGCCCGAGGGGCCAGCGCGGCGCAACCGAGTGGACGCCGAACGCCGACTCCCGCCGTGCTCACTCCATCAAACGGCGGTCCTGGATCACTCGCCGAGCAGCAGCTCGAGCGGCGGCAGGCTCAGCCGCTGACCCACATCGATGCTGCTCGCATCGGGCAGACGGTTGAAGCGCGCCAGGGCTTCCACCAGGGCGCGCTCGCGGCGGCCATAGCGGGCGGCGGCGATCGAGGAGAGCGTCTCTCCCTTGCTGACCAGGTGCTCGCTGAAACCAGGCTGGCGCTCGAGGCCGGGGTCGATCTCGGGCAGGTTGCCCTGGGGATCGAACTCGAGCAGTTCCTTGGCCAACTCGCCGTCGATCGGGGGGCTGCGCTCCAGATCCGGACCGAGCTCGCCGGCCAAGGGGCCCTCGATCGGCAGTCCTTCCTCGGTGTACCCGAGCCCGTCTTGCAGGGCCTCCTCGAGGGCCCCCTCGGACGCGCCCGGGTCGACAGGGGGGTGCTCCACGACCGGCGGCAGGGCCGGCGATCCGATCAACACGCGTCCCCAGCCTTCCCCCGGGGGCAGGGGGGCCGGGCCCTGCGGGGCCACCGGGGCCTCGCTGGCCTCGGGGCCCGAGCGGCCCGCGAGCCGCTCGAGCCAGCCGTCGAACAGCCCCGGTCGGATCAGCGCAGCACCCAACAGGCCGCCGGCGGCGAAGACCACCAGGCCGAAGAGCAGGAAGCGCATGACCGGAGCCCCCGCCTCAGGGCGCGGGAGTTCCTTCCGCAGCCGGCTTGTGCTGCAGGCTGCGCTCCCGGGCGGCTTGGGCCTCACGGCGCTTGGCGATCAGGGCCTCGAACCACTCCAGCAGCGGGCTGGCGATGTAGATCGAGGAGTAGGTGCCGATGCCCACGCCGACCAGGATCGCGAAGGAGAAGGTTTCGAGAGCGTTGCCCGTGCCGGCGTTCAGCACGAACAAGATCAGGGTGGTCAGCAGGGTCGTGCCCGAGGTCAGGATCGTGCGCGAGAGGGTCTGGTTGATCGAGAGGTTGAGCAGCTCGGTCAGCGGGCGGCCGAAGCGGGCCCGGTTCTCGCGCACCCGGTCGAAGACCACGATCGTGTCGTTGATCGAGTAACCGACGATGGTCAGCAGCGCCGCGACCATCGGCAAGTTGATCTCGATGTTGAGGATGCCGAGCCGGTCCACGATGCCGATCGCCCCTAGGGTGAACAGCACGTCGTGTATCAGGGCCACCACCGCAGCGAAGCCGTAGGAGTACTCCGCGAACCGCGCGCGGATGTAGAGCACCACAGCGAACAGGCTGACGATCATGGCCAGGATGGCCTTGTCGCGCATCTCGCCCACCACCTGGGCCCCCACGGTGCTCGAGTTGGGGATCGGGCTCGAGAGCTTGTAGGCCTTGCCCGCCGTGTCGCGGCCGGAGCCGAACAAGCTCTGCAGGCGGCCCTGGACCGAGACCCAATCCGTGGTGTCGATTCCGACCACGTCGTAGGCCCCGCGGCGCTGGGCGTCGGCGCTGACCGAGGCTTCGGCGAAGCCGTCGGCCACCAAGCGCGATTGCACATCGGCGGCCGGGTGGTCCGCTTCGAAATACAGCCGGACCGAGCCAGCCGTGCCTTCCGACCCGACCAGGTCGATCGGGCCCTTCTGGAGCAGATCGGCCAGCTCCCGACCGACCTGGTCCTTGAACACGCCGCCCACGTCGCCCTCCGCTTGGGTGGCGTCATCCAGCTTGAAGGTCAGTCGGAAGTCCGTGTACAGGCCATCTCCGGCGGCGCTCGACAGGATCGGCTTGACCTCGGCCTTGGCCAGGTCGCCCTCCAGCTGGGCGACCCGCTGGCGCAGGGTGTTGGTGTCGATCGCCTGCTCGGTGCGCAGCTGCAGGTCCGCGCCACCGAGGAAGTCGATGCCCATCAGGGTCTTGCGCGGCACGGTGGCCAGGATCGCCAGACCGATCGCGATCGTGCCGATCGAAAAGGCATAGGCCAGCTTGCGCTTGCCCATCCAGTCGTAGTTCGCGGTCACCATCAAGCGGCCCATGGTGAAGTCCTGGGCGCGCCGTTCGAGGCTCAGGACCACCATGGCGCGGGTCACCACCAGGGCCGCGAACATGGAGGTCAGGATGCCGATGCACAGGGTCACGGCGAAGCCCTTGACGGGACCCGAGCCGACCGTGAACAGGATCAGGCCGGTGATCAGCGTGGTCAGGTTGGCGTCCACGATGGTGGAGAGCGCCTTTTCAAAACCCGCCTTGCTGGCCTGCTTGAGGTTGCGGCCTTCGTCGCGCTCCTCGCGGATGCGGTCGAAGATCAGGATGTTGCCGTCGACCGCCATGCCGATCGTCAGGATCAAGCCCGCGATCCCCGGCAGCGTCAAGGTGGCATCCATCAGGGCCAGACCGCCCATCAGCAGGAACAGGTTGATCACCAGGCTGATCGAAGCGAACACCCCCAGGCGCCGGTAGTAGGCCAGCATGAAGCCCACGATGGCCAGGAACGACACCAGGCCGCTGATCCAGGCGCGCTGGACGTTTTCGCCGCCCAGGGACGGGCCGACCCGCTCTTCGTATTCGAGCACGGGCTTGAGCCGCAGCGAGCCCGCGCGCAGCACCTTGACCAGGTCGGTCACCTCGCGGCTCGAGAACTGGCCGGTGATGATGCCGCGGTCGTAGATCGGGTCGTTGAGGTTCGGGGCGGATTGGATCTCCTCGTTGAGGACGATCGCCATCTGGTCGCCGCGGAACTCGCTGGTGAAGGCCTGGAAGGCCGGGGCGTGCTCGGCGCGCACCTCGAAGCCGACCGCATTGCGGCCGTATTCGTCATTGGTCGGGAAGGTGCTGGCCAGCCGCGCGCCGGTGATGTTCCAGTCCCGATCGCCGTAGCGCGGATGCAGGCTGGGGATCAGCAGGGGCTGGGCGCGCTGGGCCAGGGTGCGCTCGTCGCTGATCGAGCCGGTGTTCGGGTCGCGATAGCGCCGCTCGGGGGCCCAGCGGATGCCGCGCGCCGGACCGCCCGCCTCCGGGGCCAGGGCGTTGAATTCGGCCAGGTTGGAGGCGCCCTTGTTCTGCTCGAACCAGGCGTCGAGCTTGGCCTTTTCGGCCTGGAAGCTCGTGCCCAGGTCCTGCATCAGGCTTTCGCTGCTGTCGCCCCCGGCGAGCACGATCTCGAACGAGAGCTTGCCCAGGTTCTCGATGCGGTTCTGGATCGCGTTGGTGCTGACCAGTTCGACCTGGGCCCCGCTCGAGTGGGTGGCCCGCTGGGTGCCCTTGGCGCCGCGCTCCTTGATCACCAGATTGATGCCGGTGAAGGCGCTGTAGGAGATCAACTCGTCGCCGATGCGCACCGTGCCGCCGTCGGCGGGGAAGTCCATCTGCCCGCTCTGTGCCAGCGCCAGCGGTTCCCCCGGGCCCGCGGTGTCGGGGACATCGCCGGTCAGGGTCGACGCGGCGCGCTTGCCCTCCAGCTCGTCGAGGCCGGGCAGCTCGACCGCCATGCGTTCCTGACCCTCGAGGCGCAGCACCGGTTCCAGGGTGCCGTCGGGGTCGATGCGGCTGCGGATGATCGAGACCGTGTCCAGCACCACGCTGGCGGCATCCTCCCCGGGGCCCAGCTGGCTCTCGTCGGGGGACAGCCGGAAGACGTAGCGCGTGCCCCCCTGCAGGTCGAGGCCCAGGCGGAAGGGCGGCCTCGAGGTGAGCAGGGGCTTGACCAGCAGCAGGATGGCCGCCGCGGCGATCAACAGGGCGGTCAGCGTCAGCTGCTTCTTGACCGGGTCGGTCTGCTGGGTCTTGGGATCGACCATGGGGAGGACAGCGCGCGGGGCTGGGCGGGGCGTTGGGCCCGGAAGCGGGCGGGGCGAGCGAGGCTCGCGGGGGGGGGCTCGTCGGACGGCGAGCGCGGCGGATGGCGACGGGCCAGGCGACCGCTGGAGGCGGCCGCCCTCAAGCCAGCGCCCCCGGACATGGGCCGGGGGCGGCGAGGAAGCGCGGAGCGGGCGGGGGCCCGGGATCAGGCCTGGGTTTCGCCGGTCTCCGGCTCGCCCTCGCCCATGGCGGCGCGCTGCTCGGCGTCGCGTTCCTTCTCGCGGCGAGCCTTCTCGCCCAGGAGCTCGGTCACGCGGGTCGACTTGCCCACCCGGTCGCGCAGGTAGTAGAGCTTGGCCCGGCGCACGTTGCCGCGGCGGCTGACCGTCACGTCCTTGACGCGCGGGCTGTGCAGCGGGAAGGTCCGCTCGACGCCCTCGCCCTGCACGATCCGGCGCACGGTGATGCTCTTGGCCACCCCGCGGCCGCGGATGGCGATCACGGTGCCGATGAAGAGCTGCACGCGCTCCTTGTCGCCTTCCTTGATCAGGTAGTGGACCTGGACGGAGTCGCCGATGCGCACCGGAGGCAGGTGCGGCTTGCCGAGCTCTTGGGAGAGGGTCTGGATCAGGTTCATGGTGGGGGCGCGCCGGTTGGGCGGGCCGTTGGCCAGAGGCTCCGGGAGCCGCGGAGCGCGGCTGTGGGGGCTTGGGAGCGCCGAGGGGCGAGGGGAGCGAGGCGGGAGCCTCGAAGTCCGCCGCGGGCCGGGGGGCTCGCGGCGGTGGATGCAGGGGGCAGCCTGGCAGGGGCAGCCTGGCAGGGGCAGCCTGGCAGGGGCAGCCTGGCAGGGGCAGCCTGGCAGGGGCAGCCTGGCAGGGGCAGTGGTGGATCGATTCCTGGGGCCGGCGGATGCGGCCGGGGGCGAGGGCGCAGCGAGGTGCGCAGGTCGGCGCCCGGCTTCAGCCGTCCCGGGCGCCGTCCCGAGGTCGATCGATCTGGGCTTGCCGCGCGGCCGTGCGCCGGTCCATCTCGCGGGAGCGCCAGCGCGCGATCGCGCCGTGGTCGCCGCTGAGCAATTCGGCCGGCACCTCGCGTCCACGCCAGCGGCGCGGGCGGGTGAAGTGGGGGGTGTCCAGGCGGCCGTCTTCGCCGAAGGATTCCTCCAGCGCCGAGCGCTCGTGGCCGAGCACCCCGGGCAGCAGCCGCACCACTGCCTCGGCGACCACCAGGGCGGGCAGCTCGCCGCCCGCCAACACGTAGTCGCCGATCGAGATTTCAAGGAAGCCGAGCTCGTCGACCAAGCGCTGGTCGACGCCCTCGTAGCGTCCGCAGAGCAGCAGCAGCCGGTCCTCGCGGACCAACTCGCGCGCCGTGGCCTGCACGAAGGGCCGGCCCGAGGGAGCGAGCAGGAGCCGTCGGCAGGGGCCCGCCCGGGCTTCCCACCATTCGACGGCGTCGAAGATGGGCTCGGGCTTGAGGACCATGCCCGGGCCGCCGCCGAAGGGTCGGTCGTCGACCGTGCGGTGGCGGTCCCTGGCGAAGTCCCGGAAGTCGATCAGCTCGATGCGGGCGCGCCCCTTGGCCCTGGCGATTCCGAGGATGCTGGTGGCCAGATAGGGCTCCAGCGCCTCGGGAAAGAGGGTCAGAATGGCGATGTGCACGGCCGGTCGAAGCCAGGCGGAGGGCCAAGCAGGGTAGGCACCGCCCGGGGGCGGGTCAAGCCTGCCCTGGCCCCCTGGGGAGTCAGATTGGCAGGTCTGGGCCTGGCCCGAGCGACGCGGGGCGCCGGAAGCGAGCGGGCGGCCGGTTTCTGGTCGGCCCCCCGAGCTCTGGCCCCTGGGTCCGCTCAGGGCCGCGCTGAGGTCCCCGGGTCCGGAGCCCCCGCCCGGGGCTCCAGCTCCCGGGCGCTCCGCACGGTCCTCCGGCGCCTCCCCGAAGGCCCCCCGCGCCCCTCCGGCGCCGAGTTGCCCCCCTAGGCCGCTAGCCTGGCGGCCCTATGTTCACCGGCCTGGTCGAAGCCTGCGTCCCGATCCGCCGCCTGGAGCTCTCCGGCGGCGGCGCCCGCCTGGTGCTGCCCGAGCCCCCGGGCTTCGGCGCGGGCCACGGCGACAGCATCGCCGTCTCCGGCTGCTGCCTGACCGTGGCGGGCTTCGAGCAGCGGCCCGAGGGCCGCGACCTGCTGTTCGAGCTCTCCGCGGAGACCCTGGCCCGCACGGCCTTCGCGGGCCTCTCCCCGGGCACCCAGGTCAACCTCGAGCGCGCCATGCAGCTCGGCGACCGCCTCGGCGGCCACCTGGTCAGCGGCCACGTCGACGGGGTCGGCCGCGTGCTCTCGATCCAAGGGGACCGCCAGCGCGGCTGGGACTACGCCTTCGAGCTGCCCCCGGCCCTGTCCCGTTATCTGATCGACAAGGGCAGCGTGACCCTCGACGGCATCAGCCTGACCGTGGTCGCGCCCCAGGGCCCGCGCTTCCAGGTCGCCGTGATCCCGGTCACCTTCGAGGCCACCAACCTCTCCAGCAAGCGCCCCGGCGACCCGGTGCACGTGGAAGCCGACCTGGTCGGCAAGTGGATCGAACGCCTGATGCCCCCCCCGCTCGCCGCACCCTGACCCGGGCCCTTCGCCGGCCACAGGCCCTGCATCCGAGCGCCCGGCCTCGATCGCCCTGGGGCCTCCGCCGCGCCGGCGTCCCGCCGGGCAGGGAAAACCCTCGCGCCGACCGAAGACTCCACCGCGGAGCTCGGCGCAGAGGCGGGCCGCCCCCCATCAACCGCCGGGCCTGGGGGTCCAGCGCCGATTCGGCGTGGGATTTCGGGTGGGGCAGTCACCATCTCGCCGGGTTCCGGGCCCGAGCTGTACGCCGCCGGGTTCTTCAACTCGCCGGCCTTGGGCGTGGCGCGCCGGAACGGTCAGGCTTGGCTCGATCTCGACCAAGGCATCGGCGGGTTTCCGGGCGCGGAAGCGCGTGCCTTGCGGGTGTTCGACGATGGCAGCGGGCCCGCCCTGTTCGTCGGCGGACGCTTCGCCACTCTCGGCAGCGCCTCGTTGCCGGCCGCCAACATCGCGCGCTGGCGCAACGGAGCCTGGTCGACCTTGGCCGGTGGGCTCGATCAGTGGCTGATCGAAGACCTGGCCGTGCATGATTTCGGCGGCGGGCCCGAGTTGGTCGCCGCCGGATCCGTGAGCGCGGCGAGCGGCGGGAGCAACGCCCGCTTGGCGCGCTGGAGCGGCGGCCAATGGGCCATCCAGCCGGTCAGCGACCTGGGCTCGGTCCTCCATCTCCTCTCCCGGCCCGGCGACGGGCTCTACCTGGCCGGCAGCTTCGCGGGGGACAACCTGGGCGGCGAGAGCTTCCTGCGGCGCCTGGCCTGCGGGTCGTCGACGATCACCTCCTGGCCGGGCTGTTTCGGGCCCAAGCTGCTGCTCAGCACCACCGCGGTCGCGGCCACCCTGGGCGCACCCTTCCCGCTGACCGTCTCCGGCGCTCCCACGGGCGCCCCGCTGGTCTTGTTCTACGCCCAGTCGTTGTCCCTCGACGCGGCGGGCTGCGGCCTGCTGCTGCCCGGAGTCGGCGAGCTGCTGCTGGCCCTCGCGCCCTTCCCGGTCGAGTTCGGGCTGGCGATCGGCTCCGGCGGTTCGGCGCAGATCAGCCCGACCCTGCCGAGCAACCCGCTGCTGATCGGCCAGAAGACCGCGGTCCAATCCGTGCTGATCGACCTCTCCGGCGGCGGATCGATCGAGTTGTCGAACGCGCTCGAAGTGACCTTCAGCCCCTGACCTCGCGGGCGAGCCAACGCCCCCGGGGACCGGGCTCGCGGGCTCTGCAGGCCGCCGCGAGCCGCGCGCTCGCGCTCCCGGGCCGAGCCAGGCCAAGGGAAACCTGCGGCCCGCAAGCGCTTCCCGCTCCCGCAGGCCCGCCACGCCGGCCCCCAACAGGGGTCGGCGGGTGTCATCGAGCGGGCCTGCGGCGCGGACCGACCTCGGTGCACCCCAGCTCGCCGGCATCCGGAGCGGCGACGTGCTCCGCCGCCCCGCTCCGCCGCCCCGCCCCGCACGCGCCTTCAACGCAGGGCGCGCGCAACGCGGATGCCGGTGGAGCGGCTTTCGTTGGTGGGGCTGATGTGGTAGCCCTCGGAGCCCCGCTGCAGGGACGGGACGCATTTCCCTTGCAATGGTCCTTGACTGATTCGATGCCGGAGGCGACCTTCGCTTCGGAGTCAGACCTCGTCCCCTGGGATTTTCGTTGCTCCGCGAGGAACGCAGGGGGCCTTGGTGCACCGCGGAGCCCCAATAACCACTGCGCCGATCCGGACCCTCTCTTGCGGAAGGCTACGCTCTCTCTGTTTCTCGGATTCGTCTCAGAGTAAAGAGCTCCACTGGGGATCCCTGCGTTGAACGAGACCACAAGGCCATGAGAAAACTGATCACCTCCGCGGTGGCTGTCAGCCTCTTCGGCGGGGCCATGCTGGTTTGGGACCGTCTTTCTCCGAGTCCGGCTCCCAAGGAAGACACAGGCCAGGTGGACTCTGCCTCGCCTCCGGTCAGGGAGCAAGAGCACCCCATCATCGCTAGCAGGGAGTTGGTCGATTCTCTAGGAGCCCCAGTCGAGCTACCCAGCGTCCACCAACTCACGGTTCGCGATGCTTTGCTAAAGCTCCATCCACAACTGGACTTTACCAAGATTCCGGACCCCTCGGTTCTGGAGCAGCCGGCTTTCCCGCTAGCCGAGTGGAGTGAGGTGCGGGAAGAGGCGGAGCGTGGTTTGGTAAGTGCCTATGTTGAGACGCAGGGATACGATCAGCGTCAATTGCTGGCCAAAGCGGTGACGGGCAGTGTCGAAGGCAACCTCGAGCAATCGATCGCTGCGGAGGCTGCTGCTCGTCAGATCGAACTCGACTCAACGAGGATCGCCGAGTTGGCGCGCCAACTTGAAGATCGCGGTTTCGAACTCGTTGAGTGCCAGCGCCGGATCGAGGCAGACCGGCTTCGAGCGGCGATGAGTCGGGTCGGCAGCGGGATGTATGACCGCTTCGAGTACATAACGCGCCCTGCGGATGTGCAGCACTCGAGGGGTGGCCGAGATGTTGCGGAGCACGCTTTCTGGAGTGGAAAGGGCTGGGTGGTACAGATGGCTCTCTCGAGTGCAGAGATGCCCGAATATGTGCAGGCGCTCAAGACACGCAAGCAGGTCTATCGCGCCTTGATCGATGATTTATTTTCCAAGTAGAGCGTCGGCACCTGCGACGACGCTGCCTGGGGAGTCCCGTATGTGACGGGTCGACAACGACAGACAGTTGCGGTCTAGCGCACTGGCCGTCCGGGGCGGATGCCGGTGGAGCGGCTTTCGTTGGTGGGGCTGGTGCGGTAGCGCTCGGAGACGCGCAGCAGGGGTGCGGCGTTCATGTAGCTGCCGCCGCGGGCGACGATGCCGGTGTCCTCTGGGCTGGGGGCGGGCTCCGGGGGCAGGCGGCGGCCGTCGCCGGGGCGGGCGGGGAGGTCGTAGGGCAGGTAGCGGTCGTCGACCCACTCCCACAGGTTGCCGAGCATGTCGCACAGGCCGAAGGCGTTGGGCGCAAAGCTGCCCACCGGCGCGTGCAGGGTGAAGCCGTCGCTGACCTCGGCGCTGATCGTCCAGCCGGGCGAGCCGCCGTTGTCGCGCGCGAAGGCGTCCGCCAGGTTGGCCTGGCCAGCCAGATCCGCCGGGCGATCGCCGCGCAGGAACACGGACTCGCTGCCGGCGCGCGCGGCGTATTCCCACTGGACCTCGCTGGGCAGCTCGAGCTCGAGCCGCCGGAGCACCTCGCGGGCCGCGAGCCAATGCACGCGGTCCACGGGGAACTCGGGGCCGCTGCGGCGCTCGCTCGGATTCTGGCCGGTCAAGCAGAGCCACTGCCCCTGGGTCAGCTCGTACTTGGAGAGCAGGAACGGGTCCAGGTCGATGCTCGCAACCGGCGCCTCGTCGAGTTCGGCCGCCGGGTCGAAGCGCGGCGCGCCCTGGGTTCCGGGGGTGCCCTGCCCGAGCTTGGTGAAGGCGCCGCTCTTGGCTTGCACGACTTCCTGGGCCACGTTGCCATCGTCGTCGCGGCCGGTGACGTTGATCGTGCCCAGGGTCTGCGGGCCGAGCGGGATGCTGACCGGCCCGCTGGGCCCGGCTTGGAAGGCGACCAACAGCTCCGTGGGCAGGGCCGGGTCGAAGGGCGGCTTGTAGGCGCTGACCAGCACGTTCGGCACCGGGGCGCCCAGAGCGTCGACCACGCCGACCACCTGCGGGCAGGCGCCGCTGCACAGGGGCACGACGCTCGGCAGCAAGAGATCGAGGGGCCGCGGGGGCGCGGCGCGCAGGCGCGTGGCGGGGCAGCCCAGGAGTCCGTAGCGCCAGCCGTCGGGGCTCTTCGGCAGGGCCGCGGCG
Organism: Planctomycetota bacterium; assembly: GCA_044375105.1. Taxonomy (GTDB): domain Bacteria; phylum Planctomycetota; class UBA1135; order UBA1135; genus JBIKLM01. The sequence continues at coordinate 22,756 of JBILNK010000033.1, forward strand.
AGGCGCTCTTCGGCCAGCGCCAGCAGCGGTCCCTGGGTGCGCAGCCCGGCCTCGAAGGCCAGTTCGAACAGGTCGCGCAGCAAACGGCGATTGCCCCGGTTTTGCGTCGCCCGGGCCGCGCCGTAGTGGGCCAAGGCGCCGGCCTTCGCGAGCAGCCAGGTCTCGCCCAACGAGTCCCCCAGGTCGATCGCGCCCTGATGGCAGGACAGGGACCAGACCACGGGCGCGAAGGGCGTGCTCAGCGCGGCCAGATCGTCCTTGTGCAGGGTGCCCAGGTCGCCGCCGACCACGCCGAACTGGGTCCAGCCGTTGCTGGTGCCGTGCCCGCGATAGCACAGGAGCCCGCGGCCCTGGGCCAATTGGCCCAGCACGGCCTGGTCGCTGCTGGAGGCCTGTGACCCGAATTGGGTGCTGAAGCCGAGCGGGGCCGCGTAGCTGCCCGCCAGCAGCGCCTGGGCCTCCGCTTGGAAGCCGCCGGGAGCGCCGGCCTGGTGGGTGGCCAGGGTCAAGCGGCCGTAGTCGTGGCCCGGGTCCTTGTCGAGCTCATAGGCGATCTGGCGCGCGATCAGCGCCGGGATCTGTCCGGCGTCGTCGACCGGCCAGCGGCCGACGAAGATCGATTCGGTGCCCTGCGGGCTGCCGCTGGGGCTGCCGTAGGGATCGTCGCTGGGGGGCGCGCCGGGCGTCGGAGCGCTGGCGGGGGGCAGCAGCTGTGCGTCGCCGACCAGCAGGGCGTAGCGCTCGGCGCTCGCCGGCCCCGCGGCGCTCCAGGCCGCCAAACCCGCGCGGATCGCGGCCGCGCCGCTGCCGGGCAGGGACTCGAGGGGCAACAGCGCGACCTCGAAGCCGGTCGCGCGGCGGTGCTCGATCCAGGGCGCCAGTGCCGGGGCGAAGGCCGCGGGCGCCACGATCGCGTAGCGGCCCAGGTACGGGCCGGCCTCCGGATAGAGCCCGGAAACGGCGCTGAAATTGACCGCTTCGAGGCTCAGCAAGCGGCGCTGGTCGCGGCTCAGGGGCGTGCTGCTGGATGCGCCGACGTGGGCGTAGGTGTAGCGCGTGCGGCGCGCGATCAGCACCCGGTTCAGGGCCGGATCGAAGCGTACGGGGAACAGCTCGGGCCGCGCCCCGCGGGCGCCCGAGAGCAGCAGGCCCGGCGCGGCGGCGGCGCTGGCCTGCTGCGCGGGCCAGGGGCCGAAGGAGCTGTACAGGGCCCCATCGATGCTGAACTGCTCCGGCGTGCCGTCGGGGTCGCCCGCGCCCGGGTCGCCATCGTCCAGGGCCGGCTCGGGCTGCGGATAGACCCGCGCCGAGAGCGTGATCAGGCCGCCTGGGGCGACGCTCAGCCCGGTCAGCTGGGCCGCGCTGGCGCTGGTCGGCAGGGCCAAGGTCGGCCGCAGGGCCGGCAGCTCGGGGGCTCCGGTTTGGTCCACCAGGCCGAGCCCGGGGAAATCGAAGCGGGTGTAGGTCACGCCGTCCGGGCCGGTCAGGGTCTGGCGGAAGTAGCCGTGCAGCACGAGCTCGAACTCGCCCTGCTGGCTGCCGCTGGCGGGCAGCATCTGGATCTCGGCGGGCTGACCGACCGGGGCGCCGGGGGACAGGGGCGCCCAGGTCTGGGCCTATGCGGGCGCGCTCCAGAGCAGCAGCGGCAGCAGGGCGGCCAGGCCGAGTCGGCGGGCAGGGCTGGGCTGGGGGCCGCCCGCGGGGAAGGGTTCGGGGCTCACGGGGATCTGGCGGGGCGATGGGGTCATCGGAGCAAGGGCGGGGGCCGCCCGGCCACGCCCCAGGGGCGCGCGCCGGCCGACAGGGATTCTGAAAAAAATCCGCGGCTTCGGGGGGAGCGCTCGGGCGCTGGGGCAGCCGCCGGCGGCGGCTTCGCCCCAGGCTCGGGGCTTGAAGTGGCCCCGCGGCGAGCGGCCCCCCGCGGCTCGGGGCGGGCTCGGCCCCGGCGATCCAAGGCCTCGGCGGGGTCCCGCGAGCGCTGTCCGCGGGCCCGGCGGGAGCCCGCCGTGCTCGCCGGCTCCGACGATTCCCCGCCGCCGCCGAGGTCTCGAGATCCCCGAGGATACCCCGGGCCTCAATCCCGGCTGCCGCGCTCGAGTTCGCGCCGCAGGAACGCCTGGGCCAGGCGCCAGTCGCGCTCGACGACCCCCAGGACCCGGGCGGCCTCCGCGTTGTCGAGGCCTCCGAAGAAGCGCAATTCGACCAATTTCGCCTTGCGCGGATCGACCGACGCCAGGGCATCCAGGGCCTGCTCCAGGGCCTGCTCCAGGGCCAGCAGGTCCAGCGGGTCGGTGTCTCCGCGCACCCCCCGGGGCCCCTCGCTGCCCGAGAAGCCCTCGGTCCAGGTCACCGCCGCCTGGCCGCCGCCGCGCTTTTCGGCGCGCTTGCGCTCCGCATGGCTGCCCAGGATGCACCGCATGGCCAAGGCCGCCAGCGCCAGGAAGTGGGCCCGATCGCGGAAGCGCGCCTGGGTCTGGGCTTCGAGCTTGAGCCACACCTCGTGCACCAGGGCCGTGGGCGCCAGGGTGTGCCCCGCGCGCTCCCCGGCCAGCTGCCGGGCCGCCAGGCGCCGCAGCTCGTCGTAGACCAGCGGCAGCACCTCGCCCGAGGGCTGCGATTGCCCCGCGCTGCCTCGCCCCGGCTCTCGTGCCGCGGGATGCGGGCACCGAGGCCCGCGGGCCGGCCGGATCGGCGGTCTGGGCACAGCCCGAGGCGACCGCGCCGAGACCGCCGGGTTCCCTGCGACCGTCCGAACGTCAGAAGGCCTGGAACAGGACCGCGGTGAAGGTCGCGATCGGCGCGGCCTCGCGATAGTCCTCGAGGCTGCGGGTCAACGTTCGCAGGGCCAGCTCGAGCTGCTCGTAGATCGTGTCCTCCATCACCAGGCGCCCGAGCGTGCCCTCGCCGGCGGCGACCTGCTTGGAGACCGCGCGCAGGTCGGCCATGAAATCCCGCGCCAGCACGTACAGCTCGTCGGACTCGAGCAGCTTGCCGATCGTGCCGGTCGATTGGCCGGACATCAGCGCCCCCAGGGTGCCTTCGCCGCGCTCCAGGCGGTCGGTGACCTCGCGGATGTTCTGGGCGATGTCGCGCAGCTGCTGCGCCACCTGCTCGTCCTTAAGCAGCACCTTGGCCACCGAATCCTGTCCGTCGTCGGCGGTCAGCTTGGCCACGTTGTCGAAGGCGCTGGAGGCGTTGTCGATCGCGTCGGCGACCCGCTGGCGCAGGGCCGGATCGGAGAGCAGCGCGGCCACGACGCCCTCGCCCTCGCGCGCCTCGGCGATCACCGCGCGCACGTCTTCGCCCACGCCGCGCCAGGTCTCGTAGAACTCGTTGCTGGCCAGCAGGGCGCCCAGGCTGCCGCGGCCGGCGGCCAGATCGGCGCTGATCTTGCGCAGATCGGCGGTCGCGGCGTTCAGATTCGCCAGGGTCTCGGTCAGGTTGGTGCCGGCGCCGCCCGCGCGCAGCTCCTCGATCAGCGCGCCCAGGCTGTCGCCGACCGAGCCGAGGCCCGAGAGCGCCGCGAAGGGGTCCTTGCCGATGGTCGCTTCGAGCGCCTGGCCGGGGGGCAGGTCGAGGGGCGGCGCTGCCGCGCTGCCGGGCTCGATGCGCACCACGTGGCCACCCAGCAGGGTCGCGTCGACGACCTCGATGCTGTAATCCTGCTTGAGCGTCACCGCCTGCTCCATCAGCAGCGCCAAGGTCACCCGGCGATCGCGGGGCGCGCTCGGATCGAGCTCGATGCGCTCGACCCGCCCCAAGCGCACACCGGCGACCTGCACCGAGTCCCCGTCGCGCAGGCCGCGGGCTTCCGGCAGCTGCACGGTCAGGCGGATCGACTCGCCGAATAGGCTGGCGTCGGTGAAGAACAGGGTGTAGGCCCCGAACAGGCACAGCACCGAGAGCAGGAACAATCCGAGCAGGAAGTGACGCGTGGCCATCGGCGGAGAGGAGCGCGCGGGGCGGGCGGTGGGCGACGGGGCGGAGGCGGAGTGGGCGGGGGAGCGGGGGCGAGCGCTTCAGGGCCGCGGGGCGTCGGCGGGGAGCGTCGGCTGCCTGCGGCGGGTCAGAGGGCAGGGGGGCCCGCGGCAGATGGGCAGGGGGCGAGGGGGCGGCGGGAGCTGTCGCGGGCGGGCGGACCCGCGGGAGCAGGGGGGCCGCGGCGCTTCAATCGACGTGTTCGCCGAGGAAGCGCCGCAGCCGCGGATGGTCGCTGTGCAGGAAGTCGTGCGTCGGCGCGTCGACCACGATCTTGCCGGCTTCGAGCAGCACGACCCGATCGGCGACCGTGCGCACGCAGGCGACCTCGTGGCTGATCACGATCGAGGTGATCGGCAGGCTCTCCTGCAGGCCGCGGATCAGGCGGTTGATCGAGGCCGAGATCTCCGGGTCGAGCCCGGCGTTGGGCTCGTCGTAGAGGATGATCTCCGGGTCCGTGATCAAGGCCCGCGCCAGGCCCACGCGCTTGCGCATGCCCCCGGAGAGCTCGCCCGGGAACTTGTCCCAGGTGTCCGGCAGGTGCACGAGCTCGAGCTTGTGCTGGACCCGCTCGCGGATCTCGGCCTCGGACAGGCGCGTCTTCTCGCGCAACGGCAGGGCGATGTTTTCCCCCACGCTGAGCCAGTTGATCAGGGCCCCGTCCTGGAATAGGTAGCCCATGCGGCGGCGCAGCAGGGCCAGCTCCGGCTTCCTGATGGTCCCCATGTCGTAGCCCGCCACCAGCACGCGGCCCGCATCGGGCTTGATCAGGCCCACGATGTGGCGCAGCGTCACCGACTTGCCGGTGCCCGAGGGGCCCATGATCACCAGGCAGCGACCGGCTTGGATGTCGAGGTCTAAGCCGTCCAGCACGACCTTCTTGCCGAAGGCCTTCTTGACCCCTTCGAAGCGGATCAGGGGCTCGCCCGGCGGGGCGCCGGCGGCCGGGGCCGCCGCTGTTTGGAGCTCGTCCTGGGCCATGGTCAGCCGGAGTAGAAGACCCAGGTCAAGAAGTAGTTGACCACGATGATGGCGATGATCGAGTCGCGCACCGCCGTGCGGGTCGCGCGGCCGACACCCAGGGCGCCGCCGCGGGCTTGCACGCCGGCGGTGCAGGCGATCGCCGCGATCAGGGCGCCGAACACGAACGATTTGAACAGGCCCACGGCCACGTCCTTGGGGAAGGCGAACCAGGTCACCGAATCGCGCAGGGAGTCGAAGGCGCCATCCAGGTAGAGCCGCGTGCTGACCTCCAGCTGGCTTTGGGCCACCAGCGCGCCGCCCAGGATGCCGATGCCGTCGCAGATCAGGGTCAGCAGAGGCCCGGCGATGGCCAGGGCCACCAGGCGCGGCATGACCAGGTAATCGTCCCGATCGATCGAGAGGATCTCGAGGGCCGAGAGCTCGTCCGAGACCGACATGGTGCCCAGCTCGGCGGCCACCGCGCTGCCCACCGTGGCCGCCAGGACGATGCCGGTGATGAACGGTCCCATCTCGCGGGCGATCGACAGGGCCACGATCGGCCCGATCTGGTCCTGCTGCCCGAAGCGCGCCAGCTCGATGCCCGTCTGCAGGGCCAGGATCATGCCCGAGAACAGGCCCACCAGCAGCACCACATGGACCACCTGAACCGCCGCCACGTAGAGCTGGTCGGCGATCTGGCCCCGCCGGCGCCAGGCGCGCGGCAGGTAGCGCCCGGCGCTGAGCAGCAGCAGGAGCTGGTAGCCCAGGTCGGCGCACAGGCGGCGGAAGATTTCGAACATGGGGGGGAGCGCGCGGGTTCAGCGCGGCGTCGGCCCGGCGCTGGGCAGGGCCGGTTCGGGAGAGGCGGCCCCGGCGCCGGGTGGAAGCGGCTTCGGCGGGCTCGCGCCGACGGATTCGGCGGGGGGGAGCCCGTCCACGGCGTTCCCAGCATCCGGCAGCGGGGTCGGGGGCGCCTCGATCCAAGTCGCCGGCCAGCCCGGACCGGGGAAGGCGGGGGCCAAGAGGCCCGGATCGGCCTCGGGCGGGCCGCTGCGCCAGCGCAGGAGTCCGAACAGCAGGGAGGTCTCCGAGACCTCGCCCGCTGGTGTCCCGTAGCGCCGCGAGGACCACAGCCCCGACAGGGACCGCCGCGACTCCTGGGCGTTCGATTCGCGCCAGTAGAGCCCCATGAAGGTGCGCTCCTGGACGCGTTCGCGCTCGGTTTCGACCGAGTAGAGCTCCCACAACCAGCCCCAATAGAACGAGATCGGGCTGCCGCGGGTCAGGGGATCGAGGGACGGCGCCGCGAAACGCCGCACGCCGCCTTCGCGGTCGTAGGTGTAGAGCGGCAGGAAGCGCCGGAACTTGATCACGCGCGGGTCGGAGATCCCGCGCAGGTTCCAGTGCTGGTAGATCGGCAGGGCGTAGAAGCTGGCCCGGCGATAGTCGGGCCCGTCCTCGAGGCGGCGCGTGAAAAACGGCCAGGCCCAGCTCCAGGCCCGCAGGCTGTCGCCCTCGAAGTAGGAATAAAACGGCCAGAAGCGCTCGCGGCGCTCGGCCTGGGGGTTGAGGCCGCCGCCCTGGATGCGCACCAGCGGCCAGGGGCCGTCCCAGGCCCAGAAGGAGCGCGTGGCCTCCGGATCGCCCGGATCCTGGCCGAGTTCCTCGCGCAGCCGCTCGCCGCGCGGGTCCCAGGCGTAGCCGAAGAACGGCCACAGCACCGCGACCGCACGGTAGCTGCGGTCTTTGGTGAGCCCGAAGAAGGGGAAGAACATCCAGCGCACCGTGCGCTCGCCCGGCGGCCGATGCAGCCCCTCGCGGCTGTAGTGTAGGAACGGCCAGAGCCAGAAGCGGCGCTCGAAGCTGCCCGGCTTCACGTGCCAGCCCACCAGGGGCCAGAGCCTGAAGTGGCGGTGCTCTCCGCGGGTCGAGAAGCCCAGCACCGGGAAGAGCACGTTGTGGTAGGACTCGCGGCCGCGATCGACCCCCAGGTAGAGCGGGAACAGGAACCAGCGCACCCGGTCGTAGGTGGCGAAATCGGTCAGCTCGCCGAAGAACGGGAACCAGCCGGTCTTCTCGGCGCCGCGCGCGTTGCGCGAGAAGATCACGCCCGGCAGGGCGATCAGGTCGAATTCGCGCGGTCCGCTGGGGTCGAGGTTCCCGCGCCGCCAGCCGGCCGGGGCCGAGCGATAGAAGTACACCGGCACCAGCATCGAGATCACATCCGGACCG
>JBILNK010000198.1:0-7324 GCA_044375105.1 Planctomycetota bacterium
CGCCCGTAGTCGCGGCCGCCCAACCCGCCCCTCAGGTGTATTTGGGCCGCCTCCGGCGGCCGCAGGGGCGGGATCGGCGCGCAGCGCCGATCCCGCCGTTGGTAGCCAAAAAACTGGCTCTCATCACGTTTGTGGGGGTCTGCTAGCGGCAGTTCGTCGGAGTTCAGGCGGCTGCGGGCGAATCAGGGCATTCGCCTTGTTCCCCGCGACTCGCGCCGGCTCCGCTCCCGGCTCTGGACCTCCAGGGCCTCGGGGGCGCCTGCTTTTTTTGGGTTGCATGGAATCTTCCCCTGGGGCGGAACTGGGTGGCCCTGCGCTGGAGAGCTGCGTCCCGAGTTGGCTGACCGATGCCAGGACCAAGGCAAAGGTGAGGAGAGGCAGTGCAGTCAACTTTGGTTGCGAGCGAGCCATCGGAGCCGCTTTTCCGTTGCCTTGGGCACCAACGCCGGCGACCGCGGAGACTGGTACGGCCGCCGGGGCTGACCCCGCAGATGGGCGCTGCCGGGCGGCCCTGTGCGATTCCCCGGGGCTCCTCGGCGGGACCAGGGCGTCCGCCCGGCCTTGTGCGGCTCCCCGGGCCGGTCATGCTCTGTGAGTCGCCGCGCTCCCTACCCGCCATGATCTCGAGGCCGTACCCGCTGCTCCTGCCGCTGCTCGTCTTGGGCGCCTGCTCCTCCCCGGGCACCGAGCCGGACCGGGGGAGCTCCGCGGCCCTCGAGGCCGCGCCCATCCCGGCTGCGGCGCCCTTCGAGGCGCGCCTGCCCGGGGAGGTGCAGCTGCTCGCGGATCGTTTCGAGCTCAGCGGGCCGCCCGAGCTGCTCGACCATCTGGCCGTGCTGCAGGCCGAGGATCGCATCGCGAGCAGCCCCAGCGTGCGCCAGGACGGCCTGTTCACCCGCCACCGCGTGCTTGAACCCGGCATGGATGCCGTGCAGGCGCAGCTCGATCGCTGGCAGCTCTCGGCCTTCGAGAGCCTGGAGGTGCTGCTGGGCGCGCCTGGACTGTCGCTCCGTTTGGAAGCCCGCGGGGGCGTGCGCCTGGTGGCCCCCGGGGTTGATCTGCGCGCTGAGCGCATGGCCTTCGAGCTCGATCCAGCGGGGCGCCTGTGGCGCACGATCGACTCCGGCGCCCGTGAACCCTGGGCGCCCGCGCCCTGAACCACCCATGGGAAGAGGTTGTCTGTCTGCGCTGCTCGCCGGTGCCCTGCTCGGCCTGTGGCTCCTGTTGGGCCTCTCGTGCAGCGCTGCGCGCAGCAGCCGCTGGGAAGCTTCCCCGGGCCCCTACGACCAGTTCGACCCGCCGCGGCTGACGGCCCTGGCGGAGGCCCGGGCGCGCTTCGAAGCGGAGGACCTGCCCGGCGCCATGCAGCGCCTCCGGGCCTTGCTCAAGCAGGATCCCCTCAACTTGACCGTCGCGGCGCTGCTCCAGGACGCCGAGCTGGCCGCCCTGGAGCGCGGCTTCGAGGTCGAAGGGCTCGAGCTCGCAGCGACGCCCGCGGCGCGCGCCGCCGAGGCGGGACCGCGCACCCGCTTGCGGCGCTGGTACGCCGCGCGCGCCGAGCAGCGCGGCAGCTCCTTCGACCTCGTGCTGGCGGCGCGCATCGAGGACGACACCGTGGCGGCCCTGCGGCTCTTGGACCGCGCCTTGGAGATCGACCCCAAGAACCTGTGGGCCCACTACGGGCGCTCCTACGAGCTGCTCAAGCTGAACCGGGTCGAGGAGAGCCGCGGAGCGCTTTCCAGGGCCCTGGAGCTCGATCCGGGCCACCCGCGCGCGCGGCGGCTCGAGATCACCCTGCTCGGGTTGGGCAAGGACCGCGCCCGAGCCAAGGCCGCCCTGCGCACCTGGCTGCTCGAGCTCGAAGGCGATGCGCGCGTGCCGCGCCGCGATTGGATCGACGGGGCCCTCGACCTGGTGGCGCTCGAACAGGAGCAGGATAGCTATTCCGACAGCCTGACCCTGCTGAATCGCCTCGAGCCGCTGACCCCGCAGCAGGCCTGGCGCCGGGAGCTGCTCTTCAGCGTGGCCTACGAGAGCCTCGGACGCTATGGCGAGGCTCTGGAGGCGGCCCGCCGGGCCCAGGGCCTGCGGCCGGCCGGTTTTCGTGCCTTCGCCACGGAGGCGCGCCTGCTGCAACACCGCTTCGATGACCTACCCGGCGCCCTGGCGGCCTGGGAGCAGACCGCCGAACTGGCCAACCAAGCGGGCGCCGGCTGGCTCGATGGCGACTCGAGCGCCGCCGAGCTGCAGGCGCGCATCGAGGTCGCGCGGCTGCGGGAACGCCTGGCTCTCGATCGGGGTGCGACCGAGGAAACCGGCGCGCCGCCCGGGCCGTGAAAGCGGTGGTGCAGCGCGTCGGCTTCGCGCGCGTTCGGGTCGCCGGAGAGGTGGTCGGCGAGATCGGGCCGGGGCTGCTGGTGCTGGCCTGCGCGGTGCGCGGCGATGGCCCCGCCGAAGCGCGCGCCCTGGCGGGCAAGATCGCCAGCTATCGCGTGTTCGAGGACGAAAAGGGGCGCATGAACCTCTCGGCCCAGGACCTCGGCCGCCCGATCCTGCTGGTCAGCCAATTCACCCTGGCGGCCGATGGGCGCCGGGGGCGACGGCCGTCCTTCGATGCGGCCCTCGAGCCGGGTCCAGCGGCCGAGCGCCTGTGCGAGCTGGCCGCGGCGCTGGCCGAGAGCGGCCTCGAAGTGGCCCAGGGACGCTTTGGGGCCAGCATGGAGGTCGAGCTGCTGAACGCCGGCCCGGCGACTTTTCTGCTCGATTGCCCGCCCCAGCCGGGTTGAGCGGCCCGCGCCGCCGAGGACGCCCGGGGTGTCCCGGCGTTGGTTTCCGCGAGCGCCGCTCGCCCCACCCCCCGGGTTGCCCTCCGGACCCAGGCAGAAGCTTCGGGGCACCTCTGCGAGCGGCGGGGGAGGCCACTTCCGGCGTTCGCAGGCTCTCGGGCCCTCCCGGTGACCCTCCTCGGCCGAAGCCGCCGGCTGGCCGGCGCCATCCCGGGCATGCCCCTCGGTCGACCGGATCCGGGGATGTTGGGGCCCACGCCCCCCGGGGGGGCGCACCCGGAGGCCCCCCGGTTTCCCGCGGCCCAGCCCTGCGGCTAAACCTGCGGGGCTGCGCCGCCCGACAATCCTCCAACGACCGACTCCTACCGCCGCAAGTCTAGTCTTGCCCTAGACTTGGTGGCGCCGGACAATTTCAAAGTCAGTGCTCGGAGCGAGGCCATGCCCGACAGCCCCAACACCACCACCAAGAAGGAGTTGGTCCAGCGCATCGCGGAGGACACCAAGCTGGCCAAGGCGGTGGTCAAGACGGTGGTCCAGAGCTTCCTGAACGAGGTGATCCGCGAGCTGGCCAGCGGCAACCGCCTGGAGTTTCGCGAGTTCGGCGTGTTCGAGGTCAAGGAGCGCCAGGCCCGTTCCGCCCAGAATCCGCGCACCCTGGAGCGCGTCGATGTGCCTCAGAAGCGAGTGGTGCGCTTCAAGGTCGGGCGCCTGATGCGGGAACAGGTCTGCGATCGGCTGTCCCCGGCCTCCGGAACTGCCGCGCCGGCCGCCAAGGTGGGCAAGAGCGCCGAGCCCAAACAGCCGCCCCAGCCTCCGCGGCGCTCGAACAGCCCGTTCTGACCGGGGCTTTGGGCTGACGCAGCCTCTCGGCGGGCGCCTTCCCAGCGGTCGCTCCGGCCAGCCGGCGACCCGAGGGCATGCGGACGGCGCGGTGTGGCAGCTCGGGCGCAGCCGGAGTCGATGGTTCCTCCGGCCGGCCGCCAGCGGCTCAGACGCGCGCGCGAGCGCCGCCCAGGGCGCGCACCGCCGCGAAGCCGCGCTCCAGGTCGGCCAGCAGGTCGGCTTCGTGCTCGATGCCCACCGAGAGGCGCACCAAACCGTCCGCCAACCCGGCGGCCCGGCGGGTTTCGGCCGGGATCGCCGCGTGGGTCATGATCGGCGGCACCTCGATCAGGGATTCGACGCCGCCCAGGGATTCCGCCAGGGTGAAGACCCGGGTGGCCTTGCAGAAGGCCACCCCGGCCTCGACTCCGCCCTTGAGCTCGAAGGAGACCATGCCGCCGGGGCCCTTCATCTGCCGCTGGGCCAGGGCCTGTTGGGGGTGCGAGGCCAGGCCCGGGTAGATCACGCGATCGACCAGCGGGCTTTGTTCGAGGTGCTTGGCGACGGCCTGCGCATTCGAGACGTGGCGATCCATGCGCACGTGCAGGGTCTTGAGGCCGCGCAGCACCAGGAAGGCGTCCATGGGCCCGAATTGGGCTCCGACCGCGTTCTGGTGGAAGGCCAGCTCGGCGCGCAGCTTGTCGTCGCGCAGCAGCAGGGCGCCGCCGACCACGTCCGAGTGGCCGCCCAGGTACTTGGTCAGGGAGTGCACGACCACGTCGGCGCCGAGCTCCAAGGGCCGCTGCAGGTAAGGCGTGGCGAAGGTGTTGTCGACCACGGTCAGGGCCCCGTGCTGCTTGGCCAGCCGGCTGCAGGCGGCGATGTCGCTGAGCTTGAGCAGCGGGTTGGTGGGCGTCTCCAGGTACAGGTAGGCCGCAGGCCCGGACTCGAGGGCCCGTTCGACCTGCGCGAGGTCGCTGGTGTCGACGAAATCGAAGCGCAGGCCGAAGCGCCCGAAGCACTTCATGAACAGGCGGTGGGTGCCGCCGTAGAGGTCGTTGCCGGCCACGATGCGGGCGCCGCTCTCGAGGCGCTGCAGCAGGCAGGCGATGGCCGCCAGGCCGCTGGCGAAGCACAGTCCGTGGGTTGCGCTCTCGAGGTCCGCCAGGCAGCGCTCGAGCACGGTGCGCGTCGGATTGGTCGTGCGCGAGTACTCGTAGCCCTGGCGCGGCTCGCCCGGTGCGTCCTGCGCGTAGGTCGAGTTGAAGTACACCGGCGTCATCAGCGCGCCGTTGGCCGCATCGGGCTCCTGGGCGGCGTGGATGGCGCGGGTTTCGAAACGGGCGTCGGATGCGTGGCTCATGGCGTGGGGTGTAGGGCCATAGAGCCTAACCCCCGGGGGTCAGACGCCGTTCAGGGGGCCCCAGGGGCTCCGGGAGCGGGGGGCTCGTCCCCGCCGAGCCAGCTGGGCCAGCCGGCCCGCAGGGACAGGGACAGCCCCAGGTAGTGCTGCTCGTCCTGCTGGGCCAACACGAGCCCCACGCTCGAGCCGGGCGCGAAGGCGTAATCGAGCAGGTGGTGCAGGTTGACGCCATCCCACAGGTGCGTGCTGGACAGGCGCTCGCCGTAGCGCACGCGCAGGCCGAGCAGTTCGCGCCAGGTGTCGTCGAAGGAGCCCCACGCCAGGCCGGCGTAGGGCGCCACGGGCAGGTCCGTCCAGGCCTCGAGGTCCTTGGAGAAGGTCGCGTACAGGGCCCGGCCGGTCGGCGTGCCGATGCGGTCCGAGCTGGTGCCGAGGATCAAGGCGGGGCGCTGTTCGGTTTCCTCGAGCGCGCGCCAATTGGCCAGGGGTCCGATGTCGCCGGAGCCGAGCGGGTTGTATTCGACGCCCAGGCTCAGCTCCGGCAGCACCTGGTAGGTGCCGGTGAGCCGCAGGCGCGCCCGGTCGACCGGGATGCCTTCGAGCAGCCGGGCCGAAAAGGCCCAGGGTTGTGCGCTAGCGCTGCCCGCCCCACGGACGGGCGACCCTTCGCCGGGTCACATCGGTCAGCTCGGGACGGCGGAAGCGGGCCGCTGGCCCTCGACCTGCTGGACCAGGCTCGCCGGGGCGGCGGGCGCCGAGACCGGCGCAGCGACCCTCTGGGGCAGGGCAGGGAACAGCAGCGGCCAGGGAATCGGAGCCATGGGGCGCAGCTTGGCGCTCGCCGGGCTCGGCGGCCAGGACCGACCCGGGGCGGGCCGGCCTTGGGACCCTGCGGCGCGGTTACCCTCTGCGCCGTGACGCCCGCCAGGATTCGCCCGATCGAGCCAGGGGATGATCCGGCCGTAGCCAGCCTGATCCGCACGGTGATGTCGGAATTCGGCGCCGCGGGCCCGGGCACCGCCTTCCACGATGCCGAGGTTTCGGCCATGAGCCAGGCCTACGTCCGGCCCGGCTGGCGCTATTTCGTGGCCGTGGACGGCGCCGGGGAGCTGCTGGCCGGAGCCGGCATCGCGCCGCTGCCCGAGGCCGACGGCGAAACGGCGGAGCTGCGCAAGATGTACGCCCACGCGGGGGCGCGCGGCCTGGGCATCGGGCGCGCCCTGCTCGAAGCCTGCCTGGAGGCCGCGCGGGAACAAGGCTATCGGCGGGTGTACCTCGAGACCCTGGCGCAGATGGGCGCCGCCCAGGCGCTGTATCGCAAGCTCGGTTTCCTGCAGCTGGCCCAGCGCCGCGGCGAGACCGGCCACCACGCCTGCGGGCTGTATTTCCAGCGCGAGCTGGAGCCTCGGCCGTGAGCGCGGCCCCGGACCGCCGCCCGCCGGCCTGGCGCCGTTGGGTCCTGGCCGGGCTGGCCTGCCTGTGCTGGGCGCTGGTCTATGTGCCGCCCACGTCCCTGGTGCGCAGCCAGGGCTGGGACGAGGCCATGCACGCCGATCTGCCGGCGGCCCGCCTGGCGCTGGCGCTGGAGGGCGCGGAGGGCGCCGAGACACCCGGAGCCTGGTTCTCGGTGCTGTCGGGATGCCAGCAGTACCCGTTCCTCCATCCGCTGCTGCTCTCAGGGGCCTACGCGGCCTTCGGCCTCGACGAAGGGGTCGGCCGCCGCACCGGCCGGGCTATGCAGGGGCTTGGGCTCTTGGCCCTTTTCGGGCTCACCGCGACCCTGGCCCGGCGCCTTGAGGAGACCCGCGGCCGCCCCTGGCCGGGGTCCCGGCTGGCGCCCTGGCTGGCTCTGTTGGCCGGGGCGCTTTCGCCGCTCTGGCTGGCCTACTCAGGGACCTTCTTCTTGGAGGCGCCCAGCGCGACCCTGTGGGCGCTCTGCCTATGGGCCTGGGTCGCCCGGGGCGCGCGCCGGGGCCTGCCGCAGGCTGCCTTGGACCTCTTCGCCGGGGCGCTGCTGGCCGCGGCCCTGTTCACCAAGTTCAACTACGGCCTGCTGCTCGGACTCGGGCTGACGCTGGACCACGCCAGCGCCGGGATCTCGGCCTGGCGAGGCCGCCGGATAGGGCAGTTCCTGCGCGGCTCGTCGCTGCTGGCCCTGCCGCCGCTCGCGGCCGCCCTGTGGTGGTTCCTCTGGCCCTGGCCGGGGGACGGGGCTCTAGGCGCCGAACACCGTCAGGCCCTGCTCGGCTTCCTGTCGGGCAACCGCGAGGTGCCCTACACGCCCCTGGCGCGGCGCGTGTGGGATCTGTCGACCTTCCTGGCCCCGGGCCCGGGGGCCTTGGCCCTGGCTCTC
>JBILNK010000304.1:0-3149 GCA_044375105.1 Planctomycetota bacterium
GACCCGCAACAACCAGCCCCCGTCCCTGGCGCGCACCCCCGGCGCCGCGGCCGAAGGGCGCGACGACGCCTGATCGATCCCAAGCCCGGAGGCCGCGGCACGGGGCCGGCCGGAGGCCCCACCTCGGCCAACGGCTCGCCCCGGCTCTCCGGCCGGGGAGGAACCCGTGAAGGGCTTCCAGCGCAGCCGGCGACCCTCCTCGGGCTGCTGCGGCCAGCGCTAGAGCGGAACACAGGTTTCAGCGGTCCCTCCGCTCGGGCCTTGCGCTGAGCTCTGTCGCGCGTCCCCCGTCGCACATCCCCCGGTCTTGAGTCGGACTGCGGGGGCGCGTGGCCAACGAGTCTTTGCCCGACCGGAACACCCCGCTTCCTCGCGCCTGGTTCCGAACCGAGGCCCGGCCCTCCGCCCTCTCGAACGGCGCCTCGGCGCCCCCCCAGCTATGCCCCCCGGTGTGCCGGGCCCAGTCCCCAACGCCCTGGCGCACCTCCCCCAGACACTCACCCCACTCCGATAGCCATGGCGATCACCTCCGAAATGGTTCGCAAGCTGCGCGACATGACCGGCGCGGCGATGATGGACTGCAAGAAAGCCCTCGACGCCACCAACGGCGACATGGACGCCGCCATCGACCACCTGCGCAAGGCGGGCCTCAAGACCGCCTCCAAGAAGGCTGGGCGCGAGACCGGCGAAGGCCGCGTGGCGGCGAAGGTTTCCCCGGACGGCAAGCTCGGCGCGATCCTGCTGGTGCGCTGCGAGACCGACTTCGTGGCCAACACGCCCGACTTCCAGAAAATGGTCGAGACGCTGCTCGAAGCGGCCCTGGCCAACGACCTGCCCGACAACGAGGTCGTAGAGACCTTCCAGCGACTCAAGCTCAAGAGCGGCGAAACCGTCCAGGAGCACCTCCAGCAGGTGATCGGCAAGCTGGGCGAAAACATCCGCGTCGGCGGCGTCGGTCGTCTGCACTCGAACACGGGGGTGGTGGGCAGCTACGTCCACCACAACCACAAGAGCGGCGCCCTGAGCCTGATCGAGACCAGCGCCGATCGGGCCAAGTCCGAGGAGGTGCTGAAGCGCCTGTGCCAGCACATCACCGCCAGCCGGCCCTCGGTCCTCGATCGCCCTGCGGTCCCGGCCGCCGACATCGAGCGCGAGAAGGCCGTCCATGCGGCCAGCGAGGACGTGCTCAAGAAGCCCGCCGAGCACCGCGAGAAGATCATCCTGGGCAAGCTGGAGAAGTTCTACGCCGACGTGACCCTGCTGGAGCAGCCCTGGATCTTCGACGACAAGCAGAACGTGGCCAAGGCGGTCCAGCAGGCCCTGGGGGCCGGCTCGAAGCCCGCCGCCTTCGTGCGCCTCGAAGTGTGACCGGCAGCGGGCGCTGAGCTCGGGCCCTGCCTGGGCTGAGGCCCGCAGCGCCGTACCACCCCTGGGCCGCCCTGCGCGGCCCAGAGTGCTCTCTGGGCCCGAAGTTGCCGGCCTCCGGGCCCCCGGCTGGACCCGTTGCGCTTCGGGTGGCCCGGGTGGTCCCGCGGCGCAGGGATGGGCCGCAGGCTCTGCGACGCCCTGCTGGCGCCGGCCTGGCCGTCGCAGCGCCAGGCCCTTGGCTCACGGGTTGAGAAGGAATCGACGGGATGCTGGACGAGCCGCGAGCCCAGCTTGCCCGCACGCCTTTGGGCCGCCGGAGAGGCGGCCCCGGAGCGGAGCTGGGCCTGGGCCCGGAGGCGACTTTGGTATCGGCCCCGGGAGCTGCGTATGCTCGTGGCCTGCTTCCGTTCCCGACCCGCATCGCCATGGCCTTCGAACGCGTCCTGCTCAAGATCTCTGGCGAAGCCCTCGGCGATCCGGAGAGCGGCCATGGCTTCGACGCCGTGGCGGTCCAGCGCATCGCCGCCGAGATCGCCGCGGTCGCCCGCAGCGGGGTCCAGGTGGCGCTGGTGGTCGGCGGCGGCAACGTCCTGCGCGGCGCGGCCTTCAGCAAGCTGGGCACCAATCGGGCCAGCGCCGACTACATGGGCATGCTCGGTACGGTCATCAACGGCATCGCCTTGACGGAAGCGGTCGAGGCCGCCGGTGGGGAAGCGCGGCTGATGAGCGCGCTGACGATTCCCCAGGTGGGCGAGCTGTTCGTGCGCCGTCGAGCCCTCAGGCATCTCGAAAAAGGCCGCGTGGTGATCTTGGCGGGAGGCACCGGTAACCCATTCTTCACCACCGACACGGCCGCGGCCCTGCGCGCCGCCGAGCTTTCCTGCCAGGTGCTGCTGAAGGCTACCAAGGTCGATGGCGTCTACACCGCAGATCCCAAGCGCGATCGCGCGGCCCAGCGCTATGAACGCCTCGACTACATGGAGGTCCTGCAGAAGGGCCTCAAGGTCATGGATGCCACCGCGATCACCCTGTGCATGGAGAAACAGCTGCCGGTGATCGTGTTCGACATGTTCGTCGAGGGGCACATCGCGCGGGTGATCCGCGGCGAGTCCCTCGGAACGCGCATCGGCTGACCGCGAGCCATCCAACGAGCGCGGCCTACCTGCCGCGTCCCCCCGAGTCGCACCGATAACATGAACCCTGCCGACCTGATCAAGGAAACCAAGGCGTACTACGAGAAGGCCCTGCTGCACCTGCAGGAGCAGCTGCGCAGCATCCGGACAGGACGCGCTTCGTCGACCCTGGTGGACAACATCCGCGTCGACTACTACGGGACCCCGACGCCCATCTCGCAGATGGCGGCGGTGACGATCCCCGAAGCGCGCCTGATCGTGATCAAGCCCTTCGACGCCGGCGTGCTGAAGGAGATCGGCAAGGCGATCCAGAAGAGCGACCTGGGCTGCACCCCCCAGGACGACGGCAAGGTCCTGCGGCTGATGCTTCCGCCGCTGTCCGGCGAACAGCGCCAGAAGTTCGCTCACAAGGTCAAGGAGATCGCGGAAGAGAGCCGGGTGGCGATGCGCAACACGCGCCGGGATATGAACAAAAACGCCGACCAGCTCAAGAAGGATGCGAAGGTCACCGAGGACCAGCACAAAAAGCTCGTCGAAGACATCCAGAGCCTGCTCAAGGACTACGAGCACAAGATCGACGAGGTCTACAAGAAGAAGGTCGCCGAGATCACGGAGTGACCCGCACGGGGCTGGGGCCCGCGCGCCCTG
>JBILNK010000305.1:0-3123 GCA_044375105.1 Planctomycetota bacterium
AACCCGGCCAACTCTGGCGCCCGCTCCACCCCGACCCGATCCGCCCGCAGCGTATCCACCGTGATCACCAGCAACTCCGGCCGCGCCGGCTCCGCGCAAGCTCCCAGCAGCGCCAGCAGCAGCGCGCCCGCCAGGCCCCGCACGGGCCGGATCCCCGACGCCCACGGCTCGCCGCCGCGCCTTTCGATCTCGCCCGCCATGGCTGCCTGCACGCCCAGATCCTAAACCCCGATCGCCGCGCCGTCCCTCGGCCTGCTGGACAGGACCCCGCGGGGGATGGGCAGCGTCCTCCGCGTGGGGCGGGGCGGGTTTCGGGTCGTTGGGCGCGCCTCGCGCCCGACGGCCCCGGGCTGCTGCTCTGGGCGCTCGGCGCGGGCCTCGCCCGCTGCAGCGCCGCGCCGAGGGCCGGCGGGGACGCCACGAACGAAACGAGCCTCCGACGCGGACAGCGGCTGCCGCCCGCGCGAAACCCGGGTTTCCACCCGGCAGCGCGGATCCAGAGTCCGCCCGCGAGCCGCCGGACCCCCGGCCGGCGTCCCGCCCTGCCCCCTGACGGGTTGCGCTCGGCAGCGACCCGGTTTCTGCTGTGCGGCATCCATGCATCAAAGACGCCGCGTCCGCTTCCACCGACCCCGCCGGTTCCCAAGTCCCAGCCCTTGCGGTCCAAGAGCCACAGCGGCGCGTCCCTTCCGCGACGGCGTCCGGCGAGCCGCCCCCCGCTGGCTGGCCGCCGTCGCGCTCGCCGCCCTGCTGGCCGGCTGCGCCGGCGACACCCGCGCGGACCCGCCCCATCTCCTGCTGATCGTGCTCGATGCGCTCCACGCAAAGCACCTCTCCTGCCACGGCTACCCCCGTCCGACCACTCCGCGAATCGATCGCCTGGCGGCCGAGGGCGTGCGCTTCGAGCAAGCCTTCGCTTCCGCGCCCTACACCCTGGCCAGCATCCCCAGCCTGCTGACCGGCAGCGAGCCCTACCAGCACAACCTGGTCGACAAGCAGGCCGTGCTGCCCGACGAGGAGGTGACCCTCGCCGAGCACCTCGGCGCCCACGGCTTTTCCACGTTCGGTTTGACCACGAATCTCAACGGATCGGAGCTCTTCGGGCTGGATGCGGGCTTCCAGCATTTCGAGAACCTGTTGGTCGGTCCGAGCGGTCAACTGCCAGCGCGCGAGCAGGACTATCGGATCGTGAAGGCCAACGTCTGTGTGGACCGTTGCCTCGATTGGATCGACGGGGGAGCGCTGGACAACGGCCCCGCGTTCCTCTATCTGCACATCCTCGAACCGCACACGCCCTACACGCCGCCCGAGCCCTATTTCTCACGGTTTCTTCCGGAGGGGTACGCCGGGCCGCTGGCCAGCGGCGAGACCCGGCCCCTCTTGGATGCACGCCATGGGAAGCTGGCCCTCGACGATTCCGACCGGGCCGCGGCGCAGGCCCTATACGACGCCAATCTGGCCTATGCGGACGCGCAAGTCGGTCGCCTCCTCGACGGGTTGGCCGCGCGCGGAGTGCTCGAGAACTTCCTGATCCAGTTGGTCTCCGATCACGGCGAAGCGTTCTGGCAGCACGGGATCTGGGGGCACAACGATCAGCTCTACGACGAAATGCTCCATGTGCCCTGGATCGTGCGTTTTCCGGGCGGCGCGCGGGCGGGCACGTTGGTGCCGCATCCGGTCGCGCTGATCGACCTGGTGCCGAACACCTGTCGCTGGCTGGGTCTAAAGGCCCCCGAACGGCCGCTGCACGGATTGCTGGTGCCGCTCGAGGGGCTGCCTGGCTCGACGCGGCAGGAGTTCGAGGCGCGCGAGCTGTATCTGCGCACCAACGACCGGTTGCCGGATCTCGGCACGCGCAGCGCCTACGAGAAGGCGATCGCTTCCCGAAGCAAAAAGTTGGGCCCCCTCGACCGTTTCGAGCGTTTCGACCTGGCCGCGGACCCCTCCGAGCTTCGGGATCTGTCCGCAGCGCTCGCGGTCGCCGAGCGCCAGGCTCGCATCGCATCCCTCGAACGGCTGTTCCTCCAGGGCATCCAAACCCGGGTCGACCGCGGCGTGCCCTTGAACCGCGCCCAGGAGCGGCTGCTCCAGGAACTCGGCTACGTCGATCGCTAGGCCGCCGCCGCCGCTCGCCCGCGGCGAACCCGGTCCGCGACCCTTTCCGCCGCCCCAGGTGCCTTCCATGCCGCGTCCGACCCTTTCGCTGCTCGACACGACCCTGCTGGTGATGGGCAGCATCATCGGCGTGGGGGTCTTCTTCACGCCGGGCAGCGTGGCGCGCCTCGTGCCCGACGGCCCCGGGCTGCTGCTGCTGTGGGCGCTGGGCGCGGGCATCGCCCTGTGCGGCGCCGCGACCTTTGCGGAGCTGGGCCTCAACCGGCCGGTCACCGGCGGCTGGTTCAGCTATCTGGAGCAGGCCTTCGGTCCGCGCATCGCGTTCTTGTTCGCCTGGACGATCCTGGCGGTGGTCTCGACCGCGTCGATCGCCGTGATCGCCGACTTCTGCGCCCAGCGCCTGGCCGGGCTGGTGGGGGGGCTGTCCCCGGGGCAGACGGTCTCGCTCTCCACCGGCTTGATCCTGTTCGCCACGGGCCTGTGCCTCTTGGGCGTCAAGACCGGCGCCCTGTTCCAGAACCTGTGCATGGCCCTCAAGCTGCTGGCCATCGCCGCGCTGGTCTTCGCCGGATTCGTGCTGGCCAGCGGCGCCGGCCTCGCGGGGGCAGCGCCGCCCGACGCCGCCGCGCCAAACCCCGCAAACCCCGCAAACCCCGCCGGCCCCGGCCTGCTCAAGCGTTTCGCGCCCGCGGCCGCGCTGCTGCCGATCCTGTTCACCTACGGCGGCTGGCAGAACATCTGCTACATCGCCGAGGATGTGCGCAACCCGCGCCGGAACCTGCCGCGCGGCATCCTCCTGGGCGTGCTCGGCGTCGCGCTGGTCTACCTCTCGATCAACGCCGCCTACCTGCGCGCCTTCGGAGCCGAGGGCCTGGCCCAGGAACCGCGCTTCGCCGTGCGCCTCTCCAACGCCGCCTTCGGCCCCCTGGGCGAGACCTTCGTCGAAGCCGCCATGGCGATCAGCGCCCTGGGCATCCTGGTGGTGACCGTGCTGGTGACGCCCAACAT
>JBILNK010000016.1:0-38490 GCA_044375105.1 Planctomycetota bacterium
CTAGGGCGAACAGGGCCGCCGGCTGGCTGCGGTTGATCGGCGCATCCTTGAGCAGCGGCACGCTCTTGCTCCAGGCGGCGATACCGCCGATGTCGTAGGCGTACAGGAACCAGGCCGTCAAGCCGGCCAGCAGGACCAAGACCAGGCGCCGCGCCTGGCTCGCGCCCAGTCCGAGCAGCGCCAGGAGCAAGGCCAGAGCCCCCGGATAGAGCATGTTGGCGCCCTCGTAGTTGGGCACCGGCAGGGTGAACAGGGGCCAGACCGACTTCGAAGGATTGCCGTACAGGTCGGGGTAGGCGAGCAGGGGCCATTGCTCGAGTAGGAAGGCCTCCTGGTTGTGCTTGCGCGCCTTGATCGCGGCGCTGTGCTCGAGGTACTCGAGGAAGGGCAGGATCTGCACGGCTGCCAAGGCGGTGCCGAGCAGCGCTGCTGCCAGCACCATTAGGCCCAGGTGCAGGGCTGCGAAGAATTCGCCGCGCCGCCGGCGCTCCTTCCAGCACAGGTGCAACACGCGCACCGACACCCAGGCCGCCAGGCACAGGCCCGCGAAAAAATAGGGTTCGGGATGGCCGGCGAGGGCCCCCACGCCGCAGGCCAGGGCCAGGCCCACGAGCCAGGGCCAATGGGCGCGCGGGCCGGCGCTGCCGAGACGCGAGGCCTTCCAGCGGCCGATGGCGCGCTCGAAGCAGAACAGGCCCGCCGGCAGCACGATCAAGGCGCCGGGGTGCGGGTAGGCCAGGGTGAAGACGTTGTGGCCCGAGAAGGCGAAGGCCGTGGCGCCCAGGAAGGCCGCCAGGGGCCGCAGGCGCCATTCGCGCAGCAAGAGGTAGGTGAACAGCCCGAGCGCGAACAGCTTGAGTCCTGCGCTGACCCACAGGGCCATGCCGAAGGGCAGCAGCAGGAAGGGCAGGTTCCAGGGCGAGAGCAGGCTCGACTGGTAGTTGGCCAGCAGCGGCTGGCCCCCGCCGTTGTAGGGGTTCCACAGGGGCAGGCGGCCCGCGCGCAGTTCCTCGAGCCCAAAGTGCAGCCAGGGCTGCATCTGGAAGGGCGGATCGGACAGCAGCCGGTTGCCGGGCGTGTGCCCCTCCACCACGCGCGTGAAGGCCGAGGCCTGGGTCAGGTCGGCCGTGGACCAGGCCCCGTGGGGAAAGCGTCGCAGCGGGTCCTCGAAGAACAGGGCCAACAGGCCCAACAGGGCCAGGACGACCAACCAGCGCTCACGGCGTACGGGGGGCATGGGCCAGAGAGTCTGCCCGCTGTGGCCCGCTTCGGGCAGGAGCGGAGGGCCGCGGGCATCGCCTGCCTCTCGGTGCCGGGTTCGGCCCGCCCCTCCGTGGCGCCACGTTCCTCGCGCTCAAGGCATCTTCGGGCCAGCATCCCCGTGTCGCGGAACAGCCTGCGGCCGGCTCCAGGGCCCGAATTCCCGCGCGTTCCGAGCCCCGCGGCCCCCGCGCCCCCTTTCGCTGACCCGCTGACCCGCTGACCCGCTGACCCGCTGACCAGCGGCCCAGCAGCCCCCCCACCCCAGCGCCGCGCCGGCGTGGGATACTCCCCGGCGCCATGCAACGCCCTTGGCCGCTGCTCCTCCCGTTGCTCCTCCCCCTGGTCGCCTGCGCGCGGCCGCCGCTGGCGGTCGAGGCCCCGGTTCTGTCCCCGGTTCGGGCGCCCCTGGCGGGCGGTGCCTGGCCGGGGTCCGTGGCGGCGTTGGCGCCCCGGGAGCATCCGCATCCCCTCGGCGCTCAGGAGGCGGCTCCGTCGCGGGAGCCGGAGAGTCCGGAGCAGGTGGCGGCGCGGCTGCGGGAGGCCTATGCCGGCGGCCCGGAGACCTGGCCCGCGCCGACCCTGGACGAGGGGGTCCCGCACCGCGAGCTGGCCCTGGTGCCGCCCGACGAGCGCCCCAAGGGGGCCCAGCGGAGCGCCCGGGAGGAGCTCGGCAAGCTCTTGTTCTTCGATGCGCGGCTGTCCGGCACGGGCCAGATGGCCTGCATCCACTGCCACGATCCGGAGATCGGCTTCGGCGACGGCCGCGCGACCTCCTACGGGCGCGACGGCCGCCTGCTGCGCCGCAACGCGCCCAGCCTGCTCAACACCGGCCTGCGCCAGCGCTGGTTCTGGGATGGCCGCGCCGCCTCCCTCGAGGAGCAGGCCCGCACCGTCCTGACCAGTCCGGACGAGATGGACACCACTCCGGAGCGCCTGGTGGCCCAGCTCTCCGGTTCGCGCGGCTATCGCCAGCGCTTCGCCGCCGCCTTCGGTGACGAGCAGGTCACGCTCGAGCGCGCCCTGTCCGCCCTGGCCGATTTCCAGCGCACCTTCCGCTCCGACGGCTCCTCCAAATTCGACGCCTTCCTGCGCGGCGACTCCGCGGCCCTCTCCGACGGGGCCCTGCGCGGTCTGCACCTCTTCCGCACCGAGGCGCGCTGCCTGAATTGCCACAACGGTCCGCTTCTCAGCGACGAGGGCTTCCACGACCTGGGCCTGTCCTACTACGGCCGCGAGCGCGAGGACCTGGGCCGCTACCAGGTCACCTCCGACCCCGCGGACGTGGGCCGCTTTCGCACCCCGTCCCTGCGCAACCTCTCCCGCAGCGGCCCCTACATGCACAACGGCCTGTTCGAGCTCGAGGGCATCCTCAACATGTACGAGGCCGGCATGGTGACGCTGAAGCTCAAGCCCGAGCAGCAGGACGATCCCCTGTTCCCGACCAAATCGCCACACCTCCAGCCGCTCGAGCTCTCCGACCAGGACAAGGCCGACCTGCTCGAGTTCCTGCGCTCCCTGACCGAACGCAAACGCCGCCTGTCTCCGCCCGAATTGCCGGCCATGGGCGATGACTGAATTTGCGCCGAACACACGTTAGTGCAGGAAGTCGAAACCCTCCAATGCGCTGCTGGCGCGCCTCGGGACGAAGTTCAGGCCAGCGCTGGCCCACAGGAAGGCCAGCGCTGGCGCGGCCAGGCTCAGAGCCGTGGCGGCGAGGCGCCCCCACGGCCGCTCCGAGAGCCTGGCGACTCCGCTGGTCCCATGGCAGTCCGGATCCCGAACGGCGCTGGGCCGCGGCCGCTCCGGCGGTGCTCAGGAACCGATTCGCAGGCGCAGGCCGCGGGTTTGCACGGTGTCGAGGGGGCCTCCGGCTCCGGTTTCGCGATACAGCACCTGGGCGTAGAAGTCCAACCCGCACAGGGCCAGGTTGGGCAGCAGGGGCGCCGAAAGCTCGGCGGCTCCGCTGGCGCCGACCACCCCATCGAAGGGCAAGAGCCACTGCGGCACGGCCAGCAGGAGGCCGCCGTCGAAGGGCAGCTCCAGGGGTTGTAGGCCCAGGGCCAGGAAGGGCAACACGCCCGGAGTCGCGCCGGAGATGGTGACCCCCAAACGTCCGCCGAGCATCGGCACGCTGCTGGCGGAGATGGTCGGGATCTGCCCGTTCGGCGCCGGTTTGCCGACGCCGTAGTGCTCGACCAGAGGCTGATTCTGGCAATCGGGGACCTGCTCCGAGCTCACCAGTTCCTGGACCTCCTCCGGGAGCAGGTTGC
Source organism: Planctomycetota bacterium (assembly GCA_044375105.1). Classification (GTDB taxonomy): domain Bacteria; phylum Planctomycetota; class UBA1135; order UBA1135; genus JBIKLM01. Next base: position 3,534 of record JBILNK010000016.1, read on the forward strand.
GCCAGGCCGGCGCCACCATGGTGTTGTCGGCGTTGGTTCGGTTGCGCGAGATGCGGAAGACCTGGCCCGCGCTGCGTCCGGTCCAGGGAGAACCCGCCACTTCGGCGTAGCCCGACGGCCCCGCAGCGAATTCGATCAGGCGGCCCTGATCGACCACGAACAGGTGTCCCAGGCTGTCGACGTCGATCGAAGAGGGCTTGTTGACACCTGGCAACAGGATCGTTTCGACCGCAGCGCTGGTCGGATCGACCCGGTAGAAGCGTGCGCTGCCCTGATCCACCAGCCAGTACTTACGGGTCAGCGGATCGATGCTGAGCAGCGGCTCAACACCGATCGGCAGGCCGCTCGCCTGGGTGATCTGGGGGCTGCTGTCCAGGTGGAAGGGGTAGCGCAGGAAGCGTCGGTTGGCCCGGTCGAAGAGCACCACCTCCTCGGCCTTGTCGTCGAACGCCAGGGCATCGAAGCTGCTTGGAGCGAACACCGTGTAGAAGCTGGGCGGCTCGCTGTAGAGGTTGATGCGCGTGAGCTTTTCCTTATTCGCGGCGTACAGCGAGAGATCGCGCCCCACCAGCAGCTTCTGCGCGCCGGGCAGATTCAGCAGGGGCTCAGCCGAACCATCGGCCAGGTCCAAGGCGACCAGGTTGGCTACCGAACCATCCCCCACGGTGGCCAGATAGGCGAAATCTCCGCCCGGAGCGCTGACCAGATCGAGGATCGCAGCTCCGTTCCAGGCCAGCGTTGTGTCTGCCTGCCCACCCCAGCCGACGAATGGCGCTGCGATGCTATGCTGGATGTGGAGCGTCGAACCGGTGTCGATGTAGGACAGCCCCCACTTGGGCCGCAGGCTGATAATGCCGTCCAGGTAGGCGTTCTTCGGCTTGGTGGGATCGAAATTGAGCACGTCCTGAGCACGCACTCCGGAGATCGACTGCGAGGCAGCGATCACCTTCTCGGTCACGCTGTACTTCTTGTTGGCGAAGGTCGACTGGGTGGTGATCTCGCCGTCGCTAGGAGCCGCGGGGTCCCGCGCCCAGACTTCCTTCTGCCCAGCGCCGAAGGTGTAGGCGCGCGTGAGGGTGACGCTATGCCCCCCTTCGCGGACCATCAGCGGCAGGCCCAGGTAGGTGCCGACCTGCTCGTAGCGGCCGAAGGAGAAGGCCACCAGTCCGCCATTGGCCATGGTTTTGGCCATGTGCTCCACTCGCGGCGCATAGTAATCCTTGGTGAACAATCCAGTCACCGTGAACAGCGGGTAGTTGGACAGCCAGGCCTGATAGCCGCTCATGGCTCCCTGGGCGTTGGTGCCCTCGTTGGGCATGCCGCCGGGCTGGGTGCCCATCAAGAGTCCCATCTGCAGGATCGCTTGGGTGGCGGCCTCGTAGTTGGCATCGGATTGCCAATCGGCGAGCCCCGGAGCCAAGAATGGAAAGCCGTGGGCGGCGGCGTAGGCCAGCACGTTGATGGCCGAGGTGGGCACACAATGCATGCCCCCGCCGCCGGGCAGCCCGGTCAGGCCCGGGGCGAGGCTGCGGCGCTGGTCCAGGTCGGGCATGCCGCTCACGGCCACGTCGTAGAGGTACTTGTTGATGTAAAGCTTGCTGATCCAGTCCGCACGAGCCGGAATGGAGCCAAGCGCCAGGCACAGCGGCAGCGCCGCAAAGATCAGGGGTGTTTTCACGGGTTGATCAGGGACTGAGCGGCCATCTCGGGGCGAGAAGCACGCAGGTTGAATCCGGGCCCGCGGCGGGCTGTCTCAGGAAACTTCGCGGGAATCCGCGCTCGCTCCGGGTCTCGAAAGCAGCGGCTCTAACTCCGCGGCGCTGGGCATCGGGGCCTGCTGGTGGTCTTGCGCTGCCCCAGGGAACGCTGACGCACCCCACCCAACGCGCTGCCCGCTTGCGGCGCTGCTCCAAGCACGCAATCGACCGGCACGGCCCCAGGTTTCTGGGCCGTGCCGGTCGACTGCGCTCCCGTGTACACTCAGCGGCGGGCGCGGGGTCCCGACTCTGCTCGGATTCCGCCGTTGTCCGTTCAGGTGCCGATCGTCACCGCCACGCGGTTCGAGAAGGACAGGTCCGCAGCGCTGCTGCACGGGCTGGTGCCGAAGGTCAGGACCGTGTATTGCATGTGCACGGTCTTGCCCACCAAGCTGGCTTTGCAGGGGATCTGCAGGACGGTGCCGCTGACGCCTGCGAACATCGGGCTGATGATCGTGTTCTCGAAGGGCAGGAACAGGCACGGGCCGCAGGGCAAGGGCGCTTGGGGGGCGGCGATATTCAAGATCGACACCGGGGCGGTCGGATCCGCGCCGCTGATGTTGGGGGTGACGTAGCCGTTGCCGATCGAGAAGACCCCGGATTGGAGCAGGCTAAAGATGCCCGCCGCTCCGCAGCCGCCGCCCAGATCGCTCCAGTTTGGCACGATGTCGGTGAACAGCGAGTAGCGCTGGAAGCGGATGTCCTGCTGGTTGCCGGGCGTGGTGGACTGGTTATTCCACAGCAGGACCGCATTGGTGTTGTAGACGGCGCCGCCGGTGGCCGACTGGCAGGCCACGGTCGGGCGCGAGTCGAAGGTCACGGCTTCGACGATCACGGCCGGGTCGCAGACCAGGTTGGTCTGCGAGTCCAGGGTTATCAGGTTCACGAAGGACAGCAGCCCCAGGGTCTCATAGGCGATCAGCGTCTTGCCGGGGCGCGTGCTGACCGAGAAGTTGCCGATGCCGTTCAGGTTGCCGGCGATCAGGGTCGTCGGCGCGCCCGGGACCGCCGCCAGGCTGCTGCCGGTGAGGCGCATCAGCCTGGTGACCAGGTCGTGGGTGGCGGAGGCGGGCTTGTCCGTGGCCACGGCCACGGTCCAGGTGTTGGAGAAGTTGAGCGCGTTGCTCTGGTCCAATTCGATGCCGATTTCGGGGTTCGCCGTGTCGAGCACCAGGGTCTCGCCGACAGCGATCGCCAAGTTCGATTGATACACGGCCATGTAGGCGTTGTAGTCGCTGCTGGTCGGGCTCGTGCGCCGCAGGTAGCCGACGGCCAGTTTGCGGTCGATCCCCATGTTGCTCTGCAGGCTGATGTCCGCCAGCACGCCCTGGTTGCCACTGGCCTGGGTGGCCGACAGCATCAGCGTCGGCCCGGTCACCGTCGCGCCCGCGCCCGAGGCCTGGATCACGCTGCCGCGGATGCCGCTGCCGATGCGGTGCCAAACGGCGTAGACACGATCGATTCCAGAGCCGACTGCGAGCAGCTCGCTGCACAGGTCTGGCGCCTCGAGGAAACCGTCGGCGGCCGTATCGAGCACGAAGCTGGACAGTTGGCTGCCCGTGCTCGCGTCGAGCACCGCGGCGCGCGCCGTGTCGATCAGGCCGTCGTTCTGCACCCACGAGACCACGAAGCGCGAGACCGAGTTCAGCACCGCCACCCTGGGGCGCGCGTCGGGCAGGATCCCGCTCGAGATCACCAGCAGCGGGCCGGTCGGGGCGCCGAAGAAGTCCAGGAGCTGGCCGCGCACCACGAAGCTGGTGGCCGAAAGCTGCCGCTTCCAGACCACCAGCTGGCGCGCGGAGAGTTCGTCCGCAGCCGTCTCCGCCTCGCGGTCGTTGTTGCCGATGCCGACCAGGGTCGAGGGGCTGGAGACCAGGGGATCGAGGGTCAGCGGGTAGCTGGCGGCGTCCAAGAACTCGGCGCCGACGCGCCAGATCAGCACACCATCCTGCACCAGGACCTCGCCCGCGGCGCGGCGGCCGCTGGCGTCGATGGCGGTCAGGCCGCCGTAGTGGATGTCGCCGTAGGGGCCGTCGAAGAGCCAGGTGCCGTCGGGTTGCCGCTGGGCGTAGGGGGCTAGGTTGCCGGAAAGCTCGAAGGCGAGCCGCAGGTCGCCTTTGCCGGCGGGGGCGTGCTCGAGGACCAGGCTGTGCTCGAGGCCCGCGGGGGTGAGCTCTAAGCGCTCGATCAGCCCCGAGGCGCGCTGATATTCGGCGGCCGCGGGCCCGGCGCCGCGCCGCGGCTCTACCTCGATCCCGGGCATCCAGTTGCCGGCGCGACCCAGCCCCCGGTAGGCGAGTCCGAGCACCTGATCCGTCGGCGCGCTCGCCCCGAGGACCGGCACGAAGGTGGGCCCGCGTTGGTCGAAGCGCACTTCGTAGTTGCCGGCGATGCCGAGCAGGCCGCCCTCCACCTCCGCCAGGCCGACGGAATCTCCCGCGAGGCCTCGGGCCGGCCCCGAGGCTCGGGCGGCCGGGTTCGAACCCTCCGATTGCCCCTGGGCAGGGTCCGGGAGGGTCAGCAGCAGGGCGGGCAGCAGCAATTGGATCGGACGGCGCAGCATGGTGGAACTCGGGGAAGCACGCCCTGCCCGGGGGCCGGACGCTCAGACCTTCTCGAGATCCCGGTTCCCCGCTCCCCGTCTCGCTCGCGCCGCGTTTTCTCCCGGCCGCGCCGCAGCTTCCAGAGCGCAGCGCCCGTCCGATCCCTGAACTCAACCCCGGCAGCGGCGCCTCGCGAGGTCGAAAGCGCTGCCCGGACGCCGACCCCCTGGCCCGGCCGATTCAGCCCGGCGCGGCATCCGCTTCTTGTGGCCCCCCCCGCTCCGGGCGGGCGACGATTCTCGCGCCCCGGCGCGATTCCCCCGGGCCTGACCCGGGCCTTTCGGGGGTGCCTTTCCGCTCCCCTGGGGCGTGCCAGCGATGGGATTTGCCCTTATCGGTTGCGGCCGCGGAAATTTCGCAGTAGTCGTGGATCCATGGCTATTCTTCCTACCGTGTTGCTGGCCTGCTTGCTTGGATCCGACTGGTTGGTCGATCCTGCGGGCGGAGGAGACTTCACTTCGATCCAGGCGGCGATCGCCTCGTCCGCGGTCCAGCCAGGGGATCGGCTCTGGATCGCGCCCGGGGAATACGGGCAGATCTCGCTGGCCAAGTCCCTGGATCTGCTGGCCCTTCCCGGGCAGCGCTTCCATGCGGACCAGGTGCTGGTGCAGGGCATTGCGGGCCTGACCATCCAGGGCCTGACCGCGCGCTACCTGCTGATCGAAGACGTCCAGGGGCGTGTGGAGCTCCTGGACGTGGAGGTGGGCCGGGACGCGGTCATCGCCGGCGATCCCACGGTGGCGATGGTCTACGGCCAGACCCAGATCTACCGCTGCCCCGAGGTGCTCATGGCGGGCTGCCTGCTGCGCGGCACGCGGCAGTGTTATCCGGACTACAGCACGTCGCCAAAGACCGCGCTGGTCCTCGAGGACTCGCGCGTCTCGATCGCTGCGACCACGATCCTCGGTCCGGAGGATCTGGGCGTGACCGCCGGGGTTTACTTCTGCACCCCCCACTATCCGAGCCCTCCCGCGCTCTCCGCCCACAACACGCAGCTCAGCCTGAGCGGGGTGACCATCCTGGGCGGCGCTTCCAACATGCCCGGTGGCTGGGCCTTGCGGATGGACGGCGGCGGCTTGGACGCGCGCGGCAGCGGGGTCGAGCTGTGGAGCGCGGGCCAGGCCCAGACCGACCCGATCGCAGGAACGGGAGCGACCGGCGTCCTGAGCGGCATCCAGCTCTCCCCGCCGACGCTTCCCGCTTGGCTCAGCTCCCCCACCGAGCTGCTGCCCCTGCTTTCCGCCCCGGCCCTGGCCGACGCCGGCGGCAGCTACACGATCGAACTCTGGGCGCCGCCGGGCGAGCCCGCGGCGGTGCTGCTCTCGGCCTTTCCGGCTTTGGATCTGCAGGTCTTGGCGCCCCTGGGCGCCCTGTGGTTCGACCCGCTCGCGCCCTTCGCTTCCTACCTGGAACTCGGAGCCGGCTTCGTCCAGCCGGCGGCGCGCACCTTCACGCTGCCGTCGGCCCCGGCGCTGCTCGGCAGCGTGATCACGCTGCAGGCCTTCCTGCCCCCCTGCGGCACCCCGGCCTGCTCCTGGGGCGGCCAGGGCAGCTTGACCCCGCCGATCGCCGCCCTGGTGCATTGATCGGCCCGCGCCTCCGGTAGGGACCGGGCCGGTCTCGGTCGAGGCAGCGCTCCGCCGCCGGTCCGAGGCAAACCGGCGACCGGAGCGATCGGTGGGGCACCGGGCTCAAGCAGTTGTTGAAGGCGGCGCTCCTCTGCGAGCTCCGGCCGCGCTGCCGTCCGACCGCTCGGCTGTTTTCCAGGCCCCAGGACCGCTGGGCGCGAAGCCCTGGTCCTCGCGCCACCGGGTCAAGCGGGCGGCGATCGCGCGCGGCTCGCTAAGCTCCGGCATGCGCTGGATCTTGGCCTGTTCGTGCCTGCTGGCCCTGGGCTGCGCTCGGCGGCCAGCGGAAGCGCCCCGCGACGTGCTGGTGGTGCTGCTCGATGCGCTGCGGGCGGATGCCCTGGGCTGTTACGGCGCGGGGCGGGATACCAGCCCGGCCCTGGATGCTTTTGCGGCCCGCGGCCTGCGCGTCGAAGGGGCCTTTGCAAGCGCTTCCTACACCCTGGCCTCGGTGGCTTCCCTGTTCACCGGGGAGCGCCCGGCCGCCCACCGCGTGCTGGGACTGGCCACCAATGTCCTACCGCCCAGCCTGCCGACCCTGGCCCAGGCCTGCGCCGAAGCAGGCTTCGCCACGGCCGGATTTTCGTCGAATCCCCATGTCGTCGAAGCCGGCGGTTTCGGGCGCGGCTTCGAGCGTTTCGAATACCTGCCCCGGGATCGCTTCGACCTGCACAGCGTGCCGGCTTCGGTTTCCACGGAATTCTTGGGCTGGTGGCGCTCCGAAGCGGCGCGGCCACGTTTCGCTTACGTGCACGTGCTGCCGCCCCACCAGCCCTACGACCCACCGCCGCCCTTCGACCAGCGCTTCGGGGCCGGGGCGGTGCCCCGCGAGCTGGGCCTCACCGACCGTCTGACGGCGCTCCAACAGGCGCGCGGCGCCGCGGACGATCCGCTGCTCTTGGCCCAAATCCGCGCCCGCTACGACGCCAACGTGGCCTACGCCGACGCCTGGTTCGGCGAGCTGCTGCAGACCCTCGAGCTGGAGCCCGGCGCCTCCCAGCGCCTCACGCTCGTCCTCGGCGACCACGGCGAGGGCTTCGGCGAGCACGGCGACATCCTGCACGGCGCCAACCCCTTCGCCGAGATGACCCGCGTGCCGCTGTTGCTCGCGGGCCCCGGGCTGATTCCGGGCGTGGTGCCGGGGGTTTTCTCCCTGGCCGACCTGCCCGCGACCCTAGGCGAGCTGCTGGGCGTGCCCTGGCCGGGCCCCGGGCGCTCGGCGGCAGCGGAGCTGCGCGCGGGCCGCCTGGACCCAGACCGCGAAGCCCTCTCGCGCTCCATGGGCCAGCGCCCCCTGTGGGCCCTGCGCCGTGGGGACTGGACTTTCGTCCAGCAGCCCGGCGGCGATTTTTCGGCCCTGTTCCTGCGTTCCGTCGATCCGCTCGAGCAGCTGGACCGCAGCCCCGCCGAGCCCGCACAGGCCGCCGAGCTGCGGCTGCGCCTCGAAGCGCTGCTGACCGTGGACCAGGCCGCTGCCGCCGGCCGACCCGCCCCGCGCCGGCACAGCGGCGACCAGGGGGCGCTGCGCGCGTTGGGTTACCTGGGCGATTGAGCTCCCCGGACTGCCTTTCAGGTGCGGCTGGGGCTGCATGCTTGCGGACCAGTCCGCTCAGCCAAAGAGGTCCCCCGCAGGGCGCGGGCCGGCGATCGCGGACAGGGCTGGGAAGTGCTCGAGCCAGTGGGCCGGCAGGTCCTGCGGCGGCTGGCCGACGAGGGCCAGGAGCTCGACGCCGGCAGCGATGGCCTGGCCACCGAAGTGGTTGTTGGTGATGGCGTAGGTCGCGTCGCTGCGCGCGGCGATGCGCTCCAGGGAGCGGGCCAGCGGGACCAACTCGCTGCGCGCATAGGCGTAGCGATAGCGCTCGTCGCGGCCCGCGGCGGGGTCGAACCAGGCGGCGCTGTTGCGGCCGTGGAGGCGCAGGTAACCGATCGGACCGAGGCCCTCGAAATCCGCTGGCGGGTGGTCCTTTGCGGCCGGCAGGTCGATCCGGGCCAGCGAGGCCCCCGCAGCTTCGATCGCGCGCAGGTGGTCCCGGACATACCAGGCCCGCTGGCGCAGCTCGAGCACCGGATGCAGGTCGCGGGTCGCCGCCAGCAGGGCCGCCAGGTAGCGCTGTTCACGGACGCCCGGCGAGAAGCTGAAGGGGAACTGCAGCAGCAGCGCCGCGAAGCGCGGGCTTTCGAGCAGCGGGGCCAGGGCGGCGCGGAATTCGGTCAGGCCGGTATCCAGTTCGCGGGGCGTGCCGAAGCGCTGCTCGCGCCCATGGGTGAAGTCCTGATGGAGTTTGGCCGTGAACCGGAACCGCGGGTGGGCGGCCGTGCGCTGCAGCCAGTCTCGGCAGTGTTCCGGTCGGGGCAGCCGATAGAAGCTGGAGTTGATTTCCACGCAATCGAATACGCCCGCCAGCAGCTCGAGCCCGTGGTAGCCCCGCGGCTTGGGTCGCGGATGGATCGGGCCCTCCCAGTCCGCATAGGACCAGCCCGCGGGACCGACGCGGATCACCAGTCGACCGGCACGCCCAGGGCGGCGTGGGCCTCCCGCTCGAGTTGCAGCAGGCGCTCGCGTACCCGTTCGGTCAGCGCCTCGAGCGCTGCTTCGTCGTCCCCCTCGCCCGCGCGGATCGGTTCGCCGTAGTGGATGCGCACGCGGCTGAAGGGTTTGGGGATCAGGAATCGGTCCCAGCTGCGCAGGCGCCAGGCGCGCTCGGCCGCGAAACCGATCGTGACGATCGGGAACCCCGTGGCACGCGACATCCAGCCGAGACCCAGGTTCATGCCGTGGCGCGGGCCGCGGGGGCCGTCCGGGGTGATCACCACGGTGCGCGCCGCGCGCAGCTCGCGCAGCATTTCGCGCAGGGCCCGGGAGGCCTGCTTGTTGGAAGACCCGCGGATGGTCGAGTAGCCGAAGCGCGGCAGCAGCCGGTGCATCAGCTCGCCGTCGCCGCTGGGGGAGACCAGCACGGCGATGCCGCGCCCCCGGTGCGGCACGACCCCCGGCAGCAGCCGGCCGTGCCACATGGCCACCAGGCGACCGCCTTCGCCGGCATCGACCGGAAATCGTTCGGGGTGGTCGAAGCGTATGCGCCAGGTGGCGCTCAGCAGGCGCACCAGGCACACGCCCAGGCTCCCGATCAGCGGCAGGACCAGCGCGCGCCGCTTTTCGCGAACACTCATCTGGCGCCACGGCTTCCGGCGCGGCGTGGCGGCAGAGGAGTTCATCGGGCGGCCAGGGACTCGACGGGCTGCCAAGGCCGTGCGCCGGCGCGCCGACCCCAGGCCAGCGCCCGGGTCAATTCGCGCGCACGTCGTCGCCCTGGCCCTGTTCGTCCTGACCGTTCGGTCCCAGGGAGCGCAGCAGGAAGCCGCCCTCGGAGGTCAGGGAATAGGCGAAGGGCCGGCCCCATTCATCGAGCGGCAACGGCGCGCCCTCGAGGCAGCCCTTGGGATAGCGCTGGGAGGGCGCGCTCAGATCGGCGAGTTCGCTCGGATAGCTGCCGCGGTCCCAGCGATAGACCTCCAGCAGGGTTTTGAGGCGCAGCAGCCCCTCGCGGGTGGCCTCGCCGTCGCCTGCCGCGGGCGCGGGCACCGCCTCGACCGGCTCGCTCCAGGCTTCCACGACCTCCCCCTCGGGGTCCGGGAAGACGACCTCTTCGGAGGTCGCGAAGCCGGCCAGCAGGGCGCTGAACACACCGCCCAGGGGGATTTCGGGACCGAAGGAGGAGTCGCAGCGCGTGACGCGGCCGGCCGGCGATTGGCGCGTGACCGACAGGGTCGGCCTGAAGTGCCGGGTGAGCAGGTCGGCGTCGGGGAGCTGGCTCAGGTCGAACGGCAGATCACCCCCGCCCCCACCGCCCGCCAGTGCCCCGAAGGTCTTGACCAGGCCGTACAGGGTGCCGATGTAGCGCGGATAGTCGATGAAGAGCAGCTCCTGCACGCCCTCGCCGAGGGCGGGGTTGCCGACCAGCGGCGAGCGCGGGCTGTCGGGCCCGGTCTCACGGCGCAGCTCGTCTTTGACCGCTTTCGAGCCGGTGCTGATCAGCAGCGTGTCGCCGCGCAGGCCGAAGACGTATTCGGCCGCCTCCGCTTGCGAGCCGGGCAGGGCCCCGTAGGGCTGCACCTTGAGCTCGTAGTAGGGCAGCTTCTTGTAGGGGCGATCCTTGAGGGAAAAGGACTCCGGCTCGAGCGCCACCAGACCGCGCAACCAGGCCTCGAGGCCGCGCTGCAACTTGGCCGCGTCCTTGGCCTTCAGGGTCAGGACCACCGAGGGCGGCGCCAGGCCGCGCACCAGGCCGACGCTGATGGCCACCTGGGGCTCGAGCTGCTGGATCAGATCGGTCTCGATCGAGAAGCCGCCGCGCTCTTGCAGCAGGGCCCGCGGGAAGTCGCCGCGCTCGCCCGGCCTGAAGCCCAGGCTGGTGTTCAAGAGCTCGAACAGGCGCCGGATGTCCGCTCCCCCGGCCCAGACCATGCCGGCCTCGGGGTCGACGCGGTCGAGCAGCGAGCCGTCCAGAGCCGAGCCGCCCAGCATCGCGGGGACCTGGCTGCCACCATCGGGCTGGAAGCGGTGCTTTTGAAATTGGCCGTCCACCAGGGAGGTGCGCGAGAACTGGGGCCCGAAGCCGCCGCTCAGCCACTCCACTAGGCCGCGGGTCAGCCCGTCGAGGGTGGGCACCGAGATCGGCACCGGCAGGTCTCCCAGTTCTCCGAGGCTCTGAGTGCCGAGCTGCTCGAGGCCCAGCTCCCCGAGCTGTCCCACCAAGGACCACAGGCTGTCGGTCTGGTAGACCTCCAGCACCGGTTGGCCGCCGGCGGGGCTGGTTGCGGCGCGCGCGCGGTCGAAGCTGGCCACGGAGGCGAGACCCTGCGGATTGGTGAGGCGCGGCTCGAGGTCGGCGATCCGGTTGCAGAGGCCTCCGAAGAGCAGGCGCTTGCTGTCGCTGGCGGCCCAAATCTCGACATAGCCCCAGCCGTCGTCCGATCCCATGGTCAGGGCTCGCCATTCGCCGCCGCCGCTGCCGAGCGTGCGCCGCTGCAAGGGGGCCTCCGCGGGCAGGTTGCCCGCGATCTGATCGAGCAGGCCCGCTGCCACGCCCTCCTGATCGAACTCGAGGCACAGTTCGAAGCCCAGGTGAGGCAAGAGAGAACGACCGAGGGCAGCGGCCACCAGTTCCTCCAGGCTGTCGCCGGGCACCAAGTCCGCCGCCTGTCCTTCACCCCCCGCGTGGCCGTCGGAACCCAGGCTGATCACCGTGGGCACCATTTCGATTTCAGCGTCCTCGCCGGGATCGCCCCAGGCCTTGATCGTCGGGCGTTCGGTCAGCTGCAGCTGGTTGCCCCAGGCATCGCGGAGGAGCGGCTCGGGGAGGCCCAGCTGGGCCAGGTCGGTGATCGGGGGCGGGGGCTCCTCGCCTTCCTCCACCATCCAGGAGGCGGCCTGCGCTTCCCCCAGGGCGCGCTGGGCGCTCAGCACGGTAAGGGCGCTCTTCAGAACGTTCAGCTCGGACCCGAGGGCCTGTTCGAGGTCCTTGGGCCAGCTCAGGGAAAGGGACAGGGAGCGCGCGCTCTCGATCGCCCGCGGCAGGCCCATCTGCACCAGCTCGGTCGGTAGGGCGTCCAAAGAGAGTTGCTCGCTGGCCTGGGCAAGCAATTCATCCATCAAGACCTCTCCGCCGGTCAAGCGCTCGACCGCGGCGGCCAGGTCCGGATCGAAGACCAGTCGCGCCAGGGGCGAATCGAGGTAGGCCTGGGGCAGGGCGCGCACGTCCGGCAGGCGCAGATAGAGGGAAGCGCTGGCGGGGTGCAGCGCCGCGTGCCCGTCCGGCTCCGCGCCCAGGGCGGGCGCGGGGGCCGCCTGCGCGGTCGAGCGCGCGGCGGCGGGGTCGGCCGCCTGGGCAGTCGCCCTGGCTTGGCTGTGGCAGCGCGGCCCGACGGGAGCGGCGGTCGGGCAGAGGGGCGGCAGGAGCAGGAGCGCGGCGAGGATCGGCACGGTTGTGTGCTTTGGGTGTAGCGGAGAGCGGTCGATTGACTGCGGATCAGGAACTCGCGTATTTGCGGAACTCCGCCTCGTGGGCCTCGAGGGCCTTGAACAGGGCCAAGGTGGCCTTCTCGACGTCGCCGCCGCCTTGGAAGGCCTCGCGCCAGGTGCGGTGGGCTTCCTGCACGGGCTGGCAATTGCCGTGCATCACGAAGGAGATCAGCAGGCCGCACTGGCTGGCCATCTTGCCGGCCTTGTCCGGGTCCGCCTGCATCGATTGGTCCGGCTGGAAGGCCAGAATCTTCGCCAGCGGATCGAGTCCGCCGCGCCGCTCGATGTTCTGCATGGCCCAGTGGCGTGGCCAGTGCACGTCGCCTCCCGAGGGCGCCGTGCGATCGATGAAGTAGCGCTCGAAGAAGGTCGCCGCTCCATAGCGCAGGCTGAACGGCAAGCGCTTCTCGCCGTAGAAGTCCTGCAGCGGGAACTTGCTTGGATCGAAGCGCGCGTTCTTTTTGCCGCTGGTGCTGGAGGTCAGTTTGGCGATCGCCTTGGGGCTCGGGTCGAGGGCCTCGACGTAGGACAGGCCGGCGGCCAGGCGAGCAGCGTGGCGGCCGAAGCGGTTGCCTGCTTCCGTGCTGGCATCCCAATAGCCGACGCCGCAGCCCAGGTATTTCGAGCTGGCCGGATCGAACCACAAGTCCGCGAAGAAGCCGTAGGTGCCGCCCGAGAACCCGAATGCCTCATAGGCCACGGTCTCGGAGCCCTTGGCCATGGCGTTGTACTGGTCGAGGGAATTGAGCAGCAGCAGGTGCGGCGGGGACTTGGGCGACACGCCGAAGAAAGCGTTGAGGTCGGAGAGTCCTCCATCGATCTCTTCGAGAGCTTTGATAGCCGTGGCGCGATCGAGCGTCGTCCAGAGCACGAAGTGGCGCCCGGGGATCTGCCACCATTGACCGAACTTGGAGTGGTACTGGTCCGCCTCTTCCAGGCTGAGCCACTGGTCGCCGCACTTCCAAAGGCCTTGCTCGAGCTTGGGCTTGTCCTCCGGCGCGATCCAGGTCAGGTCCTGCTTGACCCAGCCTTCGGTGACGCGCTTGTGCTCCTCCGGATCGACCCACTCGCCGCTCTCGAGCTTGACCCAGCCCTTCTCCAGGAACGGTACGTCCTTTGGATCGACCCAGGTGTCCTTGTAGCGCACGTACCCTTTGGCTTTGGCTTCGGCCTCTTCCTTCTGCTGCTGGTACTCGAGTTTCTTCTTCTCGTTGGGGAACCACTTGCCGTCGTACAACACGTGGCCCAGCAGCTCGTGGGCCTTGGCGTCACCGTCGTCGACCTCCAGGATCGCGCGCAGCACTTGCCGCGCTTCTTTGGTCATGCCGAAGGCTTCGGCCCAGTCGTAGACCTTCCAGAGCGCGACACGATCGCCCTTGGCTTCGGCCAGGCGCTTTTCGAATTCCGCCTTGCGGTCGTCCTGGGCGCGGTGGGACGGGAGCACTGGATGCGGGCTGGCCGCGTGGGCGGGCAGGGCGTCGCAGAGGAGGGCGGCCAGCAGCAGGTTGAGGGAGAGTTTCGACATCGCTCGGCGGATACGGCGCTGGGTTTCCCCGCGCAGCCGCGGGGGGCCGGAATTCTAGGTCGCGGCGGAGCGGGGGAGGCGGCCGGAAGCCGCTGCGGTTCGTGTGCTGGCCGAGCGGGCCGGGGCGGTTCGGGGCCGCCGGGGGCGCGCCCGGGGCGGTCGAAGCCCCCCAGTTGCCGCGGCTCGGGCGCCCTTTTGGAATCGGGCTGGATGTCCTGGAGCTCGAACGGGGCGCCGGGGGGCGCCCGCCCCCCCTGGGCCGGGAGGGGCCCCCCGTCGGGCCGTGCTGGTGCCTGCGGGGGCAGGTCTGTGCCGAGGGGCCCGTCGCAGGGACCCCGGGATCACGGCGGGGTTGCTAGCGGCCGCACGAGCAGCGCCTTGGTGGCTGTTACACTTCCCGCTCCTCAGTCCGCTCCGCTCCCATGGCTCTGCAACAGCACAAGTCCGCTTCCGAGATCAGTTACGCCCCCCTGCAGGACAAGACCCTGATGCAGGAGTGGGTGCAGCGCTACGGCAAGCTGGGCTTGCTGGTTTTTGCGGTGATTTCCGCGGGAATCCTGGGATGGGAATGGCAGAAACAGCGCAAGACCTCGATCCAAGACCAGGGTTGGGCCGGCCTGCAGGACCTGGTGACGATCCAGAACTTCTACGGCATGTCGCAGGTCAACCTGGCCGAGGGCGCCAAGCTCGAGGACTTCGGTCGGCGCAACAAGGAGTCCGGTGCGGGCATCTGGGCGCGCACTTTGGCGGCCCCGGCCTTTGCGGAGAAGGGCGACTACGGTCCGGCCCTGAACAGCCTGCAAGAGCTGGCCCGCGAGCAGCCAACCCACCCGCTGGTCGCCGGAGTCGAAGGCCTGCGGTTCGACGGCGGCGGCCTGGTCAAGCGCCTGGAGACCCGCTTGGCAGGCCTGCAGACCCTGCGCGCCGAGCTGCCCCTGCTGACCGGCAACCCGGCTCCGCCGGCGGACGCCCCGCGGGTCCGCATCGACACCAGCGCCGGCCAGATCGAGGTGGCCCTGTTCCCCGCCAAGGCTCCCGTGCATGTGGAGAACTTTCTGAAGCTGGCGCAGGACGGGACCTATGTGGGGACCAAGTTCCATCGAGTGATCCCCAACTTCATGATTCAGGGCGGGGACCAGAACAGCAAGGAAGGCCCCCCCGAGACCTGGGGTACCGGCGACGCGGGCTACAAGCTGGCCCCGGAGTTCAGCGATCTGGGACACTTCCGGGGCGCCCTCGCCATGGCCAAGAAGGACGGGGAGAGCGAGAGCAGCGGGCACCAGTTTTATATCACGGTCGGCGAGGCCCACTGGCTGGACGACGTCCACACCGTGTTCGGGGTCGTGGTCTCGGGTCAGGAGGTCGCCGACGCGATCGCCAACGCACCCAAGGACGCCTCCAACGACCGCCCCAACGAGCCGGTCGTGGTCAATGCCATGACCGTTCAATGAGTGGGCTCGGGGCCCCCCCCGGCTCGATTTTATAGGAAAGATGGGGACCACTTAGGGATATCTGGCCTTCCGGGCCGCCTGACCCGGAGCTCCCTAGTAGGCCCTAGCTCACCCCGACCCTGGCCTGGGCTTCATAGTAGAAGGCCTGCAGGCGCCTCTCGTGTTCGACCAGATTTTGGCGAGGTCCTGGCTGACCGTTGCGCCATTCCTCCAGGAGCTCGGGGCCCGAAAGGATCTCTCGGAGGCGCCTTGCCAGGTCGCCGCTATCGCCGAAACGGAACAGGGTGCCGCGGCCGCCCAGACGCTCGCGTGGGGCGCCCCGGTCTGGGATCAGCAGCGGCAATCCTAGATCGAGAGCCTCGTCCGTGGTGAAGCCGTAGGTCTCCAGGAACAGCGAGGGGTGCACCGCCAGGTCGTACTGGCTTCCGAAGGTCGCCAACTGGGCCGGGCCGAAGGGGCCGTGGAAATGCAGCGAGCCCCCAGGCCATGAACTCTCCAGCTGGGCGCGGTAGGCAGGCTCGAGGATCGGGCCGTGGTGGTGGATCTCGAGGGCACTGGCGGGAAGTCCTCGGGCTGCCTCGACCAGCAGATGCAGGCCCTTGCCCTCCACCAAGCCGCCCCAGGTGGCGACACGCAGGGGGGCGGGCGGTCTCCACGGCGGGCGCCGCTCCCCCACCGGGTCGATCCGGCGGGCGGGGAATCCGGCGCTTTCGATGGTCAGGCCGGCGAGCGCCGGGAGGCGTAGGAGGTGGGTTCGCTGGTCCTCCCCTAGGCACAGTCGGACCTGGGCTTGCTCGAGTTCCCGCCGGTAGGCGGCATTGCGCCATTCGAGGGCCGGAGCGATCGACTCGGGAGCCGCGCCGGCCAGTTCTCCAAGACAGCGTTCGCACACGGCGATGGGCTGCTCGGGCTCGCAAAGGCGCCCCCAGCGGCGGCGGAAGAACAAGGGACAGCTCACGAAGGCGTCGTGGAGGGTCACGACCGTCGGCAGCCTCAAGTTCCGGGCAGCGGACACCAGGCAGGGGCCCAGGCCATGCCAATGATGGACGTGGAGCAGCTCGATCCCCTGCTTCTCGAGGAGGTCGGTCAGCTCCCGCTCGCGGGCTGCCGTCGAGCGGCCCTGGGCCTGTGCCAGGGGCTCTTGGAAGCTCAGGCGATGCACCGGCCAGCTCCACGGGCCCGGGGCCGGCCCGCGATCGGCGGTAGGGCTTGCGGCCAGGACCTCGGGCTCCAAACCCTGCGCCGCCTGGGCGCCTGCCAGCAGCTCCACGTAGGTCTCGATCCCGCCGCGGCTGTCGGGCGGGAAGGAATGCAGAGCGTGGAGGATGCGGCGCGGGCTGGGCATCGGCGGTTGAGCATAGGTCCGCTGAGGGAGCTCGGGTCCCCCGCGCGGCATCTAGATCCCAGGGGCCCCCGGAGTCGGGTCTGATCCCGGCCGATGCAGGGGCCATAGACCCCATCACCGAGCGGGTGCGTTCGATGGATGACCGCTTCCCCTACTCCGCCGGGGCACCCGCTTTCCGCCAGGGAGTGCACGCGCGCCTGCTGCTCAGCCGGGTGCGCCGCCAGCGCTCCAGCGATGGACCGCAGACGGTGCTGGATGCCGGCTGAGGTCGAGGTGTGGGGTTGGTGGCCGCCGCTGCGCTGTAGCCCGACGCGCAGTTCACGGGCATCGACCTGAGCCGTACGAGCCTGGAGTATGCGCGCGCCGAGGTGGCGCAGCGCGGGCTGCGCAACGTGCGCCCGCAGTGAGTGGATCTCATGACGTTCGATGGGCTCGAGGTGCCGAGCGGCGGTTTCGATGTGATCCTCTCGAGCGGTGTGGCGCACCATTTGGCAGATCCCTCCAAGGGATTGGCCCGATTGGCGAAAACGCTCGTTCCCCATGGCGTGCTTTCCTTGATGGTCTACGGTCGCCATGGACGCGAGTCGCTGCGCCGTCTGGCGGAGTCGATCGATCTCCTGATCCCGCGCACCCCGCCGCCAGAAGATCGCTTGCGGTTAGGTCGTGAACTCGTCGCTCAAGCTCCCCTACCGGCCGTTCGGATCGGACCCTCCGCGGATCTGGATGCGATCGGCGAAGTCGAATTCGTCGACCGCTACCTGAACGTCAACGAAACCAGCTACGACGTCGAGGACTTCTTTGCCCTGGTCGAGTCCGCAGGCCTCAGCTTCCTGCGCTGGTGCGAGCCGGCGGACTGGGAACCCTTGAGGCAGTTCCCGGAAGGACCGTTGCGGTAGCGCGTCCGGGGCCTCTCCGCCCGAGACAGAGCCAGCTTGATGGAGCGCTGGCACTGGCTCCCGCGCCTGGAGGCCCTACTCGTGGCCCCCGGCAACGGACCCCGCCCCCCAATCGACCTGCAGAGGCCGGCCAGCGAGACCATCGCCATCAGCCCGGAGGCCAGCCTCGAACGGGTGGAGCGCTTCCTGGGCGGGACCTCGCGGCTCGAACGGCTGGCCCTGCGCGTGCGCCGCGCCCTTGCCGATCCAGGAGCCGATCCTGGGGGACCTGCTGATCCAGCTTGCGGATCGGCCGGAGCCGATGCCCCTCGCAGAGCTGCTCCAGGATTTCGCTTCTCGGGGTTACCCCGGGGATGCCGTGTGGGCTGCAATCCGCAGGCTCGAGGCCTTGGATGCGATCTACCGACCGCGGCCTGCCCGGATCTTATATGGAATCCATATGGATGTTAATTGGCCACTAAATGAGCTTCTTGGGCGCGAGGCGCTGCAGCAGGCGATCCAGATCAGCGCGGTTGTGGTAATGGATGTTTATCGTCCCCTGGAAAGGCCCCCTCTCCCGCAGTTCCACCTTGGTGCCCAGGGACTCGGTCAGTTTCCGCTCCAGGTCCCGCGCCCAGGGCGCCTGAACCGGCTTGTCGCTCGACTGGGACTGCGCCGGGTTCGCTGAGGTTTGGCTTTGGGCCGAAGCCACCGCGTTGGCGACCACCGAAACCTGCGGCGGCTCCTGACTCTGCCGCACACGGCTTTCCACCTCTCGAACGCTCAAGGAGTCGCTGATCGCGGTCTTCGCAAGGGCTTCGATATCCTTCGGGCTCCCGAGGCCTAGAAGAGCACGGGCATGACCCATCTGGAGCTTGCCCTGGGCCAGTGCTTGCTGGACGGAAGCAGGCAAGTCCAGAAGCCGCAGGTGGTTTGCAACCGTGGCTCGGTTGAGGCCGACCCGTTGGGCGACCTGGTCCTGGGTCAGCTTGAGTCGCTCTTGCAGGCCACGGTACCCACGGGCCTTTTCGATTGGATCCAGGTCTCGCCGCTGGAGGTTCTCCACCAGGGCAAGTTCCAGCATCTCCTCATCGGTGACGGAGTCCCGCACGATTGCCGGGATCCGTTCCAGCCCGAGGGCCTTGGCGGCGCGGAAGCGGCGCTCTCCGGAAACCAGCTCGAAACCACCCACCACGCGCCTCACCACCACCGGCTGGAGCAGCCCGTGGCGCTGGATGCTTTCTTTGAGCTCCTCCAGACCCTCGGAGTCGAATTCCGTGCGGGGCTGGAAGGGATTGGGGCGGAGCTGGGCGATGGGCAGCTCGCTGGGTGCCGACTCCGCCTTGGGGGCTTTGGAGGGGATCAGGGAGTCGAGGCCGCGGCCGAGACGTTTTTCCATGGGAGGCATGATGGTTCGCCGTTAGTCTAAGGGAAGTGAGCGCAAGCCCCCAAGCTGTTCCACGTGGAACGTCTCGACGCGCTGGTGGCCTGTTAGCGGCCTGGCTTGGGATCAGCCGCCATACGGCTCGTCACCTGGATTCCTGGGCGCTTCCGGGTGGCTTGTTTCTTCTAGGACTGATCGAATCCCTGCTGGTTGCATGGGAACTGCCGTTCTTTCGGGGTTCGGTGGGGCAGGGCATCCTGGATCGGGCGCTGGTCTGGTCGGCCGGTATCGGTATCACCGCAGCCCTCAGGGGTTGGGGGTCTGCGCGTCTCCTGTGCTATCCCTTGGGTCACCGGGGGACTCTGATCGCCCTGCTCCTAAGCCTTGGCTTGGGCGGCATTCGTGGGGGGCTGGCTTGTTTCCTTGGCAGCGGAACGGCCGGGCTTTGGCCTACCCCAAGTCGCACCAGCGGAGTCGAGCTGATCGTTCTACTAGCCCTAGGCGTTGTGGTGGAGTGTGCTGCTCCCCCTACCTGGAGCCGACCGCAGGTCTTCCTGCTTGCCTTCTGTCTCATCCAGCCGGCCTTTCAGGGCGGGCAGCCTGGTGCCTGGAGCTGGCTGGTGGCACTTCTAGGGTTGGGGTTGTTTTTGTGCCTACTCGGGGGCGTGCGGACCTGGGCACCCCTCGCACCGCGCCGTTAGCGCGCCTGTAGACCGTCGCCATCCCATCCGTGCCACCGCGCCGGGGGGGCTAGGCCCTTTGGCACGGGTTGGGCCCGCGCCGTTCATGGCGATAGGGACTGTGACCCCGGGAGGCGTGGGAAGCCGGACAGTTGCCCGAAGGTGTTGGCACGGCTTTGGGGACGAGCGCCATGGAACTCTGGTGCTTGATGGGCCACCTTCGCAAGGTGTGGGCGTGTCTTGTGGCCCTGGGCATCCCAACAGCCGATCAGGACCTTATCGCGGCCTCGGGCGACCTTCCCCCTAAGCTGCCAAGAAGACGGCTAAACCCATCCACAGCATGCGCTACGGCATTTTCGGGGACATCCACGGCAACCTCAGTGCCCTAAGGGCTGCCCATGCCGCCCTGGTGCAGCGGGGCGTCGACCTGTTTCTGAGCGTGGGGGACGTTGTTGGCTACGGTGCCGCCCCTGGGGAATGCATCGACTTCCTGCAGGACATCGGCGCCCAGGTGGTGCGCGGGAATCACGATGCTGCCTGCGCGGGCCTGCTGGATCCGATCGAATTCAACCTGTCCGCCCGCCAAGCCATCGCCTGGACCCAGCGCCATCTGGAGCCCGAGCACCTGCAATGGCTCCGGCAGCTGCCGCTGACGGTGAAGCTAGCAGATTGCCAGGTGACCCATGGCTCCTTCGAGAACCCCGCGGAGTTCAACTACACACTCGATATCGACAGCGCCGCGCCCTCCTTCAGCTTCATCGAGCGGGTCGGATTCGTCGGCCATAGCCACATTCCGTTGATGGTGGTGCAGCCTTACGAAGCCGGTGGCAGGCTGGCCCTCTGCGTGGACGACAGCCTCTTGCTGGACGAGATCCACAAGGCCCTGATCAACGTCGGCAGCGTAGGGCAGCCCCGGGACGAGGATCCAAGGTCCGCGGTGGGGTACTTCGACTGCGAGGCCCAGCGCATCGAGATCCTGCGCGTCGAATACGACCTCGAGCGCGAGGTGGCACGGATCCGCCAGGCGGGCCTGCCCTCGGTGCTAGCCGACCGTTTGCGCTTGGGCCTTTGACCTGACCTTCGAGCGCAGGCTGTCCAGGGTGCGCAGGTCCCTTCGACTCATGCAGCGGAGATCGGTCACCAGGGGTCCCCAGTCTCGATTGGCATCTCCAGAGGCTGAAAACAGAGTCGACGCGCAGCGACTATCCGAGCTGCTGAGGGCGCCAGATGGGGGCCCGAAGGCATGCTGCCAGCCGAGCCTCGAGGCTCGGGCACAGTCCGAGTCGCTCCGTTCGCAGGCGGTCCGTGGTGGCAATGTGGCGAGCGCTCAGCTACCTGGGCGGCGCAGGTACCCCAGGGAGGTTGGCAGCGGCTGCGATTGCTCTCCCAAACCGTGCTCGAACAGGGTCTGAATATCTCGCAGTGGCCGCTCGTCGCCGCGGAAAACGAACCGGCGGGCCTCCGGCGCCGATCCGACCGCCAGCAGCATCTCGAGGATGCTGCCCGCATTGCAGGTTTTCCCGCCGAGCTCCAGCTCCACGGGCAGCCCGTGGTGTTGCACGATGCCGAAGATCAGGGCCGCTGGGCGTGCATGAAATGACACGCCGTCGAGCAGCTCGACCTCGAGCGCACGCACTCGGGAGTAAAGTGGCAGGAGGTCCTCCGCCAACCGTCGACCCCCGCGGAGAAGTTCGGCCGCGGGGCTGAGTAGATCCTCGACGACAACCCGTTCCACTGCCTCCCGAGGAACCAGGGCGGAGAGCCGCTGCACCGACTCCTCGGTCACAAGGCGAGAGGGACTGGCATGGCGCTCCAGGAAGTGGATCAGTTCGGTCACGGCTTCGAGGCAATGCAGCGCCGCGGATGCCTGGCCGCGCAGCAGCTTGAGACGCGGATCCCGAGCTTCGAGAATCGTATTGCGGATATAGGTATCGTAACTGGATTGTAAGTTATGAACAGTTGCCTCATAAACCCGTGCTTGCTCTTCAGAGCAAGCACGCTGGATCAGTTCGCGGCGAGCGTCAGGCGACAGGCCATTCATTTGGCCGATGTACCCCATTAAGTCAGCAGCTTGGATGAACTTGGAGGCCACGTCGGCGATGCGCTGCTCCTCGTCCTCCAGCTCGTCCTGGCCGAGGTTGCGAGGCAACCGCCGACGGACCTCAACCGGGAGCCAGGCTTCGCTGCCGAGCGGGGCATCGACGGGACAGAAGCCGGCGCGTTCGGCATCACGGAGGGCTGTGGACAACAGACCGGCCAGCCAGCCGTGCAGCTCGTTGCCCGCACGGGCCAGGCGCTGGCTCACCTCTACGCTCAAACCCTCGGGCTGCCACTGATCCGAGTGGTAGCTCTCCATGCGCTGCCGGACATGGGCCAACACATAGGCCGCATGGCCCAGACCCCTGACAGCGGCGATCAGCTCGGTGTAGGCGTGGAATGTGCGGTTGTAGCGCGCCCCGAATTCGTCCAGATAGGACTCGAGCTGGTGCGCATCGTGGACCAGCTGATTGAGGTGCCGACGCCGCCACGATTCCGGTCCGCGCTCGAGAAGCCGGCGCACCGAGGTGTGGAACGGGCTGGTGACCGTGCCCAAGTGCTGGGCGAACTCCGCCTCCCGAACGACGTTGTCGGGACCGCGCTCGCTGGCGGCTGAGGGGCTCGTTTCGTTGGGCATGGGAGAGGGGGGCCAAAGTACCAGATCGGCCAAGGCGCGCTGCCGGCCGCAGGCCATTGGCGATCCGCCCAGAACGGAGCGCGCTCCGCCGGCATCCCCCAGGAATTCCAGGCGGTCTCAAGGTCGCACCGCGAACCCACCGATGGGGACCGGGTCGGATGTCCTCCGTTCACTCGCCGGATTCGGCGCAAGGCGGGAGACCGGCTGTGAGCTCCATTGGTGGGCCGGGGGTATAGACCCGGGCCCAACCGAGGCGCGAGCGGCCGCGCTTGGGTTCGACCGCGAAATCGGTTCCGGGTCCGGCCGGAAGAACAGCAGCCGCGCAGCTGCGCGGGAGGGTCGTCATTTCCAGGGAACGCTGTCTCGAGACCTACTTGCAGGAGATCAACGAAGTGCCGCTGCTCACGCCCGAGAAGGAGCGCGAGCTGGGGCGGCGCATCCAGGCCGGTGATGCCGAGGCCCGCGAGCACATGATCCGGGCCAATCTGCGCTTGGTGGTCTCGATCGCCAAGATGTATGCCGAGCGGGGCCTGTCGCTCCAGGACCTGATCGCGGAGGGCAACATCGGCCTGATGAAGGCGGCCGAGAAGTTCGACCCCGACGCCGGCTGCCGCTTCTCCACCTATGGTTCCTGGTGGATCAAGCAGTCCATTCGCCGGGCCCTCGTGAACACGGTCCAGTCCGTGCGGGTGCCCGGTTACATGAACGAGCTGATCTCCAAGTGGCGCAGCGTCTCCGCCGAGCTCGGCTATCGACTCGGCCGGACGCCCAACATCTCCGAGGTGGCCAACGAGATCGGGATCCCGGAAGAGACTTGGGGCGTCCTGCGTCAGACGATCCACACCTCGAGCCTCGGCCCACAGGTCTCTTTGGATGCCCTGAGCGTTCACCACGAGGTGGTCGAAGACCCCCGGGCCCAGGCGCCCGAGGACGAATTGCTGCACACCGACGCCCTGGGCAAGCTGGCGGAGCTGCTCGGGGAGATGGACGAGCGCGAAGCGACCATCCTGCGCCTGCGCTACGGCCTGGAGCCCGGCAGCGAGCCCATGACCCTGAAGGAGATCGGTCGCCAGGTGGGCCTGACCCGCGAGCGGGTCCGCCAGATCGAGCGCGACCTCCTGCGCCGACTCCAGCGCATCATCGACGGCGAGAGCGAAGGCGAAGCCGCCTGATCCCAGGCAAGCCCTGGAAAAACCGGGCGCCTTGTTCCAGACTGCCAGACAACACCTGAGTCCTCAGTACCCATGAAGATCCGCGTCGAATACTGCCTGCGCTGAAACTACCTGCCCCAGGCGACCGGTCTGGCCGCCGAAATCAAGCAGGCATTCCAGAACGAAACCGTCGAAGTCGAGCTCAAACCCGGTGCCGCAGGGGCCTTCGAGGTCTTCAAGGACGGCCACAAGGTTTTCTCGAAGCTCGAGCAGCGCCGCTTCCCGGCCTATCAGGAGGTCCCGAAGTTGCTGCTGAACTGACCCTGGCAGCCGCCGAATCGATCGACTGGGCTTGCGGCCCGGGCAACGCCCGACCCGCAAGCCCAGCTGCATGGACCCTCTCTGGCCCGACCCCGGCCGCCGACCTGGCCCGCCCCCTGAGATGATCGGCGAGCCCCCTCTGGCCAAGTCGGCAGGCAGATGGCCCGGCTCAGCCGGGACAGGGCTGTCCCGCCCGGCAGGCCAGCTTGGCGGGCGCCCTTGGGTACGACCCAACGCGGCAGGCCGACGGGATGCGCTATGGCGCTGAATTTTTCGCAAGCTCTGACCTTGCCGTGATCCCCGCGCCCCAGACCGCTCCCGCAGACTCCGATCCCGTGCTCGCTCAGCGCGCCCGGCCCGGTACTGCCCTTTACGTGCATTTCCCGTTTTGCGCGGCCAAGTGCACCTACTGCGACTTCTTCTCTTTGCCCGCAGCGGGTCAGGACTTGCTCGGCGCCTTGTCCGCCTTGACTGCGGAAACCCTGAGGCGCGCACCCGAACGGCCGAGCACGGTGTTTCTGGGTGGTGGCACGCCGAGCCTGTATCCCGCCCGCGACTTGGCCCTGTTCCTCGACCGCCTGGACGATCGCACGGGATTCCGCGAGTCCGCCCGCGAGGTGACCATCGAGTGCAATCCGGAGAGTCTGGATGAATCCAAGGTCGAGGCGCTTCTCCATGCGGGTATCACCCGCTTTTCGATCGGCGTGCAGAGCCTGCGGCCCGAGGTGCTCGCCTGGTTCGGTCGAGTGCACTCCGCTGACCAGGGCCTCAAGGCCGTGCAAGCGGCCCAGCGCGCGGGTGCGCGACGGGTCAGCGCCGATCTGATCTATGCCTTTCCGGGTCAAAGCACATCCGAGTGGCGTGCCGACCTGGACGCGGTGCTCGCGCTGGGCCTCGAGCACCTGTCCGCCTACAACCTGACCTACGAAGAGGGAACCCTGCTGCACCGCCAGCTCCAGCAGGGCCGCAGCGCGCCCCTCGATGAAGAACTCGAGCTGGAGCTCTTCGAGCTGACACAGCAGCGCTGCCGAGCCCACGGCCTCGAGGCCTACGAGATCTCGAACTACGCCCGCCCAGGCTGTGAAAGCCTGCACAACGGCATCTACTGGGCAAACCTCGATTATGCCGGCGTGGGCCCATCGGCCGTCAGTCGGGTCGAAGGCGCGCGCTTCGGCAACCCGCGCACGCTGGGGGCCTGGCGCGCCGCGATCGAGGCCGAGCGACCGGCGGCCGCTTGGCTTGAGCGTCCGAGCGAACTGCAGCGCTTGGGGGAGAGCTGGTGGCTTGGCCTGCGCCGCCGTGCTGGCGTCGACAGCCAGGAAGCCGCGGCGGCCGCTGGGGTGCCCCTGGCTTCGCCCCCGGTCCTTCGGGCGGAGCAGCGCGCGGACGGCCTGGTGGAACAGGGCCTGCTGGAACGCTCCGTGGGACGTTGGCGCCTCACAGCCCGCGGCTGGCCCTTGGCCGACGCCGTGGCCCGGCGCTTCCTGGATCTGTCCGTCGATTGAGGATCCGGGAACAACTCCGATCGAGAGGCCGTGTACGAAGGGCTCGACGCGAAGCGCGAGCCACGGGCCCAGCCTGTCCGAGGTCGTTGGTCGCCTATCCGGCGGGCACGCAGGCCGGGATCGTCGCGACGCTGCTGCTTCGCCGAGCCTCGAAGCTGCCCTCCGGGCCGCAACCCGGCAAAGCTCAGGCGCGGCTGTCGTAGGCCGGCAGGGCGTGGCCTTCGACGCGCGCGCCTTGGCACCAGCGCTGCATCGGCTCGAAGGCCATGATCGTGCGGCAGTACTCCGCCACGGCGCCGCTGGTCGGCACCGAGTAGGTCACGAAGCGGGAGACCACCGGGGCGTAGTAGGCATCCGCGAGGCTCGGCCGTCCGAGCAGGAACGCACCGCCTTGGCCGTAGCGCCGCCGGCTCTCGCTCCAGATCTCGCCGATGCGCTGGATGTCGGCCATCACGGCCGGCGCGCGCTCGCGCCACGGGCGCTGCAGCCGAATGTTCATCGGCAGGTCCTGGCGCAGCTCGGCGAAGCCCGAGTGCATTTCTGCGCAGATCGAGCGCCCGAAGGCACGGGCGGCCCGGTCGCTCGGCCACAGCCCGGCCTGGGGGGCCAGTTCGGCCAGGTACTCGCCGATGGCCAGGCTGTCCCACACGGTCAAGTCCCCGTGCTTCAGCACCGGGACCTTGCCGGTGGGGGAGTGACGCCGGCGCTGCTGCCGATCGGGGTCCTCGTCGAAGTGCAGCTGCACCTCCTCGAAGGGCAGACCGGAAAGCACCGCCGCCAGCCAGGCGCGCAGCGACCAGCTCGAGTAGTTCTTGGATCCGATGACGAGTTGCATGGGCGGCGGCTTTGGGTTGGACGGCCGCGACGAGACTATCCTGAGCGCGTCCCAAGCCCCACCCCCCATGCGCCGACTCCTTTGGCTGCCCCTGCTGCTCCTTCCCAGCGCCTGCGCCGACAAGCTCGAGCCGGCCGGGCCGCCCGTCGGCCCCCTGGCCCAGGCGGACCCGGCCTCGCCCGCGGAACCCGGCTCCAACCTCGCCGGGCTGCGCACCCAGTGCCAAAGCCTCGCCGCGCGGCCCGAGCACGATGCGGGCCAGGTCACCGTGCAGCACCTGCTGGTCTCCTTCGCCGGCAAGGTGCCGAGCGCCCGCCGGACGCGCCAGCAGGCCGAGGAGCTGACCGCCGAGCTGTGGACCAAGATCCAAGCCGGCGGGGACTTCGATGGGCTGGTCAAGAAGTACACCGACGACTCCTACCCTGGGCGCTATTCGATGACCAACGGGGCGCCCTCCGCGGGCGTCTACCCCCGGCGCCAGATGGCCGCCGCGTTCGGGGACGTGGGCTGGCGCCTCGCGGTGGGGGAGTTCGGGGTGGCGCCCTTCGACCCCTCGAGCAGCCCCTTCGGTTGGCACATCATCAAGCGCATCGAATGAAGCCCGTGGCGGTCCGTAACGCCGCGGGGCTCGAGCGCGACAGGCGCCCAGCGACCCGATGCCGCCGGCCCTGACCCGCTCACGGACCCGCGAGCTCCTGCTCGCTGAAGCTCCGGCCGGCCGCGGACCGGAGCTGGGGCGTTTCGCGCAACTGCTGTTCGACACGCTGCATTTCGAATATCGCGACCAGCAGGAGCGCCTCAAGGAGCTGCACGCCCAGGCCAACCAGCCGGGCGAGCCCGATGCCAAGGCGGCCGAGCGGCTGTCCCTCGAGCTGCAGCGCTTGCTGGCCCAGGGCCATTATCGCCGCATCGAAGCGCGCGAGCTCGAGCGCGCCTTGCAGGTGGAAGCCGTGTTCCGCGTGCGGTTGCATGTGCGTTTCGAGGACTTCGCGGAATTGGCCCTTTTCGCGCGGGGTTCGCGCCGCAACCAGGAGATCGGCAGCGATTGGTTCGGGCTGCGGCGGCGTCCGATCGAGGTCGAGTACTACGAACGCGTGGCCCTGTTCGCGCGCGCCGGGCCGGCCCAGCTGCGCGCCGATCCCCGCGAGCGCCCTGTGCAGCTCAAACTGTTCGAGAACATCCCCGCCGCGGACATCGAGATGCTGCTGCCCAACACGGCCGTGGGCATGCGTCCGATCGACCATGCGGTGATCCTGGTGCCGGCTCTGCTGGGGGGTGTGGGGGCTGTGGCCAAACTCGGAGCCTCCCTGGCCCTGCTGTGGTTCCTGCTGTTGTTTTGGCTGGGACTGCGCGATCAGCCGCCCAGCCGCATCGATCGCGCCGCGATGATGGCTTGCGGGGTCGGCATCTTCGCATTCGGATCCCACGTCCTGCGGCAAATCGGCCGGTTCCGCCAGCGCAAAGCGGAATTCATGCAGGCCCTTTCGCAAAACCTTTATTTCAAGAATCTCGACAACGACGCGGGCGTGTTCCACCGCCTGGCAGACGAGGCCGAGGAGGCCGAGTGCAAGGAGGCCCTGCTGGTCTACGCGCTGCTCGAACGCAGCGAGCGGGGCCTCTCCGAGATCGAGCTGCAAAAGGCCGCAGCCGAATGGTGCCAGAACCACGGGGCCGCCGGGGATCCGCTGGACAGCTCCGAAGGGCTGCGCCTGCTCAGCGAGTGGGGTCTGGTGCTCCTGGACGGCGGCCGCTACCGCGCCCTGGCGCTGCCGCGAGCCCTGGCGCGCCTCGAGAACCGTTGGTCGGCACGCGCGCGCGGCGCCTGATTCCGCTCTGGAACGGCACCTCGGCCCCGCGATCGGTTGCGAGCTGGGGCAGTGCTCAGGGATCTGTTTCCGGTACTGCCCGCGCGGGCTGCCGGCCCCCAGACCGATCGGCCCCGGCCCAGGGTCTCCGGCCCGCGTGACCGTGTTCTAGGCTGGTGGCATGCCGTTGTTGCCGCGCCTGATCGCCCTCGGGATCGCCCTCGCTCCGGCCGCGGCCGGGCAAGCGCCAGAGGCCCCCCCGCCTGCGGCCCCGCCGGCTCCCTTGGCCACGCCGGCGCTGGACCTCGGGCAGGCCGCGGCGCTGGGAGTGGAGCGCCTGCTGGCGCTGCAGGAGCGCTACCTGCCGGACGAGCCGGTGCCGCGGCTGCCGGCGGACCAGCTGGCGGCCTGGCAGCAGAAGGAGCGCGATCGGCTGGCCCGCGCCCGCGCCGAGGCCGGCGAGTTGTGCAACGAATGGCCCTACGAGGGCGTCTATCGGGTCGGCCGGGAGATCCCGGCCGGCTATCGCGTGGGGGGCAGTGCGATCGTCTGCCTGGCGCTGCTCGAAACACCCGGGTATCGCGCGGACCCCGCGCGCCAAGCCGCCGTGGAGCGCGCCGTGGAATTCATCCTCTCGATGCTGGCGCAGCATCCGGCCTTGGAGAGCGGCCGCAAGCAGGGCTACGACGTGCGCGGCTGGGGTTTCGTCTATGCGCTCGAGCTGTGCTTGGCCCTGCGGCGCGCGCAGGTGCTCGACCCGGAGCGGTCCGTGCGCATCGAAGCTCTGGTGGGGGACCTGCTGGCTCGTCTAGCGGATAATCAGACCGCAGCCGGCGGCTGGAATTACGCCGACGACCGACGCCATAGCCCGTTCCAGACCGGCGTAACCCTGCTGGCGCTGCTGGAAGCCCGCGCCCAGGGTTTCGAGGTCGCTCCGGCGCTGATCGAGCGCGCCCTCGAGGCCATGGTCAGCGGACGCAATCCAAGAACCGGCGCTTTCGCCTACTCCGGCCCGGGATCGGAGCCGATGCACGCCTCCGCGGCCCGGGCCGCACTGGCGGAATTGTGCTTCTTCAAGCTGGGCCAGAGTTCCGTCGCCGAGCTGGAGCGCGCGATCCTTGGCTTCTTCGACGGCTACGAGCACCTGCTCGCACGCAAGTCCCGCCAGGGCACCCACGAAGGCCCCTTCGGGATCGCGCCGTATTACTTCTATTTCGGCCACGTCTACACCGCTCTGGCGATCGAAGCGCTGCCCGAGGCGCGCCGCAGCGGCCATCGCGAGCGCCTGCGCGCCCTGCTGCAGAGCACGCGCGAGCCCGACGGCACCTGGAACGATCGGATCTTTCCGCGCAGCGCCGCCTATGGCACCGCCATGGCCCTGCGCGCTCTGTTCGCCGCCGAGCCGCCGCTCAAGCCCGCCGCTCCATCCGGCGGTTAGCGTCCAGGGGGACCCTGGGCGACCGGAAGGGCGCGCTGCGAGGGCGAGGCCCCGCGGGGCCGTCCAGGGGCTCGAGGCGGGCAGCTCAGGGCTGTGGGCGCTGCGGCCAGAGGCAGGCGTCGGGGCGGCGAGGGGCGCCGGCAGGCCAGGCCGGCGAGCGGGCCGCGCGGCGCGAATCGCGCGCCCCCTGGGGCCACCCTTGCGGATCCGGGGGCGCCGGTTACGGTTGGAGACGCCGTCCCCCCCCCCGCACTCGGTTTCGATCCCCATGAGCAAGTTCCTCGGAGTCTGCTGGGCCGCCCCTTTGGCCCTGGCGCCGCTGGCCGCGAGCGCGGCCGCGCAGGATTGGCTGAATCTCGGCGGAGGACCGCAGCGGGCCGGGTTGACGTCGGAGGTCGGGCCTAAGACCGCCGACCTGCTGTGGAGCAACAACACCGATTTCTCGGTGATCTCGTGGCATCCGTTCGTGTGGACCGATCCGATCAACGGCCAGCGCATCGTGGTCACGGTGCGGGAGTCGGGTTTCCCGACCGCCAGCGTGCCCAACGACGCAATCGTGGCCTACGACCTCGTCAGCGGGGCCGAACTCTGGCGGCGCGTCGTGCCCTTCGCAGGCTCGAGCGTCGATTGGATCGCTTGGATCGCGGGCATCAGCCCCAGCGGCATCCTGTGGGCCTCCCGCAGCGACAACAGCAAGCAACGGCCCCTGTATCGCTACGACGTGCGCACCGGCACGTTGCTGGGCGCCGCGCCGCTCAATACCTTCGCTTTCGCCTACGACGGCTCCGTGTTCGGACCGGACGGCGACCTGCTGGTCGGCGATCGCCAGCGCCTGGCGCGCCTCGACGACGCCACGGGCCAGGTGGTCTGGAACGTGATCCGTTCCTGTTCGGTCAGCGGGGCTTGCGGTCCGGCGCTTTCGGGCGACGCGCTCTACATCGACGAAGTCGCGCCCGGCGGCCAGGTGATCACGCGGCTCGACTACGCCACGGGCCAAAAGCTCTATTCGAGCCCGGTGATGCCCGGCTTCACCGCCCAGAATGCGCCCTTCGCGGCCCCCGCCGGCGGTCGCGTCTATTTCGCGCGCACGCAGAACAACGCCGCGGTCGACCAGCTGTTCGCTTTCGACGACACCGGCAGCGCCCTGGTGCAGGCTTGGAGCCGGCCGGTGCGCTGGACCACCAACCACGAGCACGGCATCGGTCCGGACGGCACGCTCTACACCTTCTTGCCCGGCGGCGAACTGGCGCGTCTGGCCCCCGAGACCGGCGCCGTGGTCGCCCAGACCGGCGTGTTGCTGAGCGGCGCCAGCAACTTCTCACCGAAAACCGCCGTGGACGGAAACGGCAGCGTCTACGTCAGCAACGGCTGGGCCTCGAGCCCCACCACCAACGGACGCATCTGGGCTTTCGATCGCGACCTGCAGCCGCTGTTCACGCTGAACCTCGACAACCAGAACGCCGGCGGGCCGGCGCTGGTCGAGGGCGGGACCCTGGTGGCCTGCGATCGCAACGCCGTGCGCGCCTGGCGCTCGATCGCCACGGTGGCGGCCTTTTTCTTCGAGAACGGCAACGGCCTGAACCCCGCCGGCTTCAGCACCTTCGACGCCCCGGTCCTGGGGGCCGCCTGGCAGAGCAGCGTCCAGATGGGCCCGGCCTCGGTCCTGAGCTTGGTGGCGTTTGCTCCGGACCCGGCGCTGGCCGTGCCCTTCACTTGCCCGAATGCCTGCGAGCTGCTGGCCAACCCGGCCACGACCTTCCTGTATGACTTCCAAGTGGGCAGCCACTCCCTGGCCATCCCCTTGAACCCGGCCCTTTCCGGCGTGCAGCTGATCGCCCAGGGCGGGCGTGTGGACTGGCCCGTGGGCGGCGTGCCGGTGCTCGAGCTGTTCAACGCCTACCGGCTGCGCCTCGGCATTTGACCGGCGTCTCGGCGCGCACGCGGAAGGGCTGAACGACCGCGACCGCGTCGCCCGATGGGCCTTGGGTCCGCCATCCGGCGGGCCCGGGGACGTCGAAAGGCTCGAGGCGGTCCCAGTCCGGGCCGGCGGAGCCTCTGAGGCGCGCCCGCCGAACCCGGGCAAGCGGTGCTCGGTGCCGGGCCTGGATCGCAGAGCGCGTGCCCTCGCCAGAGGCGGCTCGCGGCGTGCACGATAGGGGCATGTGGCGCCGACGCATCCACGAGGCCTTGGACGTCCAGCATGCCCACGATCCCCTCGGGCGCGTCGTGCAGCCGGCCTTGGCCGCCATGGTGCTAGCCAACGTGGCCCTGGCGATCGCGGAGACGGTTCCGGGCGTTGCCCAGCGTTTGCCCGCGCCCCTGCGCTGGTTCGAGCTGTTCTCGATGGGTGTTTTCGCCATCGAATACGCCCTGCGGCTCTGGACCTCTGCCGAGCTGACGCCGTTCGCACGCCCGTGGACCGGCCGCCTGCGCTACGCGCTGACCCCGCTGATGCTGGTCGACCTGGCCGTGCTGCTCCTGCCGGCCTGGCTCGATCTGCGCCCGCTGCGGATTCTGCGTCTGTTCCGCTTGGTGCGCTACTCGAAGCGCCTGATGCTGCTGCTGCGCGTCGTGCGCGATCGCGCCGAAGAACTGCTGGTGGCCATGGCCATGGCCGCGATCCTGCTGATCATCGCTTCCACGGCCATGTACTGGGTCGAGCACCGCGCCAATCCTGGTTTCGATTCGATCCCCGCCACCATGTGGTGGGGCGTGGCCACCCTGACCACGGTCGGCTACGGAGATGTGACCCCGATCACGCCGCTCGGCAAGGTCCTGGGGGGCTTCGTGGCGCTGCTGGGCGTGGGCTTGTTCGCCCTGCCCGCCGGCATCCTGGCCGGCGGTTTCGCCGAAGAGCTGCAGCGCCTGCGTAAGGAGCGCCAGGCCGGCCACGCGGGCCATGTCCCACGCTGCCCTCACTGCGGTTCGCCCCTGTGAGCCTGCATCGATGGTTGGCCCGCGTTTGGTCGTGCTCAGCGATACCCATGGACGCCATGGGGACATCCGCGTGCCCGGCGGGGATCTGTTGTTGCATGCGGGCGACTTCACGCGGCGCGGCGAGGAGCGCGAACTGGCGGCTTTCGGCGACTGGCTCGCCCAGCAGCCCCACGCCGTCAAGCTGCTCGTGCCGGGCAACCACGACTTCTTGTGCCAGAGCGATCCGGACCGCGCGCGCGAGCTGCTGGGGGGAGCGGAGCTGCTGCTGGGCACCGGCGCGCGCTTCGCGGGCCTGTCGGTGTGGGGCTCGCCCTGGCAGCCTTGGTTCAAGGACTGGGCCTTCAACCTGCCGCGCGGTCCGATCCTGGCCGAGCACTGGGCCACGGCCCCGGCCGACCTGGACGTGCTGATCACGCACACGCCGCCCGCCGGGGTGCTCGATCGCACCTGGCGCGGGGAGGCGGTCGGCTGCGCGGACCTGACGGCGGCCCTGCCGCGGATCCGCCCGCGTCTGCACGTCTTCGGACACATCCACGAAGCCCGCGGGCGAGCCGTCCTGCCGAGCGGCGGCCTGGCGCTCAACGCCTGCAACCTGAACCTGCTCTATCGCCCGGCCCACCCGGTGTGGGTACTCGATTGGGAACCGGACGGGCCGCGGGTCCTGTCAGGCGACTGAGTGCGGGGCGCAGTGCTCCACGAAGCGCTGCGCAGCCTCCGCGTTGGTTCCAAGCTCCGCTCCGCTGCGCCTTGGGCCCAGTCCGTTCGTGCCCAGGTCCCTCAGGCCCGAAAGAGCCCCAGCTT
The DNA here is from genome assembly GCA_044375105.1 of Planctomycetota bacterium. Taxonomy (GTDB): domain Bacteria; phylum Planctomycetota; class UBA1135; order UBA1135; genus JBIKLM01. The sequence goes on from JBILNK010000016.1 coordinate 36,274, forward strand.
GCCCGTGCCGCCTTCGCTGGTCAGCCGGCCGGCGGCCACCAGCTCGCCCGTCCAGCGCGCCACGTCCGCGAAATCGAGGTCGTCGAAGATCACCCGGGCGCCGGGCGCCAGGTGCGCGCTCCAGGCCTCGAAATCGGCCCGCACCGCCGCGTAGCGATGGTCGCCGTCGATGAACAAGAGGCCGATCGAGCCCTCGAAAGCGCGCGCCGCCGCCAACGAAGGCAGGCACACCAGCGAGACCTCCGCGCCCACGCCGCTGCGCGCCAGGTTGGCGTAGAGCTGGGCCATGTCGGCGCGCCCGAAGCGCCCGCCCCGCGGGCCGACGAACTCGGCGTGCGGATCGACGCTCCAGACGTGCGCGCCCGCGCGCCGCGCGCCCAGGGCCAGGGCCACCGTCGAGCGCCCGCGGTAGTTGCCGATCTCGACCACCGCTTGCCCGCTCGGCACCCGCGCCGCCGAGCAGGCCAGCTCCGCCAGCTCCTCCCGCGACATCCAGCCCTCGACCGCCTCGGCCAGCCCGAGCTCCAGTTCCAGCGCGGATTCGACCTGCATCCGCTCCTTCTCGGCCGCCCAGCGGGTCCCCTTGAGGGCCCCCGGATCTGGCCGCGGCCCGATTCCCGGCCTGCCGTCTCGGGCGTCAAAGCCGCCCGGCCGCGCTGCGTTGCGGACCCTGCCCGGGCGAGCCACGGGCGAGTCCCAAGCCAGGTAAGGTCCGCAGCGCGCGGCCCGCAGCGCTGGGCCCCCTGGGCGCACCGGGCCGGCAGCGGGCGCCGCAGCGCTCCCTCACCCTCCGGATGCGCCTCGACGGGCGCCGAAAATCGCGACTTTTCTGCGGAATTCCGCGACCCGGCGGAGACTGCGGCTTGGAACCCTGCGATGCGCCAGCTCGACCCCACCGCCCTGTTGTCCGAGAGCGATCGGCTGCACCGCTTGGCCCGGCGGCTGGTGTCGGACCTGGGGCTGGCGGCGGATGCGGCTCAGGAGGCGCTGCTGATCGGCCTGCAGGCCGGCTCGCCCCCAGGGGCGCCCCTGGGCCGCTGGCTGGCGGGCGTGCTGCGCCATCGGCTGCGCAGCGCCCGGCGCGCGGCCTCGCGGCGCCAACGCCGGGAAGCGCTCCACGCTGCGGCGCAACCGGGGCTCTGGGGCAGCGAGCGCAGCGAGCCCCCGGCCGATGCCGGCCTCGAGCGCCTCGAGCTCCACCAGCGCCTGCTGGGCTTCGTACGCGAGCTGGAGGAGCCCTACCGCACGGCGGTCGTGCAGCGCTTCCTCGAAGAGCAGAGCCCCGACGAGATCGCCGCGCGCCTCGGCCTGCCGGTCAAGACCGTCTACAGCCGCATCGAAAGGGGCCTCGAGCGCCTGCGCCGACGCCTGGACCAGCACCCCGGCGAGCGCGCCCGCTGGGCCCTGCTGCTGCCCGAAGCCCCGCACGAACCCCTGGCGTCCAAGCTGCGTCCCGATGCGCCGCTCGCGCTGTCCCTAGCCCCGCTGTTCTCCATGAAGCTGTCGCCTTGGTGCTTGACGGCCGCCGCCGTGCTGCTGGCCGGACTGACCTGGCGCCTGCTCGCGCCGAGCCCGCTACCCGGGGAGCCGGCCGGATCCTCTGCCGCACAGCCCGCGGCCGGCGCTGCGCCCGCGGCCGGCGCTGCGCCCGCTGCCGCAGCAGCGCCGCTGGCAGCTGTCAGCCCCCGGCCGGAGCGCGCCCAAACGCTGGATCTCGCTCAGGCTCCCAGCCCGTCCGCGCCGCCGCCCAGCGTCGCCTGGACGCCCGGCGATGCCCTGGCCGGCCTCGTCCAGGACATCCACGGCGCGGGTCGCCCGGGCCTCGAGCTGCGTTTCGAAGGCCAGTCCGCGGAGTCCGCGCCGCTGGCGCTCAGCGGCGCCGACGGCAGCTTCCAAGGCTCTTGGCCCGAATCGGAATCCCGCGGGCGCCTGCGGGCCAGCGGGCCGGGCTGGGCGACCCTCTGGTCGCCGATGCTGAGCCGCGGCCGCCCGGCGGGCGAGCTCCTGGTGTGGGTCGGGCCGGCGCGCCGCTACGCGGGCTTGGTGCTCGACGGCGAGGGCCGGCCCGTGGCCGGGGCGCGCCTCTTGCTGACGCCTTCCGAAGAACTCCAGGCGCGCATCAACCCGGGGGTTTTCCAGAGCGGCGTGGCCCAGGCCCAGACCCAGAGCGACGCCGAGGGTCGCTTCGACCTCGGCGAGCTCGCCGGGGCGCCCGGA
>JBILNK010000132.1:0-12044 GCA_044375105.1 Planctomycetota bacterium
ATCGGCGTCTCCAGCTCGGCCACGGCGTAGATCAGGGCGGCGATCACCGCGGCGCCGGAGGTCAGCTCGCGCGGGTTGACGGCGGCGAGCGTGTCGGCGCGGGTGTGGTGGTAGGCGAAATAGCGCTCGTCGTCGGGGCGGAAGCCGACCAGCGGCACGCCCGAGGTGGCCAGGGGGCCGATGTCGGCCCCGCCGCCGCCTTCGACCAGCTCGCCCGCGCCCGCGGGCGCCAGCAGGTCGACGATGGCGCGCAGGTAGGCGAAACCGGCGGCCGCGGCGTTGGTGTTGAAGCCCCGCGGGGTGAAGCCGCCGGCGTCCGATTCGAGCGCCAGCACGTGCCGGTCCAGCTCGGCGGCGTGGTCCTTGGCGTAGGCCAGGGCTCCCGCCAGGCCGTTCTCCTCGTTCATGAACAGCACCACGCGCACGGTGCGCCGCGGGCGCAGGGACAGCCGCGACAGGCTGGCGATCACCTCCATGGCGTGCACGCAGCCGGCGCCGTCGTCGTGGGCGCCCTGGGCCACGTCCCAGGAGTCGAGGTGCCCGCCGACCAGCACGATCTGCTCGGGGGCTTCGCGGCCCAAGAGGTCGGCCACCACGTTGAACGAAGGCTGCGGCGGCAGGGGCCGGCAATCGAGCTCCAGGCACAGCTCGACCGGCGCGACCGCGCACAGGGCCGCCAGGCGCCGGGCGCCGAGGGTCGAAAGCGCGGCGGCGGGGATCTTCGGCACGCCCTCCTGGTAGCGCATGGCGCCCGTGTGGGGCTCGTCGTCGAGGTTGCTGGCCACCGAGCGGATCACCACCGCCAGGGCGCCGGCCTTGGCGGCTTCGATGGCCCCGTTGGTGCGCGCGCGCACCCCGCGGCCGTAGGCGCCGAAGTTGTCGCGGTCGGCCGGGTCCATCCCGAGGTCGAAGAACACGATCGCGCCCTGGGCTTCGCTGGCGCGGGCGGCGAGCTCGTCGAAGCTCTCCACGCGCAGGACTCGCGCGCTGAGGCCGCCGACCGGCGTGCCCACCGAGCCACCCAGAGCCAGGCAGTTGAAGCGTTCTCCGGCCAGCCCCGGGGGGCCGCTGAGCTGGGCGCGCTGGATCTGCCCGCGCTCCCAGCAGGGCACCTGGCAGGGCTCGAGGGTCACCCGATCGGCGCCCAGGCGCAGCAGCTCCTGGCGGGTGAACTCGATCGCCGCCGCCGCCGCGGGCGTGCCGGACAGGCGTCCGGGGGCCACGCGGCAGAGGGTTTCGAGCCGCGCGAAGGCGGTGTTGCTGGCGAGCACGTCGTCCTGGATGCGCTCGAGGGTCGGTGCCAGGGCCGCGATCTGCTCGCGGGGCGGCTCGGGGGCGGGCGCGGGCGCGGGCGCGGGCGCGGGCGGCGGTCCCGAATCCTGCTCGGCGCGCCCTGTCGCGCCGGAGGCCGAGCCTCCGGCGCTGGCCAGGGCGGCGCTGGCCTGAGCGCCGCTGTTCTGAGCGCCGCTGTTCTGAGCGCTGCGGGCCTGGACCGGGCCGGTCTGCGCCGGGCTGGCTTCGCCGGCGCTGCACGCGGTGGCCGTCAGGCCCGCCGCGAGAGCGAGCAGCAGCGCGCCCAAGGCGCCTCGTCCGCCCCGCCGAGCTGCTCGCGGTCGAGCCGCTCCGCTGGCCGGGGCTCCGACTTCGAGCCGGGCAGGCGCCAAAGGTCCAAAGGCATCGGCGCCGGCCCCCGGGGCGCCCCGGGAGGCGTCGGTTTGTTCGGCCAGGGAGGGGCGGGAAGGGCGCTCGGGGCTCGGTCTTGCCATGCCCCGAGAGTAGCAGCGCCGTCGCCGCGGCGCCTGGGCTGGGCCGCGGCGCCAAGGCCAACGGGCTCAGGGCATGCCGGCCAGGTCCTGGGCCACGCTCAGGATCGCGGCGCGGTTGGCCACGTTGAAGGTGCCGTCGCCGAGCAGCTCGCTGACCAGGTCGCCGCCGATCATGTCGCCGGCCTTCTCCAGGAACACCGGGTCCTCGGTGAGCTGGTAGGCGTAGCCCAGGGTCGTGAAGGTCTGGTACTTGTTGGCCCCGGGGGTGAATCCATCGAGGGGCTGCTGCGAGTTGCCGCAGTAGGGCACCGAGAGCGGGCTCAGGGGCGCCACGGCGTACTGCTCCCAGGGGCCGTCGTGGACCGCGCTCCAGGCCATCGGATCGATGAATCCGTAGTAGTGCGCCTGGCGCACGTCGTCCATCAGCGCCGTGTAGGCCGGCGACTTGCCGCGGAAGGCGCGCTCGACCAGGCCGGTCAGGGCGTTGTCGACGATCGAGACCTCGTAGCCCTGGGCGCCGCGGTATTTGCCGCCCAGGAACTTCTGGCCCGACTGGGCCATGATGTAGCCGCCGCAGGTGGTCTGGGCGAAAGCCAAGAGGCTGGCCAGGGTCTCGAACCAGGGGTAGACCTGCTCGCGCCAAGCGGGCTCGCCGAGCGCATAAGCGGCGCTGACCACGTCGGTGCCCCAAGCTTCCCCGCGGCCGTAGGTCATGGCCCCGTGCAGGTTGTCGGTCACATCCTCGATGTCGCGGCGCATCGAGGTCTCGTCCATCGATTTGCCGATCGAGTTGTAGTAGGGGTGGTACGAGAGCCGGAAGAGCTCGGCCTGCAGCTTGAGGTCGTCCTTGGCCAAGCTGTCGTTGCCCAGCCAGGCCAGGGCCTTGGGCGAGCGCGTGTAGCGGATCAGGTGCTGCTGGTCGTGGGGGTCGAAGCCCAGCAGCGTGGCCTGGTACGAAGGCAATTTGCCCTGGGCCGCGGCCGCGTTGACCTGAAAGGTCGGCTTGCTGTTGTAGCCGATCGTGTCGGTGCCGCCCAGCCAGAGCATGTAGAACGACAGGGGCACGTAGCTGTCTGCGCCGTTCAGCACCAGATAATCGAGGAAGCTGGCCGGCTCGCCGTCCTGGCGCCAGACCGCGTTGGGCTGGCGATCGGTGTGCATGCGATGCAAGAGCTGCAGGTGTCGGTAGCCTTCCCGCGAGCGCGCCATGGCCGTGGGCACGCCTTCGACGATGTGGATCTCGTCGCCGCCGGTCATGCCACCGTAACCGACGCCATAGGGGTGCGCCCAGCCGAGGCGCGGCGCTTGGACCGGGTAGTTGCCCTGGCTCGAGCCGCTGGTGAAGAGTCCGAGCAGCCAGTTGAACTGCCCGTTGAGCTGACTGCGCACGTTGTCCAGGCCGGCGAAGTCGAGGCTCGGCAGGGGGAACGACTGGGGGAAATAGCGGCCGGTGATGGGGTTGGACCAGTGCCAGAGGGGTTCGTTGGTCTCGGCTTCGAAGCCGCCCACGGAGAAGGCCAAGCCCTCCATCTCGAGCAGGTCGCGCGCGCGCTGTTCCTGGCCGAGCGGGCACAAAGCCAGGCGCCGGATCATCTGGGCGCGCATGGGGAACAGGTGCAGGCTGCCATCCGTGTTGGCGCGCACGAGCGGCAGATGGTTCATGCCACCGGAGGAGCTCAGCGTGCCCAGCATGGGATCCACGAAGTCCTGCACGACTGTCCAGCCGACCGGAACCGAGATATCCAGGCGATCGAAATAAACGTGGTTGATCACGTCGTCGAGGGTGCCCGGTTCGGTATTGGCCTGGCCGTTGTTGACCCGCAGGTCGAGCAGCACGATGTTCTCCTCCGCCAGTGCCGTCCAGTAGGCGTGCACGCCAAACAGGTGCGCCAGGGTGCCGCTGCTCCCCGCGACCGGCGTCTCCGGCAGCATCACCCGGTAGTTGCGCACCTGGGACATCAGCGGGCCGTGTTTGAGCAACCGGGACGCTTCGCCGTCCTCGAGCAGGCGGGCGGAGTAGCGATGCCCGAAGACGTCGCGGGTCGAGATCAGGACCGCCTCCGGATCGGAGAGCAGGTCGATCACGGGCCCCGGCAGGGCCGCGGTCGCTTCGGTCAGCGCCGCCAGGCCCGTGCTGGCCGGCGGTGTGATCGGGATGCCCTCGGAGAGCACGCGCACGCCGAAACTGGCGCGCTGTCCCGGGGCCACGCCCGCGGGGCTCGGCAAGCGCGCCACCAGCTCGAGCACGTCGGCGCCTTCGCTGGCATCCGCGTAGCGGCTGACCACGTGGGCCTGGGTCAAGACGGGCTCGCCATCGAAGTCGAGCACCGCCAGCGGCATGCTCGTGCTCTGGTCCGTGAACACGCCGGGCGGGATCGGCAGGCTGCCGCGCAGCAGGAAACTCCCCGCCGCCGGCACGATCGTCTCTAGCAGGCCCACTTGGGCGCCGACGGTCAGTTGATTCTCGGGCACATCCCCGTCCTCGGGGCTGCCGCTGCCGCTGCCGCGGCCGTTGCCGTCGCTCTCGCCCCCTCCGCCGCAGCCGCTCGCGATCAGCGTCAGCGCCAGCGACCCCCGCCATAGCCCCCCCGACCGACCGTTCCGTCGGCCTCGATTGGATTCCATCACGAATTTTGGGGGCTTCCGCCCGGACGCCGGCCGACGTACATCGATCCGTCGCGGGTCGCCGCCCTGGGCGACCCATGCACCGCGCGCTGCCAGCGCGCCCCCTGCTCCTTCCGGCTAGCTCGTTCGGTCCAGGGAGCGCCCCCGCTTGAGGACAATCGCAGCATCCCGGGCTGAATCGCCGTGGAGCCTCGGAAGCGCTTTCCAGGGCGGTTGGTACCGGATCTCTGCGGGGAGCTTCAGCGCACGAAAGCAGAGTCCTCGGGGGCTGGCGCAGGTCTGCTTCGGATCTGGATCCCGCGCCTGCCCCGAATCGATGGCCCCGCCCGGCCCGTCCGAGGCTCTGGCTGACCTGGCGCGTCGATCCCCGCCGCCGGGCGGCTTCAGCCGACCGCTCCCCGAATACGCACGGGTTTCGCGCTCCCGTTAGCGCAACCAAAGCGCCGAGGGCGGCGCGGGACCTCTTTGGCCCGCGCCGCCCTCGGCTCTGAAAGCGGGGGCCGCCGCCCCCCGTCGCCTCACAGGCGCACGTATTCGTAATCGGCCGGCATGTCATTGATGCCCTTGGCGGGCGGGGCGATCCAGCCAGCGACCTTGCCGCGCTGGAACACGCCCTTCATCAGCGACTTGACATAGGCCTTGTCCTCGTTGGTCGGCAGCCATTCCTTCGAGCGCTGCGCCCAGGTCTCCTCGCTGACCGGGTTGCCCTGGGGATCGAAGCGCAGGCCCGCGTACAGGCCCACCGAGCGGTTGAAGCGTCGGCTGGGCAGGGACACCCGCCAGTCCAGCCCGAACTTCTCGATCACGCGGTTCCAGTAGGCGATGCCCTTTTGGTTGTCGTTCACGTACTCGTCGCGCAGCACCTCGTTCATGGCGTTGCGCAGCGGGATCTCCTCGGTCGAGAGGCTGCCGGCGTTCGGCACGGTCAGCTTGTAGACCCCCTCCAGGGCGCGATGGTCCTCGTGCTTGTGCTCATGCACGCGACCCTTGAGGCCGGCGCGGAAGAAATTGGCCGCGTTGGAGCTGACTTCGGAGCCGAACAGGTCGGTCGAGGAGGAGGACCAGAAGTTGATGTACTTCTGGATGATCTCGGGCGGGATCGCGCCGACTTCGCGGGGGTCCTGGCCGGCCTTCAGCACCTCGCAGGTGCGCTCGATCACGCGCCCCACGCCGGTCTGGCCGACGAACATGTGGTGCGCCTCCTCGGTCAGCATGAAGCGGCAGGTGCGCGCCAGCGGATCGAAGCCCGACTCCGCCAGGGACAGCAGCTGGAACTTGCCGTCCCGGTCGGTGAACATCGTGAAGCACAGGAACGAGAGCCAGTCTTCGCAGGGCTCGTTGAAGGTCTGCAGGATGCGCGGGCTGTCCGCGTTCCCGCTGCGGCGCTCGAGCAGCTCGTCGGCCTCCTCGCGGCCGTCCTTGCCGAAATAGCCGTGCAGCAAGTACACCATGGCCCAAAGGTGGCGGCCCTCTTCGACGTTGACCTGGAACAGGTTGCGCAGGTCGTAGAGGGACGGGGCGGTGTGCCCGAGCAGGCGCTGCTGCTCGACCGAGGCCGGCTCGGTGTCGGCTTGGGTCACGATCAAGCGGCGCAGCCAGTTGCGGTATTCGCCCGGGACCTGTTCCCAGGCGTCCTCGCCGTAGTGGTCGCCGAAGCCGATCTTGCGTCCGGCCTGCTTGGGCTCCAAGAAGATGCCCCAACGATAGTCGGGCATGCGCACGTAGTCGTAGTGCGCCCAGCCCTCGGCATCGACGCCCACGGCGGTGCGCAGGTAGACGTCCTTTTCGTTGTAGTCCGTCGGGCCCATGGTGCCCCACCAGTCCAGGAAGTTGGGCTGCCAGGACTCCAGAGCGCGCTGGAGGCGCTTGTCGGACTTGAGGTCGACGTTGTTCGGGATCTTCTGGGCGTAGTCGATGCCGGACATGGCGGATGGGGTCAGGAGGAGGTGGAGCGGGGCCCGGCCCCCTGGGGCCGGGCGGATGGTGGCGGAGTCCCGGCGGGTGCGCCGCGGCACAGGGCCGCCGCGGACCCGCGGGGCATCAGGTGCGTTGGAAGTCGAATTCGGGCGCCTGCGGCGTGCCGTAGCACTTGAGCGCGCCGCGCTCGCCGACCGCGTTGGGGCGCTGGAAGATCCAGTTCTGCCAAGCGGACAGGCGGCCGAAGATCTTGGTCTCGAGGGTCTCGGGGCCGGCGAAGCGCAGGTTCGCTTCCATGCCGGTCAAGCCGTCGGGCGAGAAGGACAGCCGCTCTTCGATCGCCAGGCGCACTTCGTCGTCCCAGTCGATCGAGTCCGGGGCCGAGGTCAAGAGGCCCAGCTCCTGGGCGCTCTCGGCGGAGATCAGGCGTCCGCGGTGTTCGAGGGCGCGGCCGACGCTGGCCGGCTCGCCCAGGAAACGCGTCTCGAGCCGCGAGAGCCCGTTGGCCATGGGCAGCCGGCCGTCGCTGGCCGCGCCGATGGCCAACTGAACCTCGGCGTCCGGGTCGTTGAGCGCGTACTGGCGGTCACAGGCCAGCAGGAACTCGAGGAACAGCCCGCAGAAAGCGCTGCCCGCTTCGGCCAGGGCGTAGAAGCTCTTGGCCGTGTTCTCGAAGCGCTTGAGCACGCGCTTGGCGTAGTGCTTGACCTCCTGGGTGAACCAGTGGGGATCGTCGAACAGGCGGTCGGCTTCGAGGGCCTGCTGGGCGGAACCTTCGACGCGCAGCAGCACCACGGCGACCTGGGGCAGGTTGAGGCGCAGATGGCACAGGGCGTCGTCCAGTTCCCGCAGCAGCTGGAATAGCCACCAGGCGCTGCCTTCTGCGTGGGCCTCCGCGGCGCTCTTGGGACCGGCCCCAGGGGGCACCCGCAGGGTCAGCTCGGCGGAGCGCCCGCTGGTGCTGCTGGTCAGGCGGTCCCCGAGGGTCAGGCTCACGTAGCGGTACTTGCGATCACCCGAGTCCCCGTCGTACTCGAGGCGCTCCAGGGTCACGCCACGGCGCTCGCTGGCCGGCTGGCATTCGTCCGCCAGGCGCCGGGCCCATTGCTCGACCGCTTCGCTCCATTTGGACAGCGGCGCGATGCCGTCGACCAGGTTCCATTCGACCGCGCGCTTGCCCTTGATGCCCTCGGCGATGGTCGAGAACACGTCGTTGCGGTCGCGGCGGATCTTGCGTTTGTCGGCGATGCGCGTCAGGCCGCCGGTGCCGGGCAGCACGCCCAGGAGCGGCAGCTCCGGGAAACTGACCGCGCTGTTGCGGTCATCGACCAGCAGGATCTTGTCGCAGGCCAGGGCCAGCTCGTAGCCGCCGCCGGAGGCCGTGCCGTTGAGGGCCGCCAGGAAGCGCTTGTTCGAGTTCTGGCTGGCGTCCTCGATGTACAGGCGCGTTTCGTTGGTGAACTTGCAGAAGTTGACCTTGAAGCCGTGCGTGCTGCTGCCAAGCATGTGGATATTCGCGCCGGCGCAGAACACGCGCTCAAAACCGCCGGTCATCACGACCACGCGTACCTGGGGCTGCTCGAAGCGCAGGCGCTGGATCAGGTCCGCCAGCTCGATATCGACCCCCAGGTCGTAGCTGTTGAGCTTGAGCTCATAACCCGGATTGAGGCCCCCGTGGATGTCGACCGCCATGGTCACCGTGGCTTGATCGCCGGAAACGGCCAGGCGCCAGTGGCGGTAAGCCGAGGGCTGGGTGCGGAAGTCGAGCGTGCGGGAGGGGGCAGCGGTGAGTGCCATCGCGGCGGGAGGGTTCTGGGTGGGCCGTTGGTGGGGGCCGGGGAGGGCCTGCGGGCCTGTCGAGCTCCGCAGGACCAGGATGGGGGCCCCGGGGCTGCCCTCCAACGGGCGTTGCACCCAGGAAAGACCGCGGGCGGGGTGGCGCCCCGCTCGGGGGAACCGCTGCCGGCAGAGCATGGGACCCAGGGGCAGGAATTGCTGTGGTAATATAATGCGCAGGCCCAGAGCCTCTGGGTGTTATAGTGCTCACATGCAGGAGGCTGCTTTCTTGAGGGAGCTGGGGCGCCGGATCCGCCAGGCCCGCCTGGAGCGGGGCCTGTCCCTGGCCGCCCTGGCCCTGCGCGCCGAGGTCTCCCGGCGCTACCTGACCGACCTGGAGGCCGGCCGCGCCAACCCGTCCCTGCTGCTGCTGGCGGGCCTCTCGGCGGCCCTGGCCCGGCCCCTGACCGAGTGGGTCGATATCCCGCTGCGCTCCCGCAGCGCGGAGCGCATCGCCCTGCTTGGGCTGCGCGGCGCCGGCAAGAGCACCGTGGGGCGCCGCCTGGCCCTGGTGCTCGAGGTGCCTTTCATCGAACTCGACCAGGAGGTCGAGCGCCTGGCGGGCCTGTCCCTGGGGGCCCTGTTCGAGCTGCACGGGGCGGCGGGCTTCCAGCGCCTGGCCCGCGAGGCCCTCGAAAAGGTCCTGGCCTCCGCCGAGCGCCTGGTGCTGGCGGTGGGGGGCTCGGCGGTCGAGGACCCCGAGCTGTTCGAGCGCCTGCGCACGACCTGCCGCACGGTCTGCCTGCTGGCCGAGCCCGCCGAGCACTTCGAGCGCGTCCTGCGCCAGGGCGACCTCAGGCCCATGCAGGACCGACCGCGGGCCTTCGCCGAGCTCGAGGACCTGCTCGAGCGCCGGCGCGCGCTGTTCGCCCGCTGCGACCTGGTGCTCTCGACCTCCAAGCGCAGCCCCGAATCGGTGGCCGAGTCCCTGCTGGGCTGGCTGGCTAGCGAATCCGGCCGGCGCTGATTCCTTTCGGTTTGCGAGCGACGCCGATCGCTGCCGGGCGGCCCCGCACGGCCGCGGCAGCCCCCGTACTCCTCCGGTTTCGCCCAGGGTTGCCAGGCCCGCCGCGCCCCTTAGGAAATCCCGCCGCAGCCCTCGACGCACGGGAGCCCGGCGCTACCTTGCCCCGGTCCGAGCGTCGATCTCCCCCGCGACCCAGGATGGCCCTGGCCGCGGCCGCTCGCCCAGCCCCCCCAGCCCCCCCAGCCCCCCCAGACCCCATCCCAATCCATGGGCTTCCTCAAGGAATTCAGAGACTTCGCCATGCGCGGGAACGTCGTCGACCTGGCGGTCGGCGTCATCATCGGCGCGGCGTTCGGCAAGATCACCGAGTCGCTGGTCAAGGACATCCTGATGCCGCCGCTCGGCTACATCATGGGCGGCGCGGACTTCAGCGATCGCGTGCTGGAGCTGGTTCCCGCTCAACCGCACCCCCTCACCGAGAAGATGATGGACGCGGTGGTGATCCGCTACGGCTCGATGATCAACGTCCTGATCAACTTCATCATCGTGGCCTTCGCCATGTTCGTGGTGATCAAGGCCATGAACGCCACCAAGAAGAAGGCCCCGCCGCCGCCGCCGCCGGCCCCCAAGGAGCCCTCCAACGAGGAGAAGCTGCTCAAGGAGATCCGCGACCTGCTGGCCAAGAAGGCCTGAGCGCGGACGCGGCTCCGTTGCAGCGCCCGCGGGGCGTCGGCGCCGATCGCGCCGACGCCCCGCGGTGTTTTAGCGAAAACCGGACGCCGCCCGTCAGGGCGCGAGCAGCGCCGCGACGTGCTCCGCGGCCGATTCCGCCAGGGCGATCTCGTCGTAGCCGCCCTCGAGCAGCGAGACCAGCCGGCCGCGGGCCGGGGTGCGCTCCAGGGCCTCGCGCAGCACGCGGGTGAAGCGGCCGAAGCTCTCCGAGGTCAGCTCCGTGTGGGCCAGGGGATCGCGGGCGTGGGCGTCGAAGCCGCAGGAGAGGAGAAGGAGCTCCGGCTGGAAGCGTTCGATCTCCGGCAGCACCCGGCCCTCGAGGGCCGCCAGCCACTCGGGCTCGCCGGCGCCCCCCGGCAGGGGGCAGTTGAGCAGCGTGCCGAGGCCGGCTCCGAGGCCCCGCTCCTCGGCCCGCCCCGTGCCCGGATACAGCGGCCATTCGTGCAGGCTGGCGTAATAGACGTTGGGGTCGCGCTCGAAGATGGCCTGGGTGCCGTTGCCGTGGTGCACGTCCCAATCGAGGATGAAGACCCGCGCCAGGCCGTGGGCGGCCTGGGCATGGCGTGCGGCGATGGCGGCCTGGTTCAGCAGACAAAAGCCCATGGCGCTGCCGGCCAAGCAGTGGTGTCCGGGCGGCCGCAGGTTCAGGAAGGCGCGCTCGAAGCGGCCCGTCAGCACGCCGTCGACCGCTTCCACGGCGGCTCCGGCCGCCAGGCGTGCGGCGTGCAGGGAGGCGCCATTGGTGAACGTGTCCGGATCGAGATAGAAGGGCTGGGCGGCGCGGGCGGCGCGCTCCAGGGCCTCCAGGTAGGCGGGCGGGTGCACGCGCTCGAGCGCCTCGGTGGACGCTTCGGCGGGGCGCTGCATGGAAAGCCTTTCCAGCAGGCCCGCTTGGGCCAGGCCGCGCCGCACGGCGGCCGTGCGCGCGGGCCGCTCCGGATGGGGGCCGGGGGCCTGGTGTTGGTCGGTGTCCGGGTGTTCGAAGTAGGCGACGGTCATGGGGCGCTCGGGGGTAGAGCCAGATTCTGCGCTCTGCTCCGGCCGCAGCGCGGGGATCGGGTAAGTTCCATTGGAGGCCGTGAGCCTCCCGGCCGTCAGGCCGCGCACAAGGGGGGTCCGGACGCGTGGGAGCGACCGGATCCGCGCGGCCGACGGAGCGAGATCGGGGCGGGGGCCGCTGGGCCGCCGCTCGCTACGATTCCGGTGAGAAACATGGTCGTCGGGCAGGGATACGGTTCGATCGTCGGTAAGCTGTGGTTGGTCGCGCTGGTCGCGGGCGGAGTCGAGCGGGCCGAGGCCCAATCCCTGGTGCGCCCGATCCCGCGCGCCGAACCGCCGAGCGGCCCCCTGGGCCCGGTGGCGGGCTTCCGCGAGCTGGCCGGACTCGAAGGCGTTCCGGCCGAAGAATGGATCACCGAAGTGCGCCTGTTCGGCGAAGCGCGCCCGAGCGGCGAGCTCGAGGGCCTGGACTCGGCTGTCGAGACCCAGCGCATGGGCTGGAGCGTGGCGGTTACCCGCCAGATCGACGAGCGCGAGCGCCTGACCCTCGAAGGGGAGCTCGAGAGCTCCTTCTACGGCTGGAGCGGCTCCGCGCCCCTGGTCGGCGGCAGCAGCGATCCCTTCAACGACCTCTATCGCGCCCGTTTCGCCGCCAGCCACCAGCAGCCGCTCTCCGAGCGCCTCTCGGTGCTGAACGGGCTCGAGTTTTCGCTCAACGGCGAAGACGAAGCCGACCTGCTCGAGGGCCTGGTGGTCGGCGGCAGCTCGGCGCTCGGATTCGCCGCCCACGAACAGCTCGAGATCCGCGCCGGCGCCCTGGTCTTCTCGCGCCTCGAAGACGATCCCCTGGCGATCCCCTTCCTGGGCATCGACTGGCGCCCGAGCGAAGCCCTGCACCTGTCGGCCGAGGGCCCCCGCGTGCGCCTCGACCTGGCGCTCTCCGAACGGCTGAGCGTGCGCTTCGAATCGCTATACGCCCAGCGCCAATACCGCCTGAACGACACCGGCGGTGCTGCCCCGGTGTTCCGCGACGAAGCCATCGACCTGAAGGGCGAGCTGCACTTCGCCGCCAACCAACACGCCCGCCTGGTGCTCTCCGCGGGCCTGGCCGCCTGGCGCGAGTTCACCTTCCTCTCCGACGGTGCTGAGAAGCTGCTCGAAGCCGAGCAATCCAGGGAGCCCTGCGTGGGCCTGGCCCTGCA
>JBILNK010000306.1:0-3095 GCA_044375105.1 Planctomycetota bacterium
TGAACCCATGCCATGGGGCGGAACCCTGGACGGCCCACACTGAAGAGAAGTTATCGATCAGCCATTGGTTTTCGGCGGCGCTGCGGATGGTGACCAGGTGGCCGCCGTAGGCGACGGCTTGGGCTTCGGCGGCGTTCCAGCCGCTGGTGCCGAAGGTCAGGCCGACGTACTTGGCCGTAAGGGGGTTCAGCTTCCACTGCACCTGCTGCGCGGAGGCGGCGGGGGCGAGCAGCGTGGCCAGCAGGCTGGCCAGGAGGCTGAAGGGGAGGCTGGTGAAGAGTGCGGCGAAAGAAGCGGACGCGAGCGGTCGGGGGGACCTCTGCATGAGCGCAGCGAGGGCAAGCGGTTTCGGACGGCCGGGCAGGGAGGCCGATTGGCAAGGTTAGCGGGACTTCGTGGTTCCGCAAGGGGGCCCTGGGCGCGCTGCGGCTCGGGGCCCCCCGGACCAGCGGCGCTCAGCCGCGCGGGGTCAGGTGCAGGATCGCTTCGGCGATGCGGTCCACCTGGGCGGGGGTCAGGAAGGGGTGGATCGGCAGGCACAGGACCTCGCTGGCCCAGGCTTCGGCCTCCGGGTGTTCGCCGGGGCGCATGTTCCAGAGCGCGGCCGCCACGGGCTGGAGGTGGATCGGGGTCGGGTAGTGGATCGAGGCGGTCACGCCGCGGGTCTGCAGCTCGTGCTTGACGTGGTCGCGCACGGCGGCGCCGCCCTTGAAGCGCAGGGAATACTGGTGCCAGCAGGGCAGGGAGCCGGGCAGGGTGTCGGGCGCGACCAGGCCCGGGTGGCCCGCGAAGGCCTGGGAATAGCGCGCGGCCAGCTCGCGGCGTTGCTGGTTCCAGCGCTCGAGGTGCGGCAGCTTGATGCGCAGGGCCGCGGCTTGCACCGCGTCCAGGCGCGAGTTGGTGCCGATCTCCTGGTGCACGTACTTGGCCGGGCTGCCGTGGTCGCGCAGGCGCCGCACGCGCACGGCGGTGTCCGCGTCGCGGGTCAGCACCATGCCGGCGTCGCCCAGGGCGCCCAGGTTCTTGGTGGGGTAGAAGGAGAAGGCGGTCAGGTCCCCGAGCTGGCCGGCGCGGACGCTGGCGCGCTCGGCGCCGTGGGCTTGGGCGGCGTCTTCGATCAGAAACAGCTTGCGCCGATCGCACAGGGCGCGCAGGGCCTTCAGGTCGCAGAGCTGGCCGTAGAGGTGCACGGCCACGATGGCGCGCGTGCGCGGCGTGATCGCGGCTTCGATAGCCGGCACGGAGATCAGCGCCGAGCCGCGCTCGACATCCACCAGCCGCGGGGTGGCGCCGACCCAGGCGATGGCGCCGGCGCTGGCGAAGAAGCTGAACGGCGTGGTGATCACCTCGTCGCCGGGCCCGATGCAGCAGGCCTTGAGGCACAGCACCAGCGCGTCTGTGCCGTTGGCCACGCCGATGCCCTCGGCGGCGCCTTGGAAGCGCGCGAATTCCTTCTCGAAGGCCAGCACCTCGGGCCCGAGGATGTATTGGCCGCTCTGCACCACGCGCAGCACGGCTTCGTCCAAAGCCGCGCCCAATTCGGCGCGCTCGGAGGCCAGATCCATGGGCCCGATCGGGGCCAGGAAGGGCGCGAGGGTCGTCGCGCCGGTTTGGGGGACAGCAGGCGTTTGCTGCTGGACAGGGGAGCCGACCGCAGGGAGGGAGCCGACCACTGGGTGCTGGTGCGTTGGGCGCGCGGATCGCGAGGAGCGCGGCACGCGCGTGCGTTGGAGGAAGGAGTCGTCGCCGGATGACGTTCCGCGCGACGGCGGCTGGGCCGAACGGCGCTCAAGCTAGCAGGCGGTCCGGGGCTCCGATGTCGATTCCGTGGGCCGGAGGCGCCAATTCACCACCGATCAGCGCCTGGGCCGCTGCGCCCCCCTGGGCACTTTTCCAGGGAACAAGTTGATTGCGCAGGCCGAGGCCGGTGCCCCGGAGCGCGGAAGCGGCCCCCGGCGAACGGCTCGTGGGCGCCGATCGCCCAGACGTGGCTCTGGGCGTCGGGCTGGGCGGCTTCCCGGCGCCCGGGCGTGCGGCGGGAGCGGCGGGAGCGGCGGGAGCGGCGGGAGCGGCGGGAGCGGCGGGAGCGGCGGGGCCGGCTCGGACCGCGGGCCAGGTGCGCCAGGGTGGCGCACGGCCATGCGGGGCGGGCGCGCGCCCGCCCCACGGGGGGCCGGCGGGATCGACGTGCCAGAGGGCCGGGCGCCCTGCCGAGGGGGGCGCGGGGCCCGCCGGGGAGCCGGGGCCGCGCCGGGGCCCAGCGTGCGGGGCCCAGCGCGCCTTCCCGAGCTTCGAGCCCGCGGGGTGTGCGTTGGTCAGGCCCGCTCGAGCCCCCACGGGGCCCGCCGGATCACTTGTAGGTCTTGAACTCCCCGGCCTTGAACTTGCTCCAGTACACGCCGAGGTCCTGTCTGATCTCGCCCGAGAGGATCAGCACACCCAGAATGTTCGGCAGGGCCATGCCCAGGATCATCAGGTCGCCGAAATCGAGCAGCTGGGTCGCGGTGATCACCGAGCCCAGGAAGGTGAAGCTCAGGAACAGGAGCTTGTAGGCCAGGCTCCACTTCTCGCCGAACAACCAGACCCAGCAGCGCTCGCCGTAGTAGCTCCACGAGATCATCGTCGAGTAGGCGAACAGGGCCGTGGCCAGGGCCAGCACGTAGGGGAACCAAGCGAGCTTCTCGCCGAAAGCCCGCGAGGTCAGGGTCGCGCCCTGGCTGCTCTTGATGATGTCGGCGTATTCCGGGTTGTTGTAGGCGCCGGTGATCACGATCACCAGGGCGGTCATGGTGCAGACGACCACGGTGTCGATGAACGGCTCGAGCAGGGACACGATGCCCTCGCGCACCGGATAGTCGGTCTTGGCCGCGCTGTGGGCGATGGCGGCCGAGCCCACGCCGGCTTCGTTCGAGAAAGCGGCGCGCTTGAAGCCCACCACCATCACACCGATCGCGCCGCCCTTGAGCGCCTGCATGTCCAGCACCGTCTGGGGGTCGAAGGCCTCGCGCACGATCTTGACGAAGGCCGCCGGGATCTCGGGGGCGTGGCTGAACAGGATGTAGAGGCAGGCCAGGATGTAGGTGCCGCACATCAGG
>JBILNK010000017.1:0-38234 GCA_044375105.1 Planctomycetota bacterium
TACCCCGGGGCTCGAGCTGGACCTGCCCTGGTCCGCCGCGCCCCTGTACGTGGCCGCCAGCGTGCTGGCTGCGACCCTGGCGGGCCTGGCCGCCAGCCGCCGCGCGCTGCGCACGCCGCCGATCGAAACCCTGCGCAGTTGACGGGCGGACAGACCGATCGACTCGGGCTGCGTCCGAGCAGTCCTGACGGCCTTGCGGGGCCCCTGCCGCGCAGAGCGGTTGGAGCCCGCTCGGAAGGGTTGCTTCAGCCGCCCGTGCTCGTCGCCTCCGTGCCGGCAACTGCGGCCAAGATCCGTTCGGCGACTTCGAGGGGCCGTGTCCAGGGCAGCTGGTGGCCCGCGCCGCGAATCTCGATGCGCTCGAGCTGCGGGACCGCGGCCGCCAGCGGCAGCGAATGGATCGTCGGGCTGACCACCTGATCGGCGCTGGAGACCAGCGAGACGATCGGCATCGACAGCTCGCCGTAGCGCGGAACCAGGGACTCGAGATCCGGCTCCAAACGCCGGATGTCGCGGGCGTTGTGGACCAGATCCCGGGGCCGCAGGGCCAGGCCCAGGGCGGCGCGCTCGAGGTACGCCGCCTCCACCAACTCCGGCGCGAAGGCCTTGCCGACGCTCGCGTCCCGCAGCAGCGTCGCCAGCGCACCGCCCGTGAGCTGGGCGCACAGCGGTCCGATCCCGGGCGTCGCGAGCAGGTCGTAGCTGGCGGGGTATCCGCTGCGCCACGGGTGACTCGGCGCGTTGAGCAGGACCAAGGCTTCCACGCCGCTGGGCTGGTCGAGGGCCCAGGCCAGGGCCACCGCGCCGCCGTAGGAAAAGCCGCATAGGGTGATCCGCTGGACCCCCTGCGCCGCGATCGCAGCCTGCAGGAGCCGCGCCTGGGAGCCCAGGCTCAGGTCCGGCTCCGGCCGCTGTGACCAGCCATGCCCGGGTCGGTCGGGAATCAGCACCCGCTGTCCCGCGGAGACCAGGCGGTCGAGCAGCGCCCCTGGCCATTCCCCGGCGTTGCCAAAGGCGCCGTGCAGCAGCACGATCGCGCGGTCGCTCTGCGGGCCGAGGTCGAGCAGGTGCAGGCGCGTGCCCTGCACCTCGACGAAGCTGCCTTGGGCGGGGAAGCGCGCGGCGGCTCGCGAGCCGCTGAGCGCAGTCCACGCGATGCCGGTCACAGCCAGCGCCGCGCCGGCCAGTGCGGCGCAGCGCAGCCACAGGACGAGGGGACCAGGAGCGCGGGTCATCGGGGCTCGGGCGGCGGGCCGGCGTGGGGTGAGCCGGACTGCCTCGGACGGCTCGCAGTCAGCCGGCGGGCAGGGAACCGGCCCGCCGACGGAGCGGCGAGCACACGGAGCGGCGTGCAGACGATCGAGGCGACCGCCGCCCGCTCGAGCCTATTCGCCGGGGCCTCCGAGGCGGATGCCGGTCGTGCCGGGGTCGTTTCCCGCGGAACGCTCGAGCTCCCCTCGCCGCTGCCGTTCCAAACCAACGCGCGCGCCCCGGCGGGCTTTCGACCGGCCGGGGCGCGTGGGTGGATCCGATCAGCGCCCGCAGCGGGGCGGCCTCGCCGCCGCCCGACGGGCGCGCGCGGTGCTCACGGGCAGATCGTCAGGCGCAGGCCGTTGGAGAGGGCCAGCAGGCCCGGTTGGCTGGGCTCGAAGGCCAGGCCCTGGGCGTAGATCGACGTGCCGGCCCAGATCGGGTTGTTCGGGATCGAGGCGTTGAACACGGCCCCGCTGGCGGCCGGCGCGGCGCCGAAGACGCCGAACAGGCTGCTTACGTCGAGCAGCACCACGGCGTCGCCCAGGGGCAGGCTGCCGGGAGCCGCTGCGAGGCCGATCGAGCCCGTGTTGCCGAAGGCGTTGGTCAGCACGAAGCGCGCCAGGCCGCCGACGTTGGGCGTGCCCTGGCCGGTCAGCACCAATTCGTTGGCCTGCGCCGCGCCGTAGCCGTAGCCCTGGTAGCCGCAGCTCGCGGGCGGCAGCACCAGGCGCCAGCCGATCGCTTGCCCTCCCGCCAGCCCGGCCCCGACGATGGTCAGGCCGTCCGCGGAGATCGCCAAGGGCAGGGACAGGATCGTGTTGCCCACGTTGATCCCCGCGTTGGCCGCCACCGTGTTGAGGTCGACCATGCCGGTCGCGGCGGTCCACAGGAACCCGCGCCCGAACAGGGCCGGCCCGAAGGGCCGGTCGAAGCCCACGGCGATGCGCCCGTCCGCGCTGATGCCGGTCACCGAGCCGCGGTAGGTGGGCTGCAGGTGCCCCAGATCGATGACGCCCGTGGAGGCGCTCCACAGATAGGCCTGGAAGTTGTTCGAGCTGACCCCGATGCCGCCGAGCCAACGGCCATCCGCGGACGCCGCGCCGAGCTCGCCCATCGGCGCGCCGCCGGCGCTGCTGATCAGGGTCTGCACGCCGTTGGTCCAGAACGCGCCCTGGCGGAAGCCGGTCGCGTTGTCTTGCCAGCCGACCACCACGTCGCCGTCGAAGTCGGTGGCGTTGGCGCGCGTGCTGCGGTTCGGCACGCTGGTGCCCAGGCTGACCACCCCGCTGCCTTGGGTCCAATAAATGGCGTTGGCGCTGCCCGCGTTGACCCAGCCCAAGCCGACCACCTGCTGGCCATCGCCGGAGATGCCCCAGCCGGAGGAGGCGTCGGAGCCCGAGGAGGCCCCCAGGCTGCCCAGCACGGACCAGGCGCCGGCCTGGCGATCGAAGCGCGACATCTCGAACTTGCCGCTGATCGGCGCCAACGTCGAGCCCGAGAAATAGCGCCCGTCGTAGGACAGGCTGGCCGAGCCGCCGGCGCCGTTGCCGGGCGGCACCCCGCCGACGAACTGCACCCCGCTGCCCGCCGTCCACTGGAAGTACTGGGACAGGTTGTAGCCCGCCACCACCGACCCGTCCGCGCTGACCGCGCTGGGGGTCAGCCCGTTGCCGAGGTTGGTGAAGCTGCCTTGGGCGAACAGGGAGGCGGAGAGCAGGGACAGGCCCAGGGGGGCGAGGAGGCGTGCGTGCATGGATCGAGGGGGGCTTGCGTGGAGGGGGCTCGGGGGGGGGGGGGGCCGGGTCGAGCTCCATCTTCCTCAAACTCCCCGGGCCCGCAACTCGTCCCTGGAAATTTCCCTGGGGAAAATCCAGCCCCCTGCGGGGCCCAGGCCCCGCCCGCAGGTCAGGGCGTCCACGGATGCCGGTTCCAGACGGGCCCAACCGGCCCTTCAGCGCAGAGACACCGGGCGCACGTCCTCGGGCGAGCGCGGGAACAGGTCCTGGCCCGGCTCGCGCGTCCAGATCGTGTTGGCGATCTTCCAGCGCCCCTCGACCTTGACCATGTCGAAGATGTCGATGCCGCGGTGGGTCTCCTGGCCGTCCAGGGCGAAGCGGTAGGGCGCCCAGACCACCGCGATCGGGCCGCGGATCAGCACGGTCGCATCCCAGTAGGTTTCATTGGGCACGCCCTGGCCGCGGGCCAGGGCCTCGGTCAGCTCCTGCTGGCGCCGTTGGCGCAGCTCCCAGGCGCCGTCCTTCCAGATCTGGGTGAAGGTCATGCCCTCCCCGATCACCTCCGCGCCATACGCCGCGGCGTCGCGGCGCGCCATGGCTTCGAAGAAGCGGTCGATGGTGGCCAGGATCGCCGCCTCCTCGTGGGCGTCGATCTGGGCGCCGGGCACGGGCGCGGGGCGGGGGCTCGAGCAGCCGGCGAGCAGGAGCAGGGTGGAGAGCAGAGTCAGGGCGCGCAGGGTCATGCCGGCAGGCTAGCGGCCGGGGCCGCGACCGCAAACGGATCGCCGGCGATGGCGCTGCCGAGGGGCGCCCTCAGAGCGTTGCCCGGAGGGCCGCGGCCCCGCTGCCGGCTTGGAACCGCGGGCGACCCGGCCCGCGGCTCTGTCGGCGCTGCTGGCGGCGCTGGCGGCGCGCGCCGGCGTCCGAAAAATCGCGGGGCGGGGCTTGCCAATGTATCAAAGCCTGATACATTGGGTGGGTGCTGCGCATCTCCCTGGATAGCCCGGTCCCGCTCCACGACCAGCTGGTCGGCGAGCTGCGGCGTTTGATCGCCTGCGGCGAGCTGGCCGTCGGCGACGAGCTGCCCCCGGTGCGGCAACTGGCCGCCGACCTCGGCATCAATCAGAACACGGTCGCACGCGCCTATCGCGAGCTGACCGAGGCGGGCCTGTTCGCCTCGGGCCGGGGCCGCGGCACGGTGGTGCTCGCCACCCAAGAGCGCCCGAGCCGCCGCCCGGCCGAGGAAAAGCGCCGCGTCGAGGCCGGTCTGGCGGCGGCCCTGGCCGATGCCAAGATCGCCGGATTTTCGCGGCCCCTGATCGAGTCCATGCTCGCGCGCCAGCTCCAGCGCTTGTGGACCTCCCCCTGAACACCGGGCCCTGCCCGAGGCTCAGCCATGTTCGAACCCTACCTTCGATCCGGCGGACTGTTCATGCTCCTGTTCGTTCCCGGGATGCTGCTGATGCCGCTGCTCTTCGCGCTGTGTGTGCCGCAGCGTCACCGGGAGGCGGCGCAGATCAGCGCCGCGCGCCGGGGGCTGCTGGCGCTGGCCGCGGGCACGGCGCTGTTGCTGCTCGCTTGGGCCGCGGTGCTGTGGGCCGGCGCGGGCGCCCCCTGGGCACGGCGCCTGGCCAGCTTCGGCTGGATGGGCTTCTTCCCGCTGTGGTTCGTCCTGGCCATGCCGCTCCTGCGCCACAAGCACCCGGCCTGGGGTGCCGGAGGCCCCCTGGACGCTGCGCGGGCTTCCCCGCTGCGCACGGCCGCCCTCGGCAACCGCGAGCGACAGAGCCCGATCCCGCGGCGCCTGTGGCTGCTGCCCGCGCTGCTGTTCCTGCTCGGCTTTTCGGCCATCGCCGCCCGCGGCCTCGCGCCCTTCCCGCTCCCAGCGGACCACGGATCCGAGCCACGGACCGCCACCTGGGATCCGGCCAGCCCAGCGCCAGGGGTGCTTGAACCGTCCGATCGGGCCCTGTCGGAGCCCGATGCCGCGCGCCAGACCCTAGCCGAGCAGGAACGCCGCCGCTGGCTGCTGACGCTGTGGATCTATCCGCTGGCCATCGGCATTTCCCTCTTGACCGTGCCCACCAGCATCCGCCGCACGCTGACCGAACCCGAGCCCCTCGACGGGGCCGGCTCCGCCGAGCTGCGCGAGCTCTATCGGCGCCAGCGCAATCGCCGCGCGCTGGGCCTGTTCTGGGGCGGCGCCGTGATGCTCCCGGGCGCGATGGGACCGCTGCTGGCGCTGCCCCTGTGGTGGCCCGCGCAGGGCGCCACCTGGGGCCTGGTTGGCGGCCTGGTCGGCACGCTGCTCGGCCTGGCCGGCGCCGCCTTCGGAATCCACAGCTCCCTGGAGCGCGCCCGCATCCAGACCGCCCGCGCGCGCCTCGAGCGCGCCGGGTAGCCTGTGCGCCATGAGCGCAGCGCGCACCCCCCCGAGTCTCCTGATTTCCCTGATTCCGGTGGCCGCGCTGGTCGGCCTGCTGGTGCTGAACGTGCAGGTCTTCGGCTCGGCGGACAATCAGATCGCCCTGGTCGTGGCCACGGCCGTGGCCGCGGCGATCGCCTGCTGGGGGCTGAAGCAGCCCTGGAAAGAGCTGGAGGCGGGCATCCGCCAGACGATCGACGTGTCGATGACGGCGATCTTGATCCTGCTGGCGGTCGGGATGCTGATCGGGGCCTGGGTGCACTCGGGCACGGTGCCGCTGCTGATCGTCTATGGCCTGGACCTGATCTCGCCCGCAGCCCTGCTGGTCACGGCCTGCCTGGTGTGCTGCGTGGTTTCCTTGGCCTGCGGCAGCTCCTGGACCACGGCGGGCACGGTGGGCGTGGCGCTGGTCGGGGTGGGCCAGACCCTGGGCATCGACCCGGGCATGACGGCCGGCGCGGTGGTCTCCGGCGCCTACTTCGGCGACAAGATGTCGCCCTTGTCCGACACCACCAACCTGGCGCCGGCCATGAGCGGGGCGACGCTGACGGAGCACATCCGCCACATGGTCTGGACCGTGACCCCGGCCCTGCTCGGGGCCCTGGCGGTGTATTGGTTCGTGGGCCAGGGCCACGACGCGGGGCCGGAGGTGCTGGCGCGCACCGAGGCGGTCCAGGCGGTGCTGGAGGAGCGCTTCGTGCTCTCGCCCTGGCTCCTGCTCTCGCCCGTGCTGGTGCTCGGGCTGGTGATGGCCAGCTTTCCGGCCATTCCGGCCCTGGTGATCGGCGCCTTCGTGGCGGTGCTGCTCGGGGTCCTGATCCAGCCGACGCCGGAGAGCGGCTGGCTGGAGAGCCTGCAGGGGCACGTCGCTGCGCTGTACGGGGGCTACAGCCTGAGCCCCTTCCCGGCCGGCGCCGAGGGCCTGCGGCTGGCCGCGGAAGAGAGCCTGGTCGCCTTGCTCGATGGGCGCGGCGGCATGAAGAGCATGCTGGGCACGATCGCGCTGATCTTCTGCGCCCTGTCCTTCGGCGGCGTGATGGAGCGCTCGGGCATGCTCGGCACCATCGCCGGCGCGATCCTGCGCCTCGCCAAGGGCACCGGTTCGCTGATCGCCTCGACGATCGCCATGTGCCTGGGGATCAACATCCTGGCCTCCGACCAGTACATGGCCATCGTGATCCCCGGCCGCATGTTCCGGCAGGCCTTCCTGGACCGCCGCCTGCACCCCAAGAACCTCTCGCGGGCGCTCGAAGATTCCGGCACGGTGACCTCGGCCCTGATCCCCTGGAACACCTGCGGCGCGCAGATGACCGCGGTGCTGGGCGTGGCCACCCTGAGCTACGCGCCCTGGGCGGTCCTCAACTGGCTCTGCCCGCTGATCTCGATCCTGTACGGCTACCTGGGCTTCACGATCACCAAGATCAGCGACGAAGAGGCGCGCCGTTATGGAGGCCAGCCCGGCGCCGGCGCGGCCTGACCGGACTCGAGCGCGAGGCCCCCGGGGACGGGCTCGTCGGGCTGCCGCGCGCCCGGTTCAGGGCGCGGGATCGGGGGCGTTTTCGCCGCGCTGGATGCAGGCCGCGCAGACCAGGTCGCCGGTGACGTTGACCACCGTGCGGCCCATGTCCAGCAGGCGGTCGACGCCCAGCACCAGGGCGATGCCCGCGGAGGGCACGCCGACCTGGTCCATCACGATCATCAGGAGCGGCAGGGAGCCGCCGGGCACACCCGCCGCGCCGATCGAGGTCAGCACGCACAGGGCCACCACCAGGATCTGCTGCGACAGCGCGAGCTCGACGCCGAACACCTGGGCCACGAACAGCACCACGGCGCCCTCGAACAGGGCCGTGCCGTTCATGTTCATCGTGGCGCCGAGCGGCAACACGAAGCCGGCGATGCCCGGTGAGATGCCCAGATCGGATTGGGCGATGCGCAGGGAGGTCGGCAGGGTGGCGCTGCTGGACGAGGTGCTGAAGGCGGTCAGCATCACCGGCAGCGAGGCCCGCAGGTAGGCGAACGGCGAGCGCCGCGCGATCAGGGTCAACAGCAGCGGATAGACCAGCAGGACCTGGGCCAGATAGCAGCCCAGCACCACGGCCACGAACAGGCCCAGCTTCTCGAGCAACCCGAGCCCGAAGCGCGCGACCACGGAAAACACCAGGCAGAACACCGCCGGGCCCGCCAAGCGCATGGCGAAGCCCACGATCGCGACCATGGTGTCGTTGACGCCGTCCAGCACGCCGATCAGCCGCTCGCGGCGCTCGGCGCCGATCTGCGTCAGGGCCGCGCCGACCAGCAGCGCGAACACCACCAGCGGCACCATCTGCATGTCCACCAGCGCCTTCAGCAGATTGCGCGGCAGGAACGCATCGAGCACCAGGTTGACCTTGCCGACCAGCTCGGTGGGGCGCGAGTCGGCGCTCTTGGCGGCCAAACTCTTGGTGTCGCCCTCGAAGTCCCGCATCAACTGCTCCTGCACGTCCGCGGGGAAGCCGCTGCCGGGCTGGGCCAGCTCGAGCGCGCCGATGCCCAGGAACGCCGCCGTGGTCGAGGTGATCAGGAACAGCCCCAGGGTGCGGCCGCCCAGGCGCCCCAGGCGGCCTAGATCGCCGAGCCCGGCCACGCCGGTCGCCAGGGAGGCGAACACCAGCGGCAGCACCACCACGAACAGGAGCCGCAGGAAGACCTGCCCGACCGGGTAGGCCACCAGGTCGATGCCGCGCTTGAGCCAGGTCTGGGCCTGCGGTGAATCCGCGACGGCCAGATTGGCGGCGATGCCCGCCAGCACGCCCAGGATCAGCCCGAGCAGGATCGTCGTCTGGGAGCGGGAGCCGGCGGCCATGGTCCGCGCAGCATAGCGGCCTCGCCGCGGGTGCTAGGCGACGCTGCCGGCCGGTCCGGGAGCTTGCGGGGCTCCGCGGCGCCTCACGCACCCGCGCTGGCCCTTCGGTCCCAGGCCCGCGGGGCGTTTCGCTAGCCCGCGCGTGCGGGCCTCGAGCGCCCGGGCTCGCCCGCCGCGGTTCCGATCTTCGTTGCGCGCGGCGGCTCGAGACGCCGGCCCAGCGGGCGTCTCGCGCGAGTTCACAGGAGGTACTTGACCGCCAGGAAACCCAGGGTGCCGATCACGACCAGCAGGACCGTGGCCAGCTCGAGGTAGCGATCCAGGTAGTGCTTGACCGTCGGGCCGAAGAAGAAGATCAGCGTGCCGACCAGGAAGAAGCGCGCGCCGCGGCCGACGATCGAGGCCAGGATCAGCGTGCTCAGCGCCACGTCGAAGATGCCCGCGGAGATGGTGAAGACCTTGTAGGGGATCGGCGTGAAGGCGGCGATCAGGATCGCGGGGAAGGCGTTGCCTTCGTACTTCTGCTGGACGGCGTCGAAGTTGTGTTGGGTGAAGCCCGGAACGTGCTCGAAGAAGAAGCCGGAGACCTGATCCCAGAAGGCCATGCCGATGTAGAAGCCGAGGATGCCGCCCAGCACCGAGGCCAACGTCGAGACCAGGGCGTACCAGAGCGCACGCTTGGGCTTGGCGACCGAGAGCGCGATCTGCAGCACGTCCGGCGGGATCGGGAAGAAGGAGCTCTCCGCGAAGGACAGTCCCGCCAGGGCCCAGGTGCCGCTGGGGTGCTCGGCCCAGGACAGGACCCACAGATAGAGGCGCTTCAAAGGGCCCGGGCGACGGGCCTCGGCGGGGGTCGCTTCCGGGGTCGTCGGTTCCTGGGCCAGACTCATGGGGGGGCGGGGGGCTCGCGGCGGCGGCGCCGTAGCGGTGGGGGGAGCGCCGGTGGGGGGGGCGCCGGGGAGTGGGCCCAGGCCCGGGCCACAGGAGGCGCCGGGGCGCGGGCGGCGTGTCGAGGGACTCCCTCGGGGAAGGCGTGAGCCCGTCCGGGCGGGCCGAGAAAGATACCCGCCCGGCTCCGGGGCGGGCTCGGCAGGCGCCGGTCCGGCGGGGCGGGACGCGCTGCGGCTGCGCTTGTGATCGGCGCCACCGGCGCGAATACTGAGCGGGCATGGCCCGGGCAGCGAGACGATGGTGGACAGAGGGCCGAGCCTGGTGGCTCGGGCTCTCGATGGCGTTGCTCGGCTGCCTGCAGGTGCTGGGCGGCTGGTCCGCGCGCTGGCATGAGCACGACGGGCTCGGGCGCCACGTGCACTGGACCCCGGAGCTGCCCGGGGGCCTCACAGGGGCGCCGCAGGGTCAGCTCGGCGCCGCGCCGCGCTGCGCGGCGCCTGTCTTGGCTTCTGCCTGGCTGGCGGAGGAGATCCCCGGGGCCGAACTCCAGGGGGAGGCGCTGTCCGTGCAGCTCCCGGAGCTGCTGCTGGCCCCGGGCATGGCGGAGCCGCTGGGCGTCCCGCCGGCCGTTCAGGCCTTCGAGTTGCCGCGGTCCCTCTGGATCGGGTCCTCGCGCAGCGAGTTCCTGGCCTGGGTGTTGCCGCAGACGGTCTGGCCGCCCGGCGGGGGCGCTCCCGAACCTGGCGGGACCGGCGCGGGGCGCTTGATCGCCCGCGGCGGCGCGCTGCGGCTTTGAGCGCGGGGGGCCCGCCGCCCGGCGGGTCCATGCCGTGCGCACGCCGTCCCTCGGGGAGCGTGCGCGGTTTTCCCCGCTCCTCCGCGCCCCGGATGCCGTGCCTTTCCATCGCCGCCGCTCTTCGATCCCTTACGCCGCCTGGCTCACCGCTCTGATCGCGGTGGGCGCCTGCCAGCCGGGCGCCGATTCCCACGCCGACCACGGGCCTGGGGACCCCGGCGCGCACCCGGGCGAGCCGCCGCCGCCCGAGCCCTGGCTGCACACGCACTTCGGCACGTCGCACCTGCTGTACCTGGAACATGGCCCTTGGATCGCCGGCCAGCGGGTGCGCCTGGCGATCCACATGACCGCGCTCGACAGCGGCGCCGCCCTGGACCACGGTGGCCTGCTGGTCGAGCTGGGCCCGGCGCGCTACGCGGTCGAAGGCCCGGCGCGCCCCGGGCTGTTCCTGCCGGAGGGCACGCTGCCGTCCGCCGGAACGCATCGCTTGCGGGTCTTCTGGGAGGCGGCCGGCGATCGGCAGGGTTTCGACCTGGGCCCGGTGCCGGTCTACGCCGACGAGGCCGAGGCGCGGCGCGAGCGCCCGCCGGCCGCGGCCGAGGCGGGCGGCCTGGCCTTCCCCCTGGAGCAGCAGTGGCTGATCGGGCTGTGCAGCGCGGCGGCCGGTCCGGCCGAGCTGGTAGAGCGGCTGCGCCTGCCGGCGCGCCTGCGGCTGCCGGAAGGCGCCGAGGCGCTGCTGCTCGCGCCCGCCGCGGGCCGTTTGGTCGCCGAGGACGGCGCCCCTTGGCCGATCAGCGGCCAGCGGGTGGCCGCCGGGCAGCGGCTGCTCTCGATCGAACCAGAGCTGCTGCCGAGCGACCTGAGCCAGGCCGCGGCGCTGGAGCTGGAGATCGAGCTCCAACGGCTGGAGGCCGAACGGCGCCTGGCCGACGCGCGCCTGGCCGCCGAGTTCGCCGAGCGCGAACTGGCGCGCCAGAGCGGCCTGCGCAGCGAAGGCCTGTCCACCGAGCCCGAGCGCCTGGCGGCCGAGCGCGACCTCGGCCGCGCGCGCCAGGAGCTGGCGCTGGCGGAGGGCGCGGCCCGGGCCCTCGGCGGGCTGGTCGATCCGGCGCGCCGCGCGCGGCCCCTGCGCCTGCCGATCGAGGCCCCCCTGGCCGGCGAGCTGCTGAGCCGGGGGCTGGTGCCGGGCCAGACCGTGCTGGCGGGGGAGCCGCTGCTCGAGATCCTCGGGCCCGGGCCCCTGTGGGTCGAGGGGCTGCTGCCGGAGCGCGAACTCCTGCGGATTTCCGCGCCGCCGCCGGCGCGGGTGCGCCTGCCGGCCCTCTTGGGCCTGGAGCTGGAGATCCCCGCGCCGGAAGAGGGCTATCTGGCCCCCGAGGTCGACCCGGCCACGCGCTGTGTGGTGCTGCGCTATGGCCTGCCGGCGGAGACGCGCCTGCTGCCCGGGCTCTTGGCGGACCTCGAGCTGGAGCTGGCCCGGCGCGAGGCGCCCCTGTGCGTGCCGAGCGCGGCGCTGCTGCGCGAGCAGGGCTTGGCGAGCGTGTACGTGCAGCTCTCGGGCGAGCGCTTCGAGCGCCGCTTCGTGTCGCTCGGACTCGACGACGGCCAGCACGCCGAGGTGCTGGCGGGCCTGGCGCCCGGCGAGCGGGTGGTGGTCAAGGGCGCTTACCTGCTCAAGCTGGCCGCCAGCGCGCCGGCCGAGATGGGCCACGGACACGCCCACTGAGGCCCGCCGATGCTCGACTTCCTGATCCGCTGGTCCCTGCGCCGCCGCCTGCTGGTGCTGGCGCTTTCGTTGGGCGTCAGCGCGGTGGGCGCCTTCGTGGGCCTGTCCCTGCCGATCGACCTGCTGCCGGACCTGACCGCGCCGACGGTGACCGTGCTGGTCGAGGGCGGCACGCTTTCGCCGCGCGAGCTCGAGAGCCAGGTCACCTTCCCGATCGAAGCGGCGGTCAACGGCGCCAGCGGCGTGCGCCGCGTGCGCAGCGCCACGGCCCTGGGCATCGCCGTGGTGTGGGTCGAATTCGACTGGGACACCCCCCTGGCCCGCGCCCGCCAGAGCGTCGCCGAGCGCCTTGGGCTGCTCTCCGGCAGCCTGCCGAGCAACGTCTCGCCGCCCAAGCTGGCGCCGGTCTCCTCGATCCTGGGGGAGATCCTGTTCCTCGGGCTGGTCTCGGAGCGCCACGACGCCATGACCCTGCGGCGCACGGCCAACGTCGCCGTGCGCCGGCGCCTGCTGGCGGTGCCCGGCGTTTCGCAGGTCACGCCCACGGGCGGCGAGGTGCAGCAGTACCAGGTGCTGCTCGACCTGCAGCGGCTGCGCTCGGAGGGCGTCCGCGCCGCGGAGGTCCTGGAAGCGCTGGCGGACAACAACCGCGACCTGTCCGCGGGCGTGCTGGAGCTTGGGCCACAGGAGCTGGTCGTCGAGGCCCTCGGGCGCGTGCGCACGCTGGGCGACCTGGCCGCGATCCCCGTGGCCCAGCGCGCCGGGCGTTCGCTGACGATCGGGGATCTGGGCAGCGTGCGCCTGGGCGCGGCCCCGCGGCGCGGCAGCGGGGCCGTCTCCCGCCGCGGCCCGGACGGAGCGATCCGGCAGCAGCCGGCGGTGATCCTGGCGGTGCAGAAGCAGCCCGGCGCCAACACCCTCGAGCTGACCGAGCGCCTGGGGCGCGAGGTGGCGGCGATCCAAGCCAGCCTGCCGCCGGGCATGGAGCTGTGCGCGGACCTGTTCCGCCAGGCCGACTTCATCGAGGCCTCGGTGCACAACACCGCCGCGGCGCTGCTCGAGGGCGCCGGGATCGTGGTGCTGATCGTGCTGGCCTTCCTGGCCTCCCTGCGCGCCAGCCTGATCACCCTGGCGGCCCTGCCGATCTCGGTGCTGTGCGCGCTGCTGGCGCTGGCGGCCTTCGGCGCCGAGATCAACACCATGACCCTGGGCGGCATGGCGATCGCGATCGGGGCCCTGGTGGACGACGCGATCATCGACGTGGAGAACGTCGTGCGGCGGCTGCGCGAAAATGCCTGCGCGCCGACGGGCGAGCGCCGATCCGCGGCGCGGGTGGTGCTCGCCGCCAGCCTGGAGGTGCGCGGCTCGATCCTCTTGGCGACCGTGATCATCCTGCTGGCCTTCGTGCCCCTGTTCGCCCTGGACGGGATCGAGGGGCGCCTGCTCGAGCCGCTCGGGATCGCCTTCGCCGTGTCCCTGGCCGCCTCGCTGCTGGTGGCGCTGACGCTCACGCCGGCCCTGTGCGTGTGGCTGCTGCCCGGCAGCGCCAGCGTGGTCAAGGGCCACGAGCCGGCGCTGATCCGCGTCCTGCTGGGCGCCTATCGGCCGCTGCTGCGCTGGTCCCTGCGCCATGGACGGCTGCTGCAGGCCGCAGCGCTGTTGATGCTGCTGGCTTCCTTGCCGGCGGCGCTGCGGCTCGGGCAGAGTTTCCTGCCGGAGTTCAACGAGGGCGCCCTGGTGGTCACGGTGACGACCCTGCCCGGCACGTCCCTGGTCCAGAGCGAGGCCCTGGCGCAGCAGGTCGAAGAGCGCCTGCTGCGCGAGCCCGAGGTGATTTCGATCGCGCGCCGCACGGGCCGCGCCGAGGAGGACGAGCACGTCCAGGGTGTCGAATCGAGCGAGCTCGAGGTGCGCCTCGACGATCGCGCGGCGCGGGCCGACGGGCGGCCCAGGCGCACGCGCGGCGAGCTGCTGGCGGCCCTGCGGGCCGGCGCCGCGGAGGTGCCCGGGGTGGCGCTCAGCTTCGGGCAGCCGATCGGCCACCGGATCGACCACATCCTCTCGGGCACGCGCGCCGCCCTGGCGGTCAAGATCCAGGGGCCGGACCTGGAGGAGCTGCGGCGGCTCGGCCAGCAGGTCGAGCGGCTGCTGGCGGGCGTGCCCGGGCTGGTCGACGTGGCCCGCGAGCAGCAGGCCGAGGTGCCGAGCCTGCGGGTCGAATTCGAGCGCCGCGAGCTGGCCCGCCACGGGCTTTCCGTGGAGGACGCGGCGCTGGCGCTCGAGTTCGGCACCCGCGGCCGCCGCGCCGGACAGGTGCTCGAGGGCGTCGAAGCCTACGACCTGGTGCTGCGCACGAGCGCGGCGCCGGCGGAGAGCGCGGCCCAGCTGGCCGACCTGCCGGTCGAGGCCCCGGGCGGCGCGCGCCTGCCGCTGGCGGCCGTGGCGGAGATCCGCGAAGACCGCACGCCCAACTTCATCAGCCGCGAGAACGTGCAGCGCAAGCAGGTGGTGATGGGCAATCTGACCGGCGGCGACAGCCGCCGCGCCGTGGCCGAGGTGCAGCGTCGCCTGGAGCGGGGCCTGGTGCTGCCCCCGGGGTATTTCATCGAGCTCGGCGGGCAGTTCCAAAGCGCCCAGGCCACCCAGCGGCGGCTGAGCTGGATCGGCGCCCTGGTGTTCGGCGCGATCGCGCTGCTGCTGCAGCAGAGCTTCCGCTCGTGGCGCGACGCGGGGCTGGTGCTGGCCAGCCTGCCGATGGCCCTGGTCGGCGGCGTGGCCGGCGTGTGGCTTTCCGGCGGGGTGCTTTCGGTGGCCTCGCTGATCGGCTTCATCTGCGTGTTCGGCGTGGCGGCCCGCTCGGGCATCATGCTGGTGGCGCACATCCGCCAGATCGAGCGCAGCGGGGTGGCCGATCTGGCCGCCGCGGTCGAGCGCGGCGCGCTCGAGCGCCTGGCGCCGATCCTGATGACCAACCTGGCCGCCGGGCTGGCCCTGGTGCCGATCGCCCTGCGCGCCGGCGAGCCCGGCAACGAGATCCTCGCGCCGATGGCGTTCGTGATCCTGGGCGGACTGGGTTCGGCCACGCTGCTGAGCCTGGCCCTGCTGCCGTCCCTGTTCCTGCGCTATGCGCAGCCCGCCCCCGCAGCCACCTTGGAGGCCGAAGATGGGCTCGAATCGGATCTGTAGCGCCCTCCTGTTGGCGCTGTGCCTCGCGGCCTGCCAGGCCGCGCCCGACGCGGGCCCCGATCGGGCCCGGGCGCGGGCCTTGATCGCCGAGCGCAGCGGCTTCACGGAGAGCCACGATCCCGAGCAGCCTCTGACTTCGCAGGAGCAGGCGGAGCTGGTCGCGGAAGCCGCGCTCGACGGGCTCGAGCTCTGCGAGGCCCAGCGCTTGGCCCTGCTCTTGAACCTGCGCCTGCAGGCCGGCTTCGCCGAGCTGGGCGTCGATCGGGCCGCCTTCGCCCAGGCCGGGCTGCTCGAGAACCCGAGCCTGGGGCTGGCCTTCCTGTGGCCCTCGGGCGGCGGCCAGACGCGCTACGGATTCGACCTCCTGCAGAGCGTTTCGAGCCTGTGGGAGCTCGAGGCGCGCCAGGGCCAGGCCCAAGCGCTGCTCGACCAGCGCATCCTCGAGCTCTCGCGCTTCGCCGGCGAGCTGGTGGCCGAGACCAAGGCCGCATTCTTGGAGGCGCTGGCGGCCGAAGCGACGCTGGAGGCCGTGCGGCAGGACGCCGAAGCGGCAGAGCGGCTCGGCCAGCTGGCCCGGCGCCGGGCCGAGCTGGGGGAGATCGACCGGCTGGATGCGGGCCTGTCGCGCGCGGAGGCCCAGGCGGCGGCCCTGCAGGTCGAGCGCGCGGCCCTCGAGCTCGCTCTGGCCCGCCAGCGCCTGGCCGCGCAGCTGTCCCTGGGCGCGGGCCTCGGGGAGCTGCGCCTGATCGAGCCGCCGCCCGCGCCGCCGGAGGACCTGGATGGTTCCGGACGGCCCCTGGGGCTCGAATCCGTGCGGCGTTTGGACCTGGCGGCCCTCGAGGCCTCGATCGCTGCAGCCCGCGCCGACCTCGATCTCGAGCGCCAGCGCCGCCGGCGCCCGCAAACGCAGGCCGGCCTGAGCGGCGAACGCCCCGAGCGCGGCAGCGCCATGACTTTCCTGACGGGCCTGGCGGGCTCGATCCGCCTGCCGATCTTCGATCAGAACCTGGCCCAGGTGGCCCGCGCCGAGGCGCGCCTCGAGAGCCTCGAGAAGCAGCGCGCCGCCCTGGCGGTTGAGATCGAGC
The DNA here is from genome assembly GCA_044375105.1 of Planctomycetota bacterium. Lineage (GTDB taxonomy): Bacteria > Planctomycetota > UBA1135 > UBA1135 > JBIKLM01. The sequence continues at coordinate 15,942 of JBILNK010000017.1, forward strand.
TCGAGCTGTCCGCGGCTCGGCAGCGCCGGGCGGCCGCCGAACAGGCCGTGCGGGAGATCGAGTCCGGCCTGCTGTCCAGCGCGAGCGAGAACCGGGCCCTGGCGGAGCGCCTGTTCGAACTGGGCGAGCGCGACCTCGGCGCGCGCCTCGAAGCGCAGCGCACCTGGCTCTGCGCGCGGCGCCTCTGGATCGAGGCGCGCCTCGAGCGGGGCCGTTCCGAGCTGGCCCTGGAGCGCGCCCTGGGCGCGAGCTTGGGGGCGCCTTGAAGCCGCACCAGCGCAGCGCTTCGATCGGCAGGGGGCAACGGCGCAACGGCCCCGGTGCAGCCGCCCTCAGCCCCGCGCGGGCCGTCGAGGATGGCCACGGCGCCGGGAATCCGCGCGCGCAAAGCCCCATTGCTCTGTCGATCCCGCAGCCCCGCCCCGGGGCGCCGCTGCCGCGGCATCCGATCGGAGCCTCCCTGGAGCGCGGCGCCAACCGCGCCGCCCCCCCAGGCTGCGGCGGCGCGATCGACGACGGAGCTCCGGGGCCGCGGCGGGATCACGGCAGTCGTGGTCGCGGGCTGCCCTGGAGGCCGCGGGAGGCCGTCGTCCCCACGGGTTCCCGAAGCCCAGGCGCTGTCCGTCCGGCTCCGCGACGCTCGATGCGGCCGACCCGCGCTCCTGCGACCTCTCTGGCGGCGATCGACGCGGCGGTCGTTCGATCGGCAGGGAGGGAACAGATGTCCTGGCTGCCCCGTAGCGGACCCACGCGACCGGGGGCCCGGGAGCTGCAGCCGCCCGGTGCGATCGCTGCGCGGAGGGCGCGATCGCGGCCGGCGCTGCGGACTCTTGGCCTCGCCGGCCGAGCTCGGACCGGCGGCTCGGTCGGGCAGCTAGAAATCTGCACGAATCCAGGCACGGGCTCCGATTCCCTGGCCAAGCGTGCGAATTTTCCGGGAACCCTTGGCTTCCGTTTGGCTCTCGCCTGCGCTGCCGCGCGCCGGGTTCCAAGATGACCGGGCCGTCATGGGACCTTGGAGGTCCCGCCGGTGTAGTCAGACCCGTATTCGATGCCTTCCGACCCGATGATCCAAGCTCGCTCCCACCCCGCCTTCGTGGCCTCGGTCGCCAGCGCTTTCCCCGAGCACGCGGTGGACCAGCGCGGCACCCTGGAGGTGCTGCTGCGGCTGTTCCCCGCCGAGGATCCTGCGCGGGTCGAGTCCTTGGTGCGCCGCTCCGGCGTCGAGCGGCGCTACCTCGTCGAGCCGCCGGAAGCGGTGCTCGGGCGCAGCGACTTCAGCGCCCGCAACCGGCGCTACCACGGTGCGGCCCTCGAGCTCTCCGCCCGGGCCGCGGAGCTGGCCCTCGAGCGCGCCGGGATCGAGGCCTCCGAGGTCGACGCGATCGTGGACGTGTCCTGCACGGGCATCGCCATCCCGGCCCTGGACGTGGGCCTCGTGCCGCGCCTCGGCCTGCGCCACGACCTGCGCCGCTTTCCGATCACCGAGTCGGGCTGCGCCGCGGGCGCCCTGGCGCTCGGGCTGGCCGGCAGCCTGGCGCGCACCGGGCAGACCGTGCTGGTGACCGCCGTCGAGCTGTGCTCGCTGACGCTCTGCCCGGGCGACCAGTCGCGCACCAACCTGGTGGCCTCGGTGCTGTTCGGCGACGGGGCGGCGGCCGCCGTGGTGCGCCCGGAGGGGCCGGGGCCGCGCCTCCTGGCCTCGGGCTCCCGCCTGATCCCCGATTCCGCCGGCGTGATGGGGTTCGACGTCGGCACCCACGGGCTGCGCATCGTGCTCGAGCGCGAGCTGCCCGGCATCGTGGCGGAACGCTTGCCGCCGGCCGTGCTGGATTTCCTGCGCGCGAGCGGCGCCACGCGCGAGCAGCTCGGCCTGCACCTGGTGCACCCCGGCGGGCGCAAGATCCTGGAGGCCTACGAGCAGCGCTTCGGCCTCGACCCCGGGGCGCTGATCCACAGCCGGAGCGTGCTCAATCAGACCGGCAACCTGTCCTCGGCGTCGATCCTGGCGGTGCTCGAGCGCGCTTGGGCCGCGGGCGAGCGCCTCGACGACGGGCAGCTCGCGCTGCTGCTCGCGATCGGACCGGGCCTGTCCCTGGAGCTCTCGCTGCTCGATTGGAGCGAGGTCGAACCCTGGCCGTCGCCGCAGCCCGCGCGCTGATGCTGGACCCCGGCTGGTTCTTCGCCCTGGCGGGCCTGCTGCTGGTCCAGCGCCTGCACGAGCTGGCCCTCTCGCGGCGCCACCTGCGCCTCCTGGGGCCGCCGGATTTCGGCCCCGCGCGCCCCGAGCCCCTGCTGCTGGCGTTCCATGGGCTGTTCTTCGTCGCGCCCCTGGCCGAGGTCCTGTGGCGCGGAGAACGCCTGGGAACGCTTCCCTTCGCGCTCGGTTTGGCCGCGCTGCTGCTGGCCCAGGCCGTGCGCCAGCGCACCCAGGTCGCCCTGGGACGCTACTGGACCGTGCTGCCCGCGGCCTGGCGCGGCCAGCGCTTGGTGCGCTTTGGTCCCTACCGCTACGGGCGCCATCCCAACTACGCCGCCGTGGCCCTCGAAGTGCTGGCCTTTCCGGCCGCCGGCGGGGCCTGGTGGAGCCTGCTGCTCTTGAACCTGCTGCATCCCCTGGTGCTGATCCCGCGCATCGCCCAGGAAAACCGTGCCCTGGCGGCTCTGGCCGCCGACCCAAGTCCCATGCACACTCCGGCCCGCTCCGCCTCCCGAGCTTTGTCCCTGTGGGTCCTCGCCGTGGGCCTGCTGGCGCCCGTCGATGCTCGAACGGCGTCGCTGCAAGCGCCGCAGGCCACGCCGGATGCGTCGAATCCGTCGAAGTCGCCGATCCCCGCGCCGCCCCTGGCGCCCCAGCTGCGGCGCTACCGCCTGGACGCCGACGCCAGCCGGGTCGGCTTCGACGGGCGCTCGACGCTGCACGATTGGAGCGCTCGCACCAGCGCCCTGACGGGGACCCTGGTCAGCGGCTATCCCGAGCACAGCGCGATCAGCGGCGCGCAGGTGGTCGCCTTGGCGGCCAAGCTGGACAGCGAAAACGGGCTGCGCGACGACGAGATGCGCTCCCGCCTGGACGTCAAGACCTATCCCGAGCTGCGCTTCCAGCTGACCGAGGCGCGCGCATTGCCGGGCAGCGCCGAGGTCCGCACCCTCGAATTGACGGGGGATTTCCTGATCCACGGGGTTTCGCACGGGCGGCGCCTCGAGGCTCAGGTCAGCCCGCGCGGCGCCGGACTGGCGGTGTCCGGCCGCGTGGCGTTCCCGATGAGCGAGCATGGCATCACCCCGCCCGACCTGGTGTTGGTCACGGTCAGCGACCGCATCGAGGTCTGGTTCGACCTGCTCTGGCGGCCGGTCGAAGAGGGGCCGCTGCTGGCCGACGGCCAGCGCACCGCCTGGAGGAGCGAGCGCGAAGCGGCGGGTCAGGCGGCGCTGCTCGAGAGCGGCGAGGCGCGGCTGTTCTGGGCCGAGACGGGCGGATTGCTCGAGCTGGCCGACGAAGATCGCTGGATCGTGTCGGGGGCCGACGGAGCGCGCTCCCTGCGGCCGACGCGGCAGCTGCTCGAGGGGCCGCCGGTGGCCATCGAAGCGGAGCTTGAGGCCAGCCGGAGCAAGCTCGAGGAGGCGCGCCGCAAGCTGTCCGGGCTCAGCGAAGCGCAGCGCGCCCGCGCGGGCGCCAGCCTCGAAAAGACCATCGCTCGCCTGGAGGCTTCGCTCGCCCTGGCCCCCGCGGGGGAGCCGCGCCGCGAAGCGGGCCCCGAGCGGGACGCGCTGTTTTTCGGCGAGCGCTTGTGGTTCGAGGCCAAGGGGCGCGCCGCGGGCGCGGAGGGCCGCCGAGTGGGCCCGCTGCTGGCCGTGCTGCCGGGCCTGCCGGCCGCGGTGCGCGCGGAGCTGCGGGCGCTGGACGGGGTCCCGGCGGAGCTGGTGCTGGTGCAGCTCGAGGGCAGCTCGCGTCGCACGCTGAGCCTGTCGTTCGGGCCCGTCGAGCCGGCGCTCCTGGGCGTCGGCGACCTGGCCCCCGAGTCCTGGTGCCAAGCGGCGCCTGCGCCGCGCTGATGTGGGCTCGCTCGCGGCTTTGCAGCGCAGCGCGCCGGCCCGAGCAGGGCTCCCGATTCCGCCGGGGGCACCCGAACTCCAAGCGCGCCAGGCGCTCCGGCGATGGCTGCTAGAGTTGCCGCGCTCGACCCTCGGAGGTGACCTCGATCCCATGCAACGCTCCACGCTTCAGCCGCCCAGTGCGCGGCGCTCCCGACTGCTCGCCGCGGGCGCTTTGCTGGCCCTGACGGCCAGCGCTTGCCAGACCCCGATCGCCAAGGAGCCGGCCTTGGACCCGCTGGCCCTGGGGCCGCTCGAGGACGTGCTCAGCGGGCCGGTCGACTGGTCGGCCATCTGCTCGCCGGGCGCCCTGCTGGCCCTGGGCGGCCCCGCGGATCTGGAGCGCCTGTTGGCCTGGCGCACGGCACGGGCCGCCGACTCCAGCGGCGCGCTGGTGCTGGTCGATGCCTCCGGGCTGGATGCGGCGGGAGCCGAAGCGCTGCAGGACACCCTCGTCCTGGCGGCGCTCGAGCCCGGCGGGCCCCTGCTGATCGATCGCAGCGGGCGCTGGGCCCGGCGCCTGTGCGGCCCCCAGGCGCCGCCCCTGCTGGTCGATTTCCTGCCGGACGGCCGCGTGGCCCTGCGGCGCCCCTTGGCGCCCTGAGGCCCGCAGCGGCGTACCGCGATCGACGCCGGTTGGCCTCGAGGGCCCCGATCCCTTCCGCACGACCGATTTTCGAGACCAGCGCGGGTTTGCCGATCCACGCCAGCGCCAGCGCCGCACACGAGCCCCCCCGCTTGCGACCCACCTCCGCCATGCCTCCCGCCGAGAGCGCCGATTTCGACCTGGCCGTGATCGGCGCCGGGCCCGCCGGGCTGGCCGCGGCGCTGACCGCGCTCCAGGGCGGAGCGCGGGTGCTGCTGTGCGAGCCGCAGCAAGGGCGCCGGGACAAGCCCTGCGGCGAGGGTCTGATGCCCGAAGGCGCCGTGGCCCTCGAGACCCTCGGCTTGGCGGATCTGTGCGCCCGGGGCCAGCGCTTCGAGTCCGTGCGCTATCGCTTGCCGGGCGGCGGGGAGCTGCCCGTGCGCCTGCCGAGCGCCGGGCTGTCCGTGACGCGGCCGGAGCTGATCGCCGAGCTCGAAGCGGCCCTCGATCGCGAAGCCGCGCGGCGCCCGGGAGCCCTGACCCGGCTGGCGGCCCACGCGGCGGTGGAGCGCCTGGAGCAGGCCACGGGCGCGGCGCGCGCCGAGACGCACGCCGCGGCGCCGCCGCGTTTCGCCATCGCAGCCGGCGGACGCCGCCTGCGCGCCGCGGCCCTGGTGGCCGCCGATGGCCTCTCCGGCGCGGTGACCCGCGCGCTGTTCCCGCCCGCGAGCGGCGCGCCGCGGGCGGCCCGCGGCCAGCGCACGGGCCTGCGTGCGCGCTTCCGCGCGCGCGAGCCGCTCGGGTCGGTCGAGGTGCATCTGGGCCGCGGCGCGGAGCTCTACCTGACGCCCTTGCCGCGGGGCGAGATCAACGCCGCCGCGCTGCTGGACGGCGAGGACTTCGAGGAGCGCGGCGCCGCCGAGCTGTTCGCGCGCGTGCGCGCCCTGTATCCGGAGGCCGAGCGCTGCCTGGGCGAGCCCCTGACGCCGCCGGGCTTGCGACGGCTTGCGGCGCTGCCGCCGCCGCGCTTGGCGGGCGGCGGGGCCTTCGTGGCCGGCGATGCCTCCGGAGGCGTGGATCCGGTGCTCGGCTGCGGGGTCACGGTCGCTCTGTGCAGCGGGCTCTCCGCGGGCCGCGCGGCCCTCGAGCTGCTGGCCGGCCAGCCGGAAGCCCGCGTTTCGCGCGCCCACATCCGACGCCTGCGGCGCGAGCTGCTCGCGCGCCGGCGGCTGGCGGGGCTGTTGTGCTGGCTCGGCCGCCATCCGCGGCCCCTCGCGGCCCTGGCGGCGGTCCTGACCCGCGCTCCGATCCTGACGCGCTTGGCCCTGGCCCTGGTGGCGGGGCCGAGCCCCCAGCAGAGCGACGGCGCCGGGCGGCCGGCCGGCGGCCGGCGGGCGCAGCCGTGAGCGCTCCCGGCGGCGCCAAGGGCGGCGTAAACGGCAGCGCCAACACCAGCGCCATCGACGGCCCGCTCGACCGTCCTGGCGTGGATGCGGCTGGCGGTGCGGATCGCGGCCCAAGCGGCGATCCTCGGCGGCGTCGTTTCGGCCCCCGGTCGCGCGCCTGCGCCCTGACGGCGCTGCTGATCGCGGCGATCGCCTGGGCCGCCGGCCTCGGCGCGCGCTGGGAGACCGACAACCGGCTGGCGCGCTGGGGTGGCGCAAGCCTCGCCGATCCGGATTACGAGGCCCTGGTCGAGCGCTTCGGCGGCGACGAACTGGTGCTCGTGCGCGCGCTGCTCCCGGCCGACTCGGCGCCGGAGCGAATCGCCGCCGCCGCGCAGCTGGCCGATCTGCCGGACGCGCTGCGCGCTCTGCCGGGCCGGGGCGAGCTGCTGGCGCCCCTCGAGCTGCCGGGCTTGTCCGGGGGCGACCTGGCCGAGCGGCTCGCCGCTCTGGCGAATCGGCCCTTGGCGCGCTGCCTCGGTCTGGCGACGGCGCTCTCGGACGGAACCCTGGCCCTCGATCACGTGCTGACCATCGAGCCCAACGCGGGCCCCGCCGAGCGCCGCGAGCTGGCCCAGCGTCTCGCCGTTCTGGCTGAAACCAGCGCGGCGCGCGGGCTGCCGCTGCTATGCGCCGGACATCCGCTGGTGGCCGCGGCCCTCGATGCGGAGGCGCTGCGGGTGCAGCGGCGGTTCGCGCCGCTGCTGGTCGTCGTGGCGGCTTTGGCGGGCTTCGCCCTGTGGCGCTCGATCGGCCTGGTCGCGGCGGTGCTGCTGCCGGCGCTCCTGTGCTCCGTGGGCATCCAGGCGCTGCTGCACCTGATAGGCCATCCCTCGAACATGATCCTGGTGGCGGTGGGACCGCTGGTCTTGGTGCTGATGCTGGCGGCCCAGGCCCACGGCGCCTCGGCCTACGCGGCCCAGCGCCGCGCGGGCGTGCCGGCGGCCTTGGCGCTGCACGCCGCCTGGCGCCAGGTGCTGCCCGGCGTGGCCCTGGCGGGCGCCACGACCGCGGTCGGTTTCCTGGTGTTCTTGAGCAGCCCGGTCTCGGCCGTGCGCGAGCTCGGTTTGGCCGTGGGGCTGACCATCGCGGTGGGGCTGCCGCTGGCCTACGCCCTGATGCCGATCCTGCTGGTCGGGCTCGCTCCCGCGCCGCCGCCGCCCGTGGCCCTCGGTCGCTGGCCCTGGCGCAAGCTGGCGATCGCCGGCCTGCGGCGCCCGCTGGCCCTGGGACTCTGCTGCGCGGCCCTGTTGCTCTTTGGCGCGCTCGCCCCGGCGTATACGCCTGCGGGCGGCGACAGCCTCGGTTTCTTCCCGGAAGCCCACCCGGTGCGGCGCGACTTCTTGGCGATCGAAGCGGCCGGCGGCGCCCTGTCGAGCGTCGAGGTGCTGCTGCCCGGCCGATTCGGAGCGGCGACGCGCCCGGCGCTCGCAGCCTTCGCGCGGCAGCTCGAGCGATCGCCGGGCGCGGTCGCCGTCTTCGGGCCCGGAGACGTGGCCGCGGACCTCGAGGCCAGCGGCCTGGCGGGAGCTGCCCTCGCTCTGGCCTTGCCGCCGGCCCTGCGCCGCGCCGGCCGCGCCGATGCGGCCGGCGAGCTGCTGCGCTTCAGCGTGCGCATCGCCGACCAGGGCGGCGCAAACCTGGCGCGTTTGGCCGCCGAGGCCGGGCAGGTGGCCGCCGCCGCTGCTGCTGAGCACGGCCTCGGCGCCCCACGGGTCACCGGCAGCGTGGCCCTGGTGATCCGGCTGCAGAGCGAGCTGGTGCGCACCCTGGCCACCAGCCTGGCCGGCACGGCCCTGGTCTCCCTGCTGGCCTTCCTGTTGGCCACGCGCCGCCCGCGGCCTCTGCTCGCGGCCGCCCTGGCCAACGCCGTGCCGGTCGCCGGTGTGCTCTTCGCCACCTGGGCGCTCGGCTTCCGCCTCGACGCCGCCACGGTGATGGTCGCTTCGGTCGTGCTCGGGCTGGCGGTCGACAACACCTTCCACCTGCTGCACGCCGGCCGCCTCGCGCCCGGCGAGCAGACCCTGCCGGCGGGCCTGCGGGCCCTCGATCGGATCGGTCCCGCGGCGGCCTTTTCGACCGCGGCCCTGGTGGCCGGCTTCGGCGTGCTCTCGCTAGCCGGCTTCGCGCCCACCGCGCGCTTCGGCGGTCTGTGTGCCCTGGGCAGCCTGCTGGCCTTCGGGGCCGACTTCCTGGTGCTGCCCTGGATCTGGCTCGGGCGCGCGCCGATCCCGCCCGCCGAGCGCCGCGGCTGAGCGGGTTTCAGCCCGGCAGGGCTGCGCGCCCCGGCGAGGCCCGCCTGCGCGGCCAGAGCGGCAGGAGATAGGGCACACGGGCGCGGTAGCGCTCGAATTCGGCGCCGAACAGGGCCAGATAGCGCCGCTCCTTGTGCAGCGGGCCCACGACGCAGTAAAGCGACCAAACCAGGGTCAGCGCCAAGCGGTCCGGGGACCACACCGGGGTGCACCACAGGATCAGGGCGAAGGCCAGGTAGATCGGCTGGCGGCAGAAACGGAACAGGCCGCCGGTCGGCAAACCGCCGTAGCGCGGCGATTCTCCGCGCCACAGGGCCGTCCAACCCAGGCTGCCGGTCTGCAAACCCAGGCCCGCGTCCGCCATGGCCTTCAGCAGCAGCAGCCAGCCGCTCCCGTAGGCCACCTGAAGGGCATACAGCGGCGCCCCCTCCGGCCGCCACCAGACGACGCCCGAGGGGCTCCACAGCCCGAAGGTCAGCAGCAGCTGCACCGAAGCGGCCGCGGCGAACAAGGTCGAGCCCAGGGTGCGTCCGTGGGCTCGGGGCGCCAGGCGCGCCAGCAGGCTCCGCCCCCGGGACGTCAGCAGCAAGGAATGCAGCAGCGGAAATTGCAGCACCAGCAAGCCGTTGGTGAACCAACGCAACAGGCCGTCGAGGTGGCCGAGCCCGTTCTGCAGCCCTGAATAAAGTCCCCAGGCCATGCACGCGACCCCGGCGCCAAACAGCGCATGGGTCGAAACCCCGTAGATCAAGGCCAGCGCTCGCCGCATCGGTGTTGCCTCCAGCCGTCGACGGCGGAGACAACGTTTCAACCTAGCCAGGAGCTGCTCCTGGCCGGATGAATCCCGGTTCATGTCCTTCGATCGACAGATCCGAGGGCCCAGATAGAGCTCCGGCAAGAGCTGCGATCGGGAGCTCTGCAGCCCCGCGCCGGCGGATCCTCAGGTGCCAATGGACGGCGGCGCCCGCCGGAGGTCGTCCTCCGGCGGGCGCCGCATGTCGCGTCGCTCAGGCGAGCTGCGCGGTCGCTGGGGTTCCTGCCCACGCCGACCTGGGGATGTCCCGGTCGGCGTGCGAAGCAATCGCCCAGCCTAGCCGCTGACGGGTCTCAGTCGATCTTGACGCGCAAGACCTCGTTGCGGGCCTGCAGCAGCATGCCGTGCAGCAGGTTGGTCACCTTGCTGTCGACGGTCCAATCGTTGAGGTGGGCCGTCTGGTTGTCGCCGGCTTCGCCGTCGACACGCCCGATGGCGATATCCACCAAACGCGCCGCTGTATCCAGGGCCGTATTGGCTTCGAGCTTGATCTTGGACTTGGTGCCCAGGATGGCCATCTCGCGGGAGTTGGCCAGGATGTCGAGCATCGCGTCCTTGAACAGGGGCGAGGCCCAGGCCGCATTGTCGCTCTCTAGAACGGCATTGGTGACCTTGTTGATCACGCCCACGGTGGCGGATTCAGCCGCGGAAACGGCGGGGGTACCGGTGGTCGATCCCGCATCCGTCTTGGGGGCGAGAGCGATCACGGCTACGGAAGTGAAGCCCGCGAAGGCCAGGGCACACAGGGTCAAGTGGGAGACTTGCATGATCAGACGTCCTCCTGGCTGTTGTAGAGCAGGGCGAGGTCATTGAGGACTGCGTTGACTCGGCTGATGGCTTCGGCCCTCGCAGTCGGGTCCGAGATCAGATCGTTGCACTTGGTCAAGAGGTCGTTGTAGAGGTCGATACCGGCCTCGATGACGGCCTTGGCCTCGGAGGTGAGCACGTTGGCGCCCGCCGGGGTGGCGACCCGGGACCCGCTGGTGGCCAGCCCCGTCAAGATGCTCTGCGCGCTGGGGAACGCGAAGGCAGAGGAAGGAAGCGTGCTCAGGTAGCGGAGCAGCTCCATCATCTCGGTGCGCATGGGGGTGACCATGAACACATCGCCAAAGTCCGTCAGGTCCTGGGTGAGCGTGAAGGGCACGCTCTCCTGGGGCTTGAAGAACTCGCTGAAGACGGGGTCATAGCCGACGCCCTGGATGATGTAGGTGTAGTACCAGAAGCTGTAGCGCAGCTTCAGGCTGACGCCCATCGGGCCCCGCAGTTGGGCCTCGCCCGAGCTGTCGGTGCGACGCCAATCGTAGACCTGGCCGGTGCTGGCATTGATCAACTGGACGAAAGTGCCGGCGATCGGAGCGGCATAGCCGACCGAATCCGTGACCGGAGCCACGGTGCGGATCTCTGCGATCGCCGCTTTGCCCATCTGGACAGTCTCGAGCGAGATCTGTTGGCCAACTGTGAAGTTGTAGCTCTTGCCGAAGATCTTGCGCTCCCAGCGATTGTTCCAGAAACGGGTGAGGAACTCGAAACGGGTCGCGGGGGCCAGTTTCGTGTAGTAGGTCCCATCGCTGGAGATACGTCCGCTCCCGATCAGGGCACCGCCGTACCAGGTGTGGTAGAACACCGTCAGGTTGGTGATCGGTTCGGAGAACGGATCGACCACCGTTCCAGAGCCGAAAGCAGCGGCCGGCAGGGACACCGTTCCGACGTTTTGGGTCTGGCTGGTGGCGAGGTCTGCGGTCAGCTGCAGGTTGTTCAAGCCGACCGGCAGGTAGGGTTGGGAATCACCCGGGCCAGCCCAGATGCTGGTGGTGAACTTGTTCGCCTGGTCGTACTTGACGCCCAAGACAGCGAAATCGCCGTTGCGGTCGGTGCGGGTATGGCCAAGCAGGCGACGGCCGCCGTGGGCTTGGATGCTCACACCGGCGATAGGTCCCACGCCGCCACCGGGCAGCGGGCCCACGACCCGTCCTGTCGCGACGGTGCCGAGCTTGTTGAACACCTGGAAGGGCGGCAACGGGTTGCCGCTCTCTTGGGTGCGGTCTTGCTCGATGATCACGAAGGGCCGGTTGATATCCGGGATGATCGGATTCGGGCTGGAGCGCGAAACCGGAGGCGGCGCATTGCGCAGCGAATACACCGGACGGAAGAGCATGTCCTTGGCCCAACCATCGGTGCCGGTCACACGGTTCGGGTGACCACCGCTGATGGTTATGCCGGCCACCGGGCCGCCATCTTCGTAACTCTTGACCTGGACATCGCCCCACCAGCCGCTCGGCAGTCGCGCCGGGTTGCGTGCGTGGGAGTTCGAGTTGGTCGGAGCCTCATTCCACCAATGTTGCGTCGGGAAGAATCGGGACCGCGGGTTGGCGGGGGAGAAGGTCAGGTGGTAGCGCTCCCAGACCCGGATGCTGTATTCCCCAGTCGCTGCCGGAGCGATCGTCATGCCGGTGCGCGATCCGGTGTCCGCATCGAAGGCGACGACCATGACATCCTCGCCCAAGAGGTTGGAGCCCAGGTCGCGCACGTCGCCTCGCACCACGGTCAGCATGGGCAGGCTCAGTTCGATCAGCGACTCGGGACCGGCCAGGTTGGCAGTGTGCCAACCCGGGCGGAGCATGCTTTCTTTGTCGGTGTCGAGCACGAAGAATCGACCCAGGCCAGTGGTCGGGACACGCATGCTGGCCAGGCCGAACTCATTGGTGTAGCTGCGGCCCAGGTAGATCCAATCGTCGGTGTAGGCTCGGACCTCGACGTTGTCGAGGAGCTCGCCCGTGCTCTTGCCGCGCACGCGGATATCCATCGTGCGCACGGAGCGCATGTCGAGACTGATCTCCGGGTCGCCGTAGATGCGATTCCACAGGTGGCTGCCCACGTGATTGGCGCTCAGCGGTCTGGCGGTCACCGCATAAGAAGCGGAAACCTTGCCTTCGTAGACGCCGTTTTCATTGGTGTAGCCGCCCCAGCTCCAGGTGCCGTTTTCATAGGAGTAGAAGCGGATTTCGGATCTCACCGGGGCGTCGGTGATCGCGTCCAGGGTCACCACGCGCAGAGGATTTCCTTGCGGCATGATGATGTCCGGGATCGAGCCGCTGGCCGAGTTGTAGGTGCGGATGTTCGAGATGTGGCTCCCGCTGGGATCCGTGGCGTGCACTTGAGTCAGCTGGGCACCGCCCACGAAGGCATAGCCTCCGGCAGCGTCGGTGCTCAGGTGGCCGGACCAGTGCCAGCCGTCGGCCCAGGACCAGCCAGCGATGGCGATGCCGGCCAGCGGTTGGAGGTTGGTGCCATAGACTTTGCCTTGCAGGGCAACACCTTGGCCCAAGACGAAGTCGAAATTGTTGGTGTTTTGCATGCGCTGGTTGAAGCGCCAGCGAGGCACCAGATTCTGGGCCGGAGCCATGACCGCGATGTGCGCGGTCAAAGGAGCCATGAAGCTGGCTTGGCCGTTGGCGCTCGTCGGCAGCTGCGCGATGATGCCGATCTTGCCGCGCAGGTCCGCCCGGGAGTCATACACACGGACTTCCGCATTGGCGACCAGGCTGCCGTCGCTGCGCTTGGCGGTCACGGTGACGGGAAAGCCCTTTTGGATCGTCAGATTCAGGCTGGCGGGGTTGCTGCCATCGATATCGAACAACCATTGGCCGGCCAATGGTTGGCCAGCGGCAGGTTGAGCGAAGATGTGCATCGCCGGACGACGATTGACGAACACGAATTGGCCTGTCTGATCTGAGACTGCGGTCTCGATCAGGTCTTGGTTGCTGGCGTCGAATAGCGCGATCGTCATGCCGCTGATGCCTGCGCCTGAGGCTTGGCGAACATGACCGATCACCGGAGCCACGCTTGGGCTCGTTTGGACGGGTGACAGCGACGTCAGGGGGGTGGTGGGGGTCGCAGTGACCGCGGACGGCTGGAGCAACCAGCCTGTCAGCAGTACTGTGATCAGTCGTTTGGTGAGCATGTTGTGGGGGGAGTTGTGTCTTTTGGGTCAGTCATTCGCACTGGCATTGCTATTCCAATTACTCAACTTGTTCAGCATGGATGCAGTCTGCTCGGCGCCGTGCAGTTGCTGACCGAGCTCGGAGAGCTCGAGCTGGTCTTCGATCTGGATGCGCTCGACGTTCTCGAGAAACTCGCGGTCGCCGCTGGCACGCTGATCCGGCAAATCGGCCATCTGGGAGACCGCTTCAAACTCTGCGACGTCTTCCGCGGCGCGCTCGAGCAGTAGCTTCGCTTCGGCTGTGAGTTCGACCCGGGGCGCGAGCGTTTGCGGCGCCAGCGCTGCCGTGGTTTCGTCCGCCCTGCTGGGGTTGCGTCCGGGAGTCGCCGTGTCGGCTTCCGGCGCCGCGAGCTCGCTGCCTTGGAGTTCCGCCAGGGCACGGTCGGGACGGGCGGCAGGGGTCAGGGCCGGGATGCTGGCGGCCCCCCGCTCCGTGGTGCGGTGCCAGGCCAGGCTGGCGGCAAGCAACAGGGCCAGTCCTAGGCCCAGAGGGAGACGAGTCTTCCTATTCATGGGATCGATGCAGGGGGGGGGCGGCGCGGTTGCATCAGGGGCCCGGGATCGGCCCCAGGAATCGGGAGGCAGCCGAAACGGGGGGGGCCTGAAGCGGCGCTTTGTGGGACCGTTGTACCGATTACGGGACGGGTGGCGAGTTAGGAAAATGCAAAATTGGCAGCAATGCCGAATTTTGGATCTCGGTGTCGAGACTTAGGCCTGCTGTAACGGGTGCAAAGGGTGTTCGCGGAGTCCGCTCGTTGCCTTCCCCGCTGCCCCTTTGGAGCCTTCGGGAGCTGCCCCCGAGTCCAAATTTTGGTTCATCTCGATGGCCGCCCAGGGGCCGACAGAGCCTCCGGCCGGCGCCTCCTTCGGCCCCCCCTCCTGAGCCCGTGCGGATCCAACTCCAGGCCGCCTGCCTACCCGGCGCTGCTGCTGCCCGCCTGGCGCTCGCCAATCCCTAGGCTGCCCTGGGGGCTCGTGGGCATCTTCCGCTGCTCTAGAGCTTCAAGCCTGCCCGTAGGCCAGCCGCACCAGGCGCCGCAGGAAGTGGGTCATCTCCCGGGAGCCCGCGCCCTCCGGGTCGATGCGGGCCTTCAGGTCCGGGGCCGTCAGGGGACCCTCGCCGTTGCCCACCAGGGCCACGTGGCGGGGCTCGCCGCCCTGCCCAGGCCGGCTGCGGCACAGGCGCAGACCCACCGCGTCCAAGCCGAATTCCAAGGCCTCCCACTGCCCGTCGCACAGCCGCACCCGATAGCGCAGGGCGCTCTCGACCGGCTGGTCCAGGGTCGTGCAGCCCTCCAGCTCCACGAAGGACCCGACCCCGATCTCGATGCGCTCTGCGCACAGGTTCAGGTCGCGCAGCTTCTGCAGCAAGAGCCGCGCCCGCTCGGGATGGAGGCGTGCTTCGGGCAGGAGTTCGGGGCCGGTCTGGGCTTCGTCCACGGGCGGTTCTATGGGGTTTGGGAGGTCGGCTATCGGACGGCCCCGGCCGCGGGCTGAGCCCGGCCGGCCGGTTCCCGGGGGTCCGCGACCAGCCCCGGGACGGTTTCCGCCGGGGTCCGGCCTGCCGGCCTGCTCCGCGGGCCGTAGCCTCTGGGCCCCGGATCTCCGGGTTCCAACCGGCGTCGCTCTTCCCGCCCGATGAATTCCCCCACGACCCCGCTGTCCCGCCCCCTCGCGACCCGCCCGGTTCTCGAGCGCTGCCTGGCGCTGCTGCAGGCCCTGGCCCTGGCCCTGTTCGGTGCGGGCCTCTCCGCGCCGGCCACGGCTCAGGGCGCCGCCAAGACCCCGAGCCTCGACGAGGATGCCAAGACCTTCCAAGAGGACGGGGATCGCGCCGCTGCGGACGTGATCGCGCGGCTCGCGAAGAGCGGCGACGCCAAGTACTGCAAGATCCTGCTGGAGGGCCTGCCGCTGCTCAAGAGCGACGGCGGTCGCCTGCGGCTGGCCAAGCAGCTCTGGCGCCTGGCGGGGGTGGGCGGCGTCGAGCAGGACGCCATGCAAGCGCTGATGGACCTGGCCACCACCAGCGAGCGCGAGGAGGTCAGCCAGGCGGCGCTCGACTCCCTGTCGAAGTCCGAGCGCATCGGCCGGCAGTTCCTGGCCATGATCGTCGATTCGAGCGCCGCCGACGAGCTGCGCATCGGCGCCATGCGGCGCCACATCAAGTCGCCCACCGCCGAGGATCGCAGCTGGTACCGGCGCCTGTGGAAGGGACCGGACGCCGACGAAGAGGGCAAGGACAAGAAGAAGCCCAAGAAGGAGGACAAGCTCTCGCCGGAGGAAGCCAAGCGCCCCTGGGATCTGCGCCAGGTGCGCGCGCTGGCTTTCGGGGCGCTGGTCTCCGACCTCGAGGTCAAGGACCTGCAGGAGGCCGCCGGAGACGGGGACGGCGATGTGCGCCGGGCCGCGGTCGCGGAGATGCTGCGCCGCGACGTGCCCGAGACCAAGGAACTGGCCCAAAAGGTCTTCGGCGACGGCGGCCAGACCGTGGCCGTGCGCGAGGCCGCCGCGGATTGGCTGATGCGCCAGCAGGGCGAGGAGTTCGGCGAGGCGCTCGTGGCGGTGGCGCTGCATTTCGAAACCCCCAGCGACCTGCGCCGCGGCCTGGCGGCCGTCTTTGCCGCTCGGGCCAACGAGGAGCAGAAGGAAAAACTGGCCAAGAAATTTGGCAAGGGCAAGCCGGAGGAGCTGCAGTTCGGCATCCGCGCCCTGACCGGCTACGGCGACGCCAAGTTCGTGGCGGCGCTCGAGAAGCTGCTGCGCGACAAGGACTCCGCCGTGCGCGCCGCGGCCATCGAGGAGCTGGCCAAGCGCGGCCAGCAGAGTTCGGTCGAGCCCCTCGAGAAGGCCATCGACAAGCTCGAGGATCCGGTCGAGCTGGCGGCCATCCTGCGCGCGCTCTCGACCCTGCGCGGCACCGATCCGGCCTGGGCCGAGCGCCTGCGCGGCTTCGCCACGGGCGAGGCCGAGTTCCTGCGCAACGCCTCGATCGGCGAGCTGGTGCGCCTGCGGGACGAGCAGGCGGCCAAGCTGGTCGAAGGGGCCCTGGTTTCGCCGGCCTGGTCGACGCGCCTGGCCGCCGCCCAAGGCGTCGAGGTGCTGCGCTTGCCCGAGGGCGTGGGCTGGATCGTGGCCCAGCTCCAGCAGGAGACCGGGCGCATGGCGCGCGAGCTGACCGACATCCTGTTCCGCATGACCGGCCAGCCCTATGGCAAGAATGCCGGCGCCTGGAAGAATTGGCACGCCCAGCTCAGCGGTCCGCCCGAGCTGATCAGCCAAGCCGAACTCGACAAGCTGATCGAGGAGCAGAAGGAGCGCTCCCTGGACGAGACCACCGGCACGCGCTTCTTCGGCCTGCGCATCGAATCCCACCGCGTCTGCTTCGTGATCGACACCTCCGGTTCGATGGAGGAGAAGACCCGCGGCCCCTACACCGGCATGACCGGGCCGACGCGCATGGAGGCCGCCAAAACCGAGCTCAAAAAGGCCCTGGACGGACTGGATCCGAACGCCCTGTTCAACATCGTGACCTTCTCCGACAAGCCGCGCCCCTGGCAGAAAGTCCTGCAGCGCGCCACCCCGGAGGTGATCGAGCAAGCCAAGGAGCACGTCACCAAGCTGGTGCCCTCGGGCGGCACCAACCTGTTCGGCGGCATCCAGACCGCGCTGCAGGATCCCGACGTGGACACGATCATCTTCCTGGGCGACGGCGAGCCGTCGGTCGGCGAGATCATCGAAGCGGCCGCCATCCGCCGCTGGGTCGCGGGTCAAAACCGCGATCGCGGCGTCAAGATCCACACCGTGCGGGTGGGCCTGGACCTGCCGATCCTGCAATGGCTGTCGGAGGACTCCGGCGGCACCAGCATCTACATTCCGTGAGCCAAGGGGCCGCTTGTGCGCAGCTGGCGCCGATCCCGGGGATCGGCAGCCGGCCGACCGGTGCATGCCGCTCGGCTTCCCGCCCGGGCGGCTCCCCGGCGGCGGAGAACTCGCGCCGGGCTCGGGCCGGCCAGCGCCAATCCGTAGGACCCCGGGCCCGCCTGTGGGCCCTCGCCGGCCTGCTGCTGCTCTGCATCGCCGCGCCGCTGGGCCGCGCCGCCCCCGCACGGGGGCCCGGACAGGCTGCGGACGCCTCCCTCGAGACCCTGCTGGCCGCGATCGAAGCCGACGGCGAATTCGTGGCCGAGGCCAGCCTGCTGGAGCTGGCCCAAAGCTGCTCGCCGGCCGCTTGGAGCTGGTTCCAGCAGGCGCTCGCTCGCCTGCGCAGCGGCGCCACCCGCGCGCGCCTGCTGGCGGCGTTGTCCGGCTTCGCCGAGGCCGAGCCGGGCCTGGCGGCCGAGGTCGAGGCGCTGCTCGAGGCGCGCCTCGAGGAAAAACAAGCCGATCCGCGCGAGCAGGCCGCCGCCGTGCGGGCCCTGGCGCGCTTCAGCCCCGCGGCCCGCGAGCGCCTCGGGGATCGGCTGCTCGGCCGCGGCTCGGCGGAATCGCGCGCGGCCGCCTTGGCGGTCCTCTCCGAGACCGATCCCGAGCTGCTGCTGCGGCTCTCGCCGGCCCTGCTGACGGCCGCGCGGGGCGAGTGGGACCAGCGCGTCCCGGCCGGCAAGCGCGGCGAGAACCTGCCCTTGCTGCGCGAGCGCGTTTTCGCTGCCACCCGCGCCCAGCAGCCCGCGGCGACGATCGAATCGGCCCTGGACGACAAGCAATCGGGCCTCCGGCGCCTGGCCCTCGAGGAGTGGCTGGCGCGCGGCTCCGCGGGCGCCCTGGAGCGCTGCCAGCGCACCTTCGCCGACGCCTCCCTGCCGCCGGAAGAGCGCGCCTTGGCGGGCCGCCTGTGGGCCTTCTCGAGCGGCGGCGAGGCCCTCGAACCGGCCTTTTCTGCCGGGCTGGCCGCCCTGCGGATCGAGGACTTCGACGCGCGCAGCGAGCGCCACAACGCCGACCGCCGCACGGCGCTCGAATTCGCCCAGGAACTCGGCGCCTTGGCCGATCCGCGCGTGGCGGCCCTGGCGGGCAAGGAGCTGGCCAAGAGCGAAGGCGTCGAGCGCCTGTTCCGCTTGGACGCCCTGGGCTCTGGAACCTATCCGGAGCTGGCGGCTGCCCTGGACAAGTGCTTGGACGACCGCGCTTTGTCGATCCAGGAGCGCGCCGCTCCCGCCCTGGCGCGCGCCAAGGGGCCGGCCGGCTTGCCCGGGCTGATCGCGCGGCTCAAGGACCCGTACCTGGCGGGGCTGGCGCTTTCGGTGGCTTCGGAAGGCTACGCGCAGGACGCGAAGCTGGCCGAATGGCTGCGCGCGCTGCCGGGTCGCGAGCGGCGCCCCGAGCTGGTTCGTGCGGCCCTCGGCGAGCTGGCCGAGGCCGGCCATCTGGCGCGGGCCGAGCTCGAGCGCGCGCTCTCCAGCGCGGACTTCTCCGACCAGCTGGCGGCCGTGCGCGCCCTGGGCCGCCTGCGGCGCCCGGAATCGATCGAGCTCTTGGTGGCGGCCTTGCCGGGTTTCGGGCAACGCGTGCTGCCCGATGCGGTGGCGTTGCTCGGCGAGCTCAGCGGCCAGCCCTTCGGCGAGGTGCCGGAGCTGTGGGCGCGCTGGTACGAGGAGCGCGGCCGCGGGCAGGTGCCGCTCAGCGCCGAGCGGGCGGCGGAGATCCGCGCCACCCGGTTGGACCTGGCCGAGGAGACCAGCACCGCCAGCAGCGAGTTCTTCGGGATCCGCCTGCGCGGCGAGCGCATCGTGTTCGCGATCGACGTCTCGGGCTCGATGGCCCAGCCGACCGCGCCCGATGGGACCACCACGGACCCGGAGCTGCGCGGGGCGTCGCGCATGGAGGTCGCCAAGGCCGAGCTCTCGCGGGCGCTGAAGGCGCTGCCGGAAGCGGTGGCCTTCGACGTGATCACCTTCGACTCGTCCGTGCGCAGCTTCGGCCGCGGGCCGGAGCCCGCGACCCCGGCTCGGCTCAAGAAGGCGCTCGAGTTCGTGGCCCGGCTGCGGCCGGGCTCGCAGACCAACCTGTGGGATGCGCTCGAGCGCGCCCTCGGCCACGCGGACGTCGACACCCTGGTGGTGCTTTCCGACGGCGAGCCCAACGTCGGCGGCGTGGTCCAGCCGGCGGCGATCCTCAAGACCTTCGCGGCCCGCAACCGCTGGCGCGGCATCCGCGTGCACGCGATCGCCTTCGGCCTCGAGCTCGGCGTGCTCGAAGGCTTGGCGCGCCAGTCCGGCGGCTTGTACCGCTACCTGCCCTGAGCCCGGCGTGAAGCTCCTGCGCCGTTTCCTGCTCAGCCTGGCGGTCGCAGGGTTGCTGCTGTGGCTGCTGTTCGAGTGGGGTGGCATCGGCCCCGCCGAATTGGCCGATTCCCTGCGCGCCCTCGAGGCGCGCACCTACTGGACCGCCCTGGGCGTGCACCTGGCGATCCACTGGGTGCGCTCCCTGCGCTACCAGGTGCTGATCCCGCCCGGCCAGCGGCCCGGCGCCCTGGCGATGCTGGCCTGTTCCTCGGCTCACAACCTGGCCTCTTACGTGCTGCCCGCCAAGACCGGTGAGGCCACGCTGGTGGTGTATCTGCGCTCGCTGACCGGCCTCTCGGCGGCGCGCGGCCTGGCCAGCCTGCTGGTCTCGCGGCTGCTCGATCTGGCCGTGCTGGGGGCCGCCATGGGCGCGATCCTGCTGGCGCTGCGCGGCCGGTTCCCCCAGGCCCCGTGGATGGCGAGCGTGGGGAGCGCGGCGCTGCTCGGCGGCCTGGCTCTGACCGGCTTGGCGCTGGTCCCCGACCGCCCCGCGCGCCTCCTGCAGAGCCTGCTGCGGCGCCTGGGCCTCGAAAGCCACCCCTTCGGCGCGCGGCTCCTGGCCAAGGCCGGCGAAGGCATCGCTGCCCTGCGGCTGGCGGCCGCTGGGCCCCGCCTGGCCCTGGCTTGGCTCCTGACCGCGGCGATCTGGGCCCTGGTGTTCCAGTTCTACGCCGTGTTGGCCCGCGGCACCGGGCTGCCCGCGGACCTGGGCTATCTCGAGGCCTGCCTGGGCTCGAGCCTGGCGGTGCTGTTCAACCTGCTGCCGGTCAACGGCTTCGCGGGCTTCGGCACCCAGGAAGCCGGCTGGAAGATCGGCTTCGGGCTCCTGGGCGTGCCCGGGGACGTAGCCCTGGCCTCCGGCGTGGCCGCGCACCTCGTGCAGCTCGCCAACGTGGTCCTGCTGGGCCTCCTGGGCCACCTGTGGATGGGGCTTGCGCGCCGCACGGGCGGCGCGCCCCCAGCGCCTGCGGACGGCTCCGGTCCCGTGGGGGGCTAGACTCGGTCAGCTCCCCCCCCGAACCCCGCCTGCCGTGGCCCAAGCGACCGCCCCCAGCGCCAACGCGCGCGCCCAGATCGAGCTGCACAAGGAGCTCGCGCCGCGCTACGCCTACCGCTACAGCTTCGAATTCTCGCGCCTGTTCCAGCAAGACTGGCACGCCGAGATGATCCGCCACGTGCCCGCGGGGGCCCGCCGGATCCTGGACCTGGGCTGCGGCACCGGGTTCTTCCTGGCCGAGCTCGAGGCGCATCACCCCGGCTCGATCGGCCTGGACATCAGCCACGCGATGCTGAAGGTCAGCGACCAGTACGTGCCCGGGGCGCGCCTGGTCACCGGCGACGCCGAGAAGCTGCCCTTCAAGCCGGGCTGCTTCGACGTGGTCTTCTGCAAGGGCTCGCTGCACCACACCCGCGACCACGTGGGCTTCCTGACCCACTGCCGGCGCGCGCTCAAGCCGGACGGCGTGCTGATCATGAGCGAGCCCTGCAACGACAATCCGCTGATCCGCCTGGCGCGCAAGATCCTCTACAAGAAATCCAAGCACTTCGACGAAGGCGACGAAGGCTTCACCAAGAGCGGCATCCTCGAGCTCTGCCGGCGCGCCGGCTTCGAGATGCACACGGTCAAGAAGTACGGCGTCTTTGCCTACGTCTTCGCCGGTTTCCCCGACCACCTCGGCGTGCTGCGCTTCGTGCCCGGCAACGCCTGGATCACGCGCTTCTTCATCCGCCTCGACCGGCTGCTGTGCGCCGTGCCGGGCCTGTCGTTGCTCGGGTTCCACATCGTCGTCGTGGGCCGCCCCCGCCCGGGCGCCTGAGCAGGGCCCAGGGGCCCTGGCAGCGCCGCCGCAGCCTCGCCGGCCGGCTCGCTGCGCCGTCCGCGGCTCCAGGGTGAAAGGCCCCGAACAGGACCCGCTTCGGGACCCGTCCGAGCTTCCACCGGCGCACGGGCAGGGCCTGGCGCCGGCGGCCACGCTGGCTATGCGGGGCGCCTGGGGACCCGTCGCGCCTGCGGGGACCTGGCCGGCGCCGAAGCCGAGCTGTTGCGCCTGTCGGGCGGAAGCCTCCAATCCGCATGGCGCGGCTTCCAGGCCGCCCCCTTGACGCTCGAGCGCGAGCTGGACGCAGGGGGCCTCTGGATTCCGCGGCGCCGGCCGGAGGAGGTCGCCGGGCCGTTCGCCCTCGTCTTCGGCGTCCTGCTGCTGTTGGCCGGGGCGCGCATCCTCCAGGGCTTGGCCAGCGGATACCCGGTCGGATTCCTGGTGCTCGAGCTGCTGCTCGGAGGGGGGCTGGCGCTCGCGACGACCCAGGCCCTCGCCCGGGCGCGCCCGACCCTGGCCGGGAAGCAGGCGCTCGAAGAACTGCGCCGGCGCTGCGCTCCGCCCGGCGCGGGCAGGCGCCGCTTGGGCGCGCCGACGCCGCCCGCCGATTCGGCCCTGGCCGTGGCGCTGTTCGGCACGGCGATCCTGGTCGGAGGACCCCATGAAGCGCTGCACCGCGCGGTCCGGCCGGTGCTCGGCAGCGAGGGCGGATCGGGCTGCACGCCCGGCGGCCTCGGCGGCTGGAGCCACGGCGGCTCGGGCGATGGCGGCTCGAGTTGCGGGGGCGGGGGCTGCGGCGGCTGCGGCGGAAGCTGAAAGCGGGGGGCAGGCCTGCGGCGTCAGGCCGTCGCTCGGCGAGTCGATCGCTCGGGCGTGGCCAAGGCCACGGCCGGGGTCGGCGCCCGCCCGCGGCTCCCGCCCGCGGCTCCCGGCCGATGCGACCGCCGGGTGGCCGCCCGAACGCATGCAGCGGGGCCGGTCTGACCACTCGGGCGCA
>JBILNK010000149.1:0-10983 GCA_044375105.1 Planctomycetota bacterium
CACGATCGTGTGGCGCAGCACCTCGCGCACCTGATCGAGGGTGCGCTCGACCCGGTCGCCGATCAGCGGGATCGAGGCGATCAGGCTGTGGATTTCCTGGGAAGCGCGCTGCAGGGTCCGGTTGCTGCGGATGCGTGAGAGGTAGCGCGCCAGGGCGCCCACCGACTTGCTGATCGACCACTCGTTGTCGTTCAGCACGACCAGCAGCTTGTCGCCGCGCAGCCCGCCGTGGTTGAGGGCTTCGAAGGCCACGCCGGCACCCAGGGAGGAGTCGCCGATCAACGCGACGACGTGGGGCCGCGGCTCCTCGTAACCTGCGGCCATGGCGAGGCCGACGCCCAAACTGATCGAGGTGCCCGCGTGGCCGAGGTGAAACAGGTCGAAGGGCGATTCGTGCGGGTTGGTGAAACCGCACAAACCGCCGGTCTGGCGCAGGCTGGGGAACATGCCGCGCCGGCCGGTGAGCACCTTGTGGGGATAGCTCTGGTGGCTGGTGTCCAGGACCAGCCGGTCGCGGGTGAAGTCGAAGACGTGGTGCAGGGCCACGGTCAGCTCGACCACGCCCAGATTGCTGCCCAGGTGCCCGCCCGTGGACTGCACCGACTCCAACAGAAAGCCGCGCAGCTCCTCGCACAGGGCCGGCAGGCGCTCGACCGGCAGAGCGCGCAGGTCGCTGGGGGATCGGATCCCGTCCAACAGGCTCGAACCCTGGACGGCGGACGCGGGGGCGGCGGAATCGGGCCGGTTCGAACTCATGGGGGGCCGTGGAGGCCGATTGGATGTCGGATCTTAGCCCAGAAATCGAAGGCTTCCCCCGGGCTGCCGGGGGTTCGGGCCCAGCCCCGGCGCGCGGGGCACCCGGCGTCAGCCGACGGTTGGGGCCGCCGGAGCCTCGCTGTAGGCGCCCCGCGAGCCTCGATCCGCAGCGGTTGCAGCGCATCGGTCCCTGCGAGCCCCGGAGACTCCCACAAGCCGAAGCAGGCCGGCCCCAAGCCCCGGCCAGCTCCCCAGGGCCCCATCTCGCGGCTCTGCGAAGGCCGAGCAACCCCCGCCGGGGGGCCTCAACGACCGCGCGCCAGGAGCGCCAGCGGCAGGGCCATCAGCCAGGCCGCGGACCCTGCGCGGGCCGCGTCGGAGGCGGGCTGGCCAGCGAGCAGGGTCCGCGCGGCCTGGCGGGCCTCCTCGGCCGCCTGCTCGGCCTCCCGGCGAGCCTGCTCGAGCCCCAGATGCTCGACCAGATTGTCCCGTCCGCGCTGCTGGTCCTTGCCGGGGGTCTTGCCGAGCTGCTCGGCGCTGGCGGTGCCATCCAGCACGTCGTCGATGGCTTGGAACAGGCGGCCCAGGGAACGTCCGAGGCGCCGCGCCTGCTCGAGGCGCCCGGCGGGGGCGCGGCCCCCCGGATCGGCGGCCAGAGCCCCGAGCACGAGGGCGGCTTCGAACAGGCGCCCGGTCTTGAGCGCGTGCATGTGGCGCACCCCCGCGAGCCCCGCCAGGCGATCGGCCGGATAGAGGTCCAGAACCTGTCCCCCGACCATGCCGGCCGCCCCGCTGGCCCGGGCCAGCTCCAAGACCATCTCGCCCGCCCGCGGTCCGGCCTGCCCGAGCAGCTCGAAGGCTAGGGCCTGCAGGCCGTCCCCCACCAGGATCGCCAGGGCCTCGCCGAAGACCACGTGGCAGGTGGGCCGGCCGCGGCGCAGGTCGTCGTCGTCCATGGCCGGCAGATCGTCGTGCACCAGGCTGTAGGTGTGCAGGCACTCGAGGGCCAGGGCCGGGCGCTGGGCCGCCTCGGCGCTGCCGCCCAAGGCCTGACAGGTCCACAGGGTCAGGATCGGGCGCAGGCGTTTGCCGGGGCCCAACAGGGAGTAGCGCAGGGCCTCGGCCAGGCGAGCGGGCACGCCCGGGCCCTCGCCGGGACCGGGGGCAAGGGCCCCGTCGAGCATCCGGGCCAGGCCCGCCTCGACCGCGGCCCGGGCCTGGCTCAGGGCCGCCTCGAGGCCTGCGATCAGCATTTCATCCCGGTCCGTGCCGAGCCTGGGCGGGGTCGAACCAGGGCCGACGGCGGCGCCTCCGTCGGATCCCGTCCCCCCGGCCTGGGCCCCCGAGCCGTCCTGCGGCGAGCGGTCGTCGGACGGGTCGAGGCGCGCTTGCCCCGCGGGCTCGCGGGCCCCCGCGCTCAAGGGCGTTCCCCCGGGGCGCTGCGGTCCTCGGCTCGCGGGTCCAAGGCCTCCCCATCGGGGTCGGCCGCGAAGGGGGCCAAAGCTCCATCCGCTGCGGAGAGTTCCTCCACGCGGGCGCGGAAGCGCTCCAGGGTCGAATGGCACCCCTTGAGCAGCTGCACGCCTTGCTCGTATCGCGCGATGGCTTCCTCCAGGCCCAGATTGCCCGATTCGAGCTCGCGCACCAGGGCTTCCAGGCGCTCGAGGCGCTGATCGAAGGGCGGCTCGGGATTCTGGGGAGCCTCGGATTCGGCCGGAGGGGGCGCGGAGCGGCGTGCCATGCAAGAAGTTTAACCAAGCCAGGCGGGCGCCACGCTTCGCGCCGCCCGGCCGGATCCCGATAATCGGGGACCCATGGCGAAGCCGACCTCCGAGATCGCCCCCCCGAGCCTCGACTGGAAGCCCTCCGAGGGCCTGCCCCGCGAGGGCACGACCCTGGCGGCGGTGGACCTGGGCTCCAACAGCTTCCACCTGGTGATCGCCCGCTGGACCGCGGGCCAGCTGCAGGTCGTCGACCGGCTGCGCGAGCCGGTCCGGCTGGCCGAAGGGCTGGACGAGACCCGTCATATCGCCGGTCCGGCTCTGCGGCGTGCGCTGGACTGTTTGTCGCGCTTCGGTCAGCGCCTCAAGGGCCTCTCCAGCGAGGACGTGCGCGCGGTCGGCACCAACACCCTGCGCCGCGCGAAGGACACGCGGGCCTTCGTGCGCAAGGCCCAGGCGGCCCTGGGCTTCCCGATCGAGGTCTTGCCCGGAGCGGAGGAGGCGCGCTTGATCTACCTGGGCGTGGCCCACGACCTGGCCGACGACGGCGGCCGGCGTCTGGTGATCGACATCGGCGGCGGCAGCACCGAACTGGTGATCGGCGAGCGCTTCAAGCCCCTGGCCGCGGAGAGCCTCTCGATGGGCTGCGTCTCGTTCAGCGAGCGCTATTTCGAGGATGGGCGCCTGAGCGCGCGCCATTTCGAGCGCGCCGGCGTGGCGGCGCGCGGCGAGCTGGTGACCCTGCGCCAGCGTTTCTTGGAGCTCGGCTTCGAGGATGCGGTCGGCTCCTCGGGCACCGCCAACGCCATCGAATCGATCCTGATCGCCGAGGGCCTCAGTGAGAGCGGGATCACCCGCCGCGGCCTCGAGCGCCTCGAGCAGCGCTTGCTCGATGCCGGCGACCTGTCCGCCTTGGACCTCGAAGGACTGACCGAGGATCGCCGCCCCGTGCTTCCCGGCGGCCTGGCGATCTTGCTGGCCACGTTCCGCGTGCTGGGCCTCGAGCGCATGCGCACCTCGGCCCAGGCCCTGCGCGAGGGCCTGCTCTACGATCTGATCGGGCGCATCCACCACCACGACATCCGCGATCAGACCATCGCACAGCTCGAAGAGCGCTTCCACGTCGACCGGGCCCAGGCCAGCCGCGTGGCCGACACGGCCCGGGCCTTGCTGGCCGAGTGCCACAGCGCCTGGAGCCTCGAGCACGAGCGCACGGCCCAATTCCTGACCTGGGCCGCGCGGCTGCACGAGATCGGGCTGGCGATCCGGCACTCGGGCTATCACAAGCATGGCGCTTACCTGCTCGAGAACTCGGATCTGCCCGGTTTCTCGGCGGACGACCAGCGCTTCCTGGCCCTGCTGGTGCGCTCGCACCGGCGCAAGCTGACCGCCAATCAGTTCGCGGAAGCCGCGCCGCTGCACGCACGCCAGGGCCTGCACATGGCCGTGCTGCTGCGCCTGGCGGTGCTGCTGAACCGCGACCGCGGGGCTACGCCCCTACCGACGCTTGTCCTGAGCCCTGCGCGCAGCCAGCTTCGGCTTCGGTTTCCCGACGGCTGGCTTGCGGCCCATCCGCTGGCCCTGGCCGACCTCGGCGACGAGGCCGCCCTGCTCGACGACATCGGCTTTCGGCTCGATTTCCGCTGAACCCGCGGGGCGGCGCTCCTTGGGGCGATCGATGCGTTCGGAGAGCTTCTCGAGCAGCTCGAGCTGCATCGAAACCGGCTTTTCGCCGGCCTTGACGCGCCGGTAGGAGCCGTCGGTCTGCATCGCCCAGGACTGCGCATCGTCCAGCAGGGCCAGCTCGATCGTCTCGGTCAGGACCCGACGACGCAGGTCCTTGTCCTCGATCGGGAAGCAGGCTTCGACGCGCCGGAAGAAGTTGCGAAACATCCAGTCGGCCGAACTGGCGAAGACCGATTCTTCGCCCGCCGCGTGGAAGTAATAGACGCGATGGTGCTCGAGGAAGCGCCCGATCACCGAGCGCACGCGGATGTGCTCCGAGATCCCCGGCAGGCCCGGCCGCAGGCAGCAGGCTCCGCGCACGATCAGATCGATCTCGACGCCGGCCATGGAAGCGGCATACAGCGCCTGGATGATGCCGGGCTCGGTCAGGGAATTCATCTTGGCTGCGATCCGCGCCGGGCGCCCGGCACGGGCTTCGCTGGCCTCCGCCTCGATGCGCTCGACCAGGGTGTGCTGCAGGGTGAAGGGCGCCTGCATCAGCTTCGAGAGGCGCCGCACCCGGCCCATGCCCGTCAGCTGGCTGAACAGGTTGTGCACGTCCTCGCCGATCTCGGCGTCGCAGGTCAGGAGCCCGAGGTCGGTGTAGGCCCGCGCCGTGCCCGGATGGTAGTTGCCGGTCGACAGGTGCACGTAGCGCTTGAGGCGGCGCCCTTCGCGGCGCACCACCAAGAGCAGCTTCGCGTGGGTCTTATAACCCACGATGCCGTAGACCACGTGCACGCCGGCCTCCTGCAGGCGCGTGGCCAGGTCGATGTTGGCGGCCTCGTCGAAGCGCGCGCGCAGCTCGACCACCGCGGTCACGTCCTTGCCCGCCCGCGCCGCCTCGATCAACAGGTCGACCAGCACGGACTGTTTGCCGGTGCGGTACAGCGTCTGCTTGATCGCCAGCACCGCGGGATCCTTGGCTGCCTGGCGCAGGAACTCGATCACCGTGCCGAAGGACTGGTAGGGATGGTGCAGCAGCAGGTCGCCCTTGCGCAGCAGGGCAAACAGGTCGCCGCCGGACTCGACGCGCTTGCTGTTGCCAGGCACGAAACTCGGGTACTTGAGGTCCGGGCGGTCGATCTCGCGGTAGATCGACTCCAGGCGGTGCAGGTTGACCGGACCGTGGACCCGATAGAGGTCCTGGCTGGTGAGCCCGAACTCCGCCAGCAGGAAATCGGCCATCTCTTGTGGGCAGGTGTTGGCCACCTCGAGGCGCACCGCGCTGCCGAAATGCCTGCGCGGAAGCTCGCCTTCGAGGGCCTGCAGCAGGTTGTCGACCTCTTCCTCTTCGACCCACAGATCGCTGTTGCGGGTGACGCGGAACTGGTAGCAGCCCAGCACGCTCATGCCCGGGAACAGCTCGCCGATATGCGCATGGATGATGCTCGAGAGCAGCACGTAAGTCCACTGGCGCTTGCCGGTCTGGCGGGCCAGGGGGATCAGGCGCGGCAGGGAGCGCGGCACGTTGACCACGGCCACCCCGGCGCTGCGGCCGAAGGCGTCCTGGCCCTCCAGGGAGACCAGGAAATTGAGCGACTTGTTGAGCACGCGCGGAAAGGGGTGCGCCGGATCGATCGCCACGGGGGTCAGCACCGGGGCCACCTCGCGCAGGAAGTAGCGCCGCGCCCACAGGGCCTGGCGCTCGTTCCATTGCTCACGCATCGGGATTTCGATGTCCTGCAGGGCCAGCGCGGGCAGCAGCACGTTGTTGAGCGCGGCGTACTGGTCGGCCACCAGCTGGTGGGCCTTTTCAGAGACCCGCGAGAGCAGCTCGCGCGGCGGGATGCCGTCCGCGGCGCCGGGCAGGGCCAGCCCCAGCTCGAGCTGCTGCTTGAGTCCCGAGACGCGGATCTCGAAGAACTCGTCCAGGTTGGTCGAGCAGATGGTCAGGAAGCGCAGGCGCTCGAGCAGCGGCGTGCGCTCGTCGAGGGCCTGCTCGAAGACCCGCCGGTTGAATTCGAGCAGCGACAGCTCGCGGTTGATGTAGAGCTCTGGGCGCGCCAGATCGAGGTCGTTCTGCGGACTCATGGCGAGGGACGCGGGGCGGGAGCCGGCGGGCGGAGCATCAGAGTCTGGCAGGAGAGACCGGCAAATCGGCGCTCGGGCTCGGCCGGGCCGCTCGAATCCGATCCGGGCCGCTGCGAGGGCCCGCTGCGGCGCTCGGATTCGGTCCGCGCAGAGACCCCAAGGCAGCGGTCCCGAGGCATCCGGCGGCCCCGTGGCCAACTCCGGGTCCGCCCGCGCGCGCCCGGCCCCGGTCAGGGATCCGAGTCGCCCCGGACCTCGCGGGCTCCTGCCTCGGCGTGGGCTGTCAAGAGCCCTTCGGCGCTGGGCAGGTCCGGAAAGGGACCTTCGCCGCTCGGCGGCAAGGCGGCGGCGGCCAAGGCCGCCCCCAGGGCTCGCTCCACGCGCCGGCCCTCGGCCAGGGCCGCGCACAGGACCGCGCTGAAGACCGCCTGGCGCAGCGCTGGGGCCAGGGCGGGCAGCCCGGGCGCGGGGGCCTCGGCCTCGAAGAAGCGCTCCCCGTCGAACAGCGTGGCCCCGCGGGCGCCCAGCACCACCGAGCGGCCCGGTCCGAAGGCGCCCAGGCGCCGGAGCAGACCCTTTTGGCTCAGATTCTCCTCGCTGGAGCGCGCCGCCTGGCCCGCCTCCGTCTCACCGGCCAGCAGCAGGTTGGCCTCGGCCAGTGCGGTCGGCGGCACCTCGCGGCCCGGCGCCAGATGCAGGGCCAGGAGGCGCTGGTCGCCGCGGCACAGTTCGAGGGCCTCGAGCAGCTCCGCCTCCGGCAGTTCGAGCGTCAACAGGACCCCATCCCCAGGCGCCTCGGCGGCCAGCGTCGGCCGCAGCTCACCGGGCTCCTCGGCATCGTCCCCGCCGTCCTCGAACGGCAGGGGCGGCGTGTGGCCGGGGCCGGGCGCCAACCGGAAGGGCGCCACTTGGATGCCCTCGCCGACCAGGGGTGCGCGCAGCTCCGGGCAACACTCCCGCGGCAGCACCCCGCACACGTAGCGCACCGAACAACCAAGGCGCGTCAGCACCACGGCGAGGGCGGCCCCGAGGCCGCCGGTCAGCGGTTCGGAGTCGGGGTCCTCGGGAGCGCCGGGCAGGGAATAAAGCGCCCCGACCACGGTGAAGCTGTGGCTCATGCGGGCTGGCTCTGCAGGCGGGCGAGGGGGTGGGTCGGGAGGGCTCCCGGGGGCGCCGCCGCGGCTCGAACTGGGACCGGTTTCATGCGCTCCCCCAGGCGAACTCCAGGTCGATGGCCACGTCCGGGTGCAGGCTTTGATGCACCGGGCAGGTGTGGGCGGCGCGCTCCAGGGTGGTGCGGGCGCGCTCCTCCAGGCTCGGCAGCTCGAGGCGCACCCGCAGGCGGCCGATGCGGCGCACCGGGGACTGGACCATCTCCTTGATCACCCGGGCCCGCGAGCCCGCCAGGTTCCAGCCGTGGCGCTCGGCGGTGATGCCCATCACGGTCAGGATGCAGCTCCCGAGGGCCGTGGCCACCAGGTCCGTGGGCGAGAAGGACTCCCCGCGGCCGTGGTTGTCGACCGGCGCGTCGGTGTGCAGGGTCGAGCCCGAGGGGGCGTGGCGCGCCTGGCAGCGCAGCCCGGGGGTGTACTGGACGTCGATCTGGACCATGGGGAGCGGCGGAGAAACGGCGGAGCAGTGTAGGCCCTTTGGCGCCCGGCCGCTCCCCGGGCCGGCCGGGGCCGGGCCGGAGCCGGCACCCTGCCCGCTACCCTCTTGGCTCGCCCTCCACGTCCCCCGCCGCCCCCGCGCCCGATGAGCCCCCATTCCGAGGCACCCCAACGTCCCCTGACCGGCCGCCGGGCCCTGATCACCGGCGCATCGGCGGGCATCGGCGCCGCGGTCGCCGCCGCTTTCCATGGGGCCGGCGCCGAGGTGCTGCTGCTGGCGCGCCGCAAAGAGCGCCTCGAGACCCTGGTCGCGGCCCTGCCCGGCGCCCGGGCGATCGAGGCCGACGTGCGCGACCCCGCCGCCCTGGCGCGCGCTGCCGAGGGCCAGCGCATCGACCTGCTGCTGGCCAACGCCGGTCTGGCCCGCGGCGTGGCCCCGATCCACGAGGCCGCGCCCGAGGACTGGGCCGAGATGTTCGAGACCAACGTCTACGGCGTGCTCGGCGCGGTGCGCGCCTGCCTGCCTTGGATGCTCGAGCAGGGCCGCGGCGACGTGGTGCTGCTCGGCTCCGTGGCCGGTCGCGCGGTCTATCCGGGCGGCAGCGTCTATTGCGCCTCCAAACACGCCGTGGCCGCCCTCTACCAGGCCCTGCGCGAAGACGCCGGCGGCCGCGGCGTGCGCTTCACCACCGTCGACCCGGGCATGGTCGAGACCGAATTCAGCCAGGTGCGCTTCCGCGGCGACGAATCCCGCGCCGCCGCCGTCTATCGCGGCTTCCAGCCCCTGACCCCCGCCGACATCGCCCGCACGATCCTGTTCGCCGTCACCCAACCGCCCCACGTCAACATCGGCGAAATCGTGATGTGGCCCTCCGCCCAGATCAGCGTCACCCGCGTCAACCGCCAGAGCTGCTGACCGCCAGAGCTGCTGACAATCAGCGTTGGCGGACCCACGCCGACCTGAACGGCGCGCAAGGGCCGGAGCCCGGCCCCGGCCCAGGACTCTCCACCCGGCCGAAGCCGTTGGGCGCCGCAGCTCAGCAGGGGCTCCGAGTTCTCGGCCCGCTGGCCAAAACAAGAAATCGGACAGGCCCGGGAGCGGGTCCCCTGGGACTCTGCGTGGGCCCTCCGGCCGAGCATGGCTCTCGAGCCGGGCGCACTGCGATCGCCCGGGCTCTTGCGGCAAACGCCACCCGGATCCACGTGCAGATCGAGGGTCTCGACCGCTTCTGATATTTTTCTCTGAACCGACCGGAAACGCGGGCTGACTCCCCACGCTGGCGGACCGTGCTCAGCGGCACAGGTAGGTTCGCGGGTGCAGCTCGTCGACAGCAGCATCCGCGGAGGCGATACCTCGCGGGACATCCTCGGATTGCCGACGCCCCCGGACCGGGAATCTTCCTGGACCTGGACGCCAGCAGCCAGCTGAGCCTGCTTTCAACCGACGTGCTTGGCAGCAGCCGCCTGGTCGCGAGCGCCTTCCTGGCCGCGGGCCCGGCGCTGGCCGTGGGTTTCAGCAGCGGCCGGTTCGAGGCGCGCGGTTCGTCCGTGCACGGGCTGCGCGGCGGCGCCACGGGCCCCGGACAACCCCTGGGCGGCGCGGCCGCCTTCGTCGACGCGGCCGGCACCATCCAGGTCGAGACCGGCAGCAATCTGGAGATCCTCGGCGCGGTGGCTCCAAGCGTTCAGTTGGTGCCGTCGCGGCCCTATGTCCAATGGACGGGCACGGTTGGTCCGGGGAGCAACCGCAGCCTCGAGTGCTTCGGGCCGGCGGGGAATATCGCAGTGGCCTTCGCGGCGCTCGGGTCCCTGTACGACACGACCGCGATCCAGGGCTTCGAGCAGCCCCTCAGCCTGGACCTGAACACCCTGATTTGGACCGCCTCGGGCTCCCCGATGGTCCAGAACCTGCCCCTGGCCTTCCCCGTGACCCTGCCCCCGAGCCCGGCCTTCGCCGGCCGGGCCTTGCCGACCCAAGCGGCGGTCGTGTCCAACGCGGACTTCTCGGTGGAGCTCAGCAACGGGGACGACCTGTTGCTCTCCTACTCAAATTGGGGGCCTGCGAAGCGCCCCGGACACGGCCCGGGGCGACCCACCGGTCCGCAGCCCGCCGGCGGCCCCCCGGCGCTGACCGGCCGGCCGGCTCCGGCGATCGATCGGCGCCGCCAGCCCGAGACCCCGTTCCGGGCGGGCGCTGGTCAGTAGCTTTCCTGGTCGGTCGGGAACTCGCCCTTGCGCACGTCTTTGTGGTAGGCGGCGAAGGCGCGGCTCATGGCTTCGCCCAGTTCGGCGTAGCGGCGCACGAAGCGCGGCTTGTGGCGCGTGTAGAGCCCGAGCATGTCGTGGCTGACCAGGATCTGTCCGTCGACGCCGTTGCCGGCGCCGATGCCGATCACCGGGATCTTGAGCGCCCGCGCGATGCGCGTGGCGAGGGCCGCAGGAACCTTTTCGACGACCACGCCGAAGGCGCCGGCCTGCTCGAGGGCCAGGGCGCCGCGATAGACCTCCTCGGCCTCCTCCGCGGAGGTGGCGCGCACCTGGTAGGTCCCGAACTTGTGGATCGACTGGGGCGTGAGGCCCACGTGGCCCATGACCGGGATGCCGGCGTCGACGATGCGCTTGACCGTCGGCGCGATCACCTCGCCGCCCTCGATCTTGACCGCCTCCACGCCCGCTTTTTGCACCATCTGCCCGGCGTTGCGCAGGGCCTCGTCCGAATTGACCTGGTAGGACATGAAGGGCAGGTCGCCGACCACCAGGGCGCGCTCGATCGCCCGGCTGACCAGGCTGGCGTGGTAGAGCATGTTCTCCATGCTGACCGCCACGGTCGAATCGAAGCCCTGCACCACGGTGGCCACCGAGTCCCCCACCAAGATCAAATCGATGCCGGCCTGATCGATGCGCTCGGCCATCAGATGGTCGTAGGCGGTCAGGGCGCTGATCTTCTCGCCGCGGGCCTTCATCCGGAGCAGGGTCTTGGTGGTGACCTTCTTGGCTTCGGAGCGATCGGGGGTCGAGCTCATGGGGCGGCGGGGAGGGCGGCGCAGGGTAGCCGGGGGTCCCCGGCGCGCCTAGCGGGCTCGGCCAGGGGCGGCTGGCCTGGGGCGGCGCCCGGTCCTCGGCGGGCTACACTGCGG
>JBILNK010000072.1:0-18964 GCA_044375105.1 Planctomycetota bacterium
TGCCCCCGCGAGAGAGCCCCCCCCCGCCCGGCACCGGGCCTTCGGCCGCCGCCTCCCTGGCCGCGGACCTGGAAGCCGCCGCCCGCCGATTGCGCCCGATCCTGGACGACCTGGGCGCCCCCGAGGGGCTTGCGGCCCGCCGCGGGCCGCGCCCGGTCGTGGTGGTGGACCCCGAGGAGCTCGCCGCTCCCCTCAGCGAGGCCGATGGCCCCCTGGACGACCTGGCCGAGGACGGCCTGCTCCTGGTGGCACAACAGGGCTCGGTGCTCGAGCGCGAGCTGGCCCGCTGGCGCAACCTGGCCTGGCCGCGCTTCCATGCGGTGGCCCTGTATCGCCTGGGGCCCTGGGGCGTGCACCGCGAAAGCCTCTCCGGGCGCGCCAAGCTGCGCGAGCAGCCCGAGCCGGCCCTGTGCGTGCTGGCCCTGCGGCGGCGCGAGCACGTGCTCTCGCCCGAGGCGACCCGCGAGAAGTTCGACCAAAACGCCAGTGGCTGGAACGGCTCCCCGGGCGGACCCGGATATCTGCACTTTCGCTGGATGCGGCGCTTCGTGGCCGAGTTCGCGGACCTGGCCGAGCTGCGCCGCCGCGGCGCCCGCTCGGTGCTCGATTTCGGCTCCGGGGCCGGCTGGGTCGGCATCGAAGCGGCCAAGCGCCTGCCGGGCTCGAGCCTGGACCTGTTCGACCCCTCGCCCGAGATGGTCAAGCTGGCCGAGGCCAACGCGCGCCAAGAGGGCCTCTCCGCCTGCCGCGGTCGGGTCGGATTCGGCGAAGCGCCGCCATTCCCCGGCGCCGGAGAGCCGCCCTACGACCTGGTGCTGTCTTCGGGCGTGGTCAGCTTCTCGCCCGACTTCGAGCGCTTCATGGCGGGCCTGGTGCGGGCGGTCAAGCCGGGCGGCACCCTGGTGATCGGCGACATCTTCCCCGGTTCCCGAGGCATGGCCGCGCGGCGCCGCGAGCGCGCGCTGCTGCCGGTGCGCGAGCTGAACGGAGTCGACACGCCGGCCGTGCGCGCCTGGCTCGAGGCCAAAGGCTTCCGCCACCAAGCCACCTGCGGCTATCAGCTGACCTTCCCCTGGCCGCAGCTGATGCACTTCAACGAAACCCGCGGCCGCGGCTTGCTTTCGCGGCCGCTGGTGTGGGGCAACGCCCTGGCCGCGCGCCTCGACCAAAGTCTGGGCCACGCCCTCAAGCGGCAATTCGATTCCTGGGTGATGCGCTTCCAAGCGCCGGCCTGAAGCCGGCGGACGACGGTCGCTCCGAGGCCCGTCCCAGCCCCGATCCTGCCCGCGCGGCAGCCCGGGCCCCGCTCTCGAAGGGGTCGAGCCCCGTGGCGCAGAAGGAACACCAAGCAGCGACCCGGGCCTCCCGGCGCGCTGCACGAGGCGCGGCATCCGGTTTGCATGCCGCGCCTTGGCTCGCGGCCTCCAGCGATCCCGCTCGCCTCTGGCGCCCCCTCCGCTCCCCCCACACGCAGCGCTCCATGTCTCATAGCCCGCCGAAGACCCTCCGGCCCGTTCGATCCCGACGCTGGCCCCAAGGCCGGCGCACCCAGGGCGGCGGCCGGCGCCTCGCCGTCCTGACCCTGGCCCTGTCGGGCGTGCTGCCGGCCCTCGTCCGGGCCCAGGAACCGAACCGGCCCGCGGCGGCCGAGCCCCTGCGGCTGCACACGGCCTGGAAGCTGCCCAAGTGGTTGGACCTCAGGCTCGAGCAGCGCACCCGCTTCGAGCACCTCGACCAGAAGTACAAGGCCGGCCAGAGCGGCTTCGACCAGCAGCTGGCTCTGCGCACGCTGCTGTTCGCCTCGGCGCGCTTCGAGCCCTTCGACCTGACCGCCGAGCTGATCGACGCGCGCGCCTATCTGTCGCCCGACGACGCGGCCCTCGACACCACGCAGATCAACGCGCTCGAGCTGCTGCAAGGCTATCTGGGCGGCAACTTCGAGCGGGTCTTCGGCCCCGAGGACGAGCTCGCGCTCAAGCTCGGCCGTCAGACCCTCGACCTCGGCAACCGCCGCCTGGTGGCCCGCAACGCGTTCCGCAACACGATCAACAACTTCACGGGCCTCCACGGGGACTGGAACTCCGGCTCCGGCATGGGCCTGCAGGCCTTCTACTTCCTGCCGGTCAACCGCCTGCCCAACGATCCGGACGGCCTCGATGACAACGAGGTCCAATTCGACGAAGAGCTGGACCGCACGCGCCTGGCGGGCCTCGAATGGAGCGACCGCTTCCTCGAGCGCGGGCTGGTCAGCGAGGTCTATGCGCTGAACCTCGACGAATCCGACCAGGGCGGCGTCAACACCCGCGACCGGCAGCTCTGGACCCTCGGGACGCGTCTGTTCACCGACCCGCTGCCGGGCAAGCTGCACTTCGAGTGGGAATCCGCGTTTCAATTCGGCGAATCGCGCAGCACGACCAACCCGGCCAACACCACCGACCTGGACCACGCGGCGCAGCTCCACCACTTGACCTTGGGCTATCAGCTCGAGGACGACTGGAAGACCCGCATCGAAGGCCTGTTCGACTACGCCAGCGGCGACGAGGACCCGACCGATGGCTCCTTCGAGCGCTTCGACACGCTCTACGGCGCGCGGCGCTTCGAATTCGGCCCCACGGGCATCCTGGGACTGATCCCGCGGGCCAACCTGATTTCGCCGGGCGCGCGCGCCTTCCTGCAGGTCAGCCCGCGGCTGCGCTGGATGTTCGCCCACCGCCTGATCTATCTGGCTTCGGAGCGAGATGCTTGGACCACCGCCAACCTGGTCGATGCCAGCGGAGCCTCCGGTCGCTACGTGGGCCAGGCCACCGAGTTCAGCGTGACCTACGAGCTGCTGCCCAAGAACCTGTGGCTCGAATTCGGCATGCAGCACCTGTTCGCCGGCAGCTTCGTCTCCGACGTGCCCAACGCCACCGGCCAGGACGATCCGACCTACGTCTATCTGCAGACCACCCTGCGTCTGTGAGCGGGCGGAGGGGCAGGCCGCAGTTGCAGCGCCCAACCGGCCCCGCTTTTCGCCCGGTTGGGTCTTGATCCGGCGGGTGAGCGGCTCCAGGCGACTCGGCTCCAGGCGACTTGGCTCCAGGCGACTTGGCTCCAGGCGACTTGGGCCTGGCCTGGAATTCATGGGCCGCGAGAGCGACCCAAAGCAGCGATCGCCGGCCGTGGCCGAAATGGCCGGCGATTCGGATCGTTTTCTGGTCGACTTGTTCTCGGTTCCAGCCGTTTTCAGTTCGACCGGGCGTCCGTGGGACCGGCGGGCCGCGGGGCCTTGCCGGGGGCGCGCTCGGCTGCCGTGCGGCGCGGTTCCTTGGGCGGCAACGCTGGCAGCCGGTCCGCGGGCAGGGACCGGGCCAGGCGGCGTTCGCGTCCCGCGTTGGCGAAGTCGATCAGCGTGGTCAGCGTCGTGCGCAGCTCGCTGCGCGGGACGATGTTGTCGAGCATGCCCTTCTCGACCAGGAATTCGGCCCGCTGGAAGCCCTTGGGCAGGTCCTGCTTGAGCGTCGCGGCGATCACGCGCGGTCCGGCGAAGCCGATCAGCGCACCGGGCTCGGCCAGGGTGATGTCGCACACGGAGGCGAAGGAGGCGGTGACCCCGCCGGTCGTCGGGTGCGTCATCACGCACACCGAGAAGCCGCCGGCCTCGTTGAGCGAGGTCAGGGCCGCGCAGGTCTTGGCCATCTGCATCAGCGACAGGGCGCCTTCGTGCATGCGCGCGCCGCCGGAGCTGGTGAAGCACACCAGCGGCAAACCCTCGGTGCGGGCCAGGTCGCAGGCCAGGGCGAACTTCTCGCCGACCACCTCGCCCATCGAGCCGCCCAGGAAGGAGAAGTCCAGCACCGCCAGCACCAGCCGACGCCCGTCGATGGCGCCGAAGCCGCACAGCAGGGCCTCCTGCTGGCCCAGGCGGGCCGAGGTCTTCGCGAGCTTCTCCGCGTAGGGCACGGAGTCGGTGAAGCCCAGGCGGTCGAGGCCGGACAGGTCGGCGAAGCGCTCCTGCCAGGTGCTGGGGTCCAGCAGCCCGGCGATGCGCTCCTTGGCCGGCAGGGTGAAGTGGAACGAGCAGGAGGGGCACACCCGGCCGCGCTCCTCGAGCTCCTTGCGATAGATCAGCGAGCCGCAGTTCTCGCACTTGAGCCACAGGCCGCCGGGCATGTCCTTCTTCTTCGAGAAGCGCAGGCGGGACAGGCGGCCGCCCTTCGATTCGGACTCGGGATCTTCCCGGGGGCCCTTGGGCTCGGGCTGGCCGGGCTTGGCCGCCCCGGACTTGGGGTCTTGGTCCTTGGGGACGCTCATGGGCGCTGTGCGGGTTGGGGGCGGGCGGCCAGGGCCGCCTCGCGGAAGGCCCGGATCGTAGCCGGAAGGTCCGGGGAGCCAAAGATGGCCGATCCCGAGACCAGGACGTCGGCCCCGGCGGCGGCGCAGCGGGGCAGGGTCTCCGCGTTGAGGCCCCCGTCCATCTCGACCCGGCCCCGGAAGCCCCGGGAGCGCAGCCAGCGCACCTTTTCGAGGGTTTCCGGCAGGAAGGACTGGCCCCCGAACCCCGGGTAGACGCTCATCACCAGGACCAAGTCCAGGTCCGGGAGGAAGGGCTCGAGCACCTCCGCCCGGGTGTCGGGGTTGATCGAGATGCCCACCACCGGGACGCCCAGCTCGCGGTAACGCCGGATGGCCTCCCCTGTCCGGCGCGGGCCGGTGGCCTCCCAGTGGAAGGTCAGCACGTGGGCCCCGGCGGCCACGAATTCGGGCGCGTAGCCGATCGGGTCGCGGATCATCAGGTGCACGTCGAGGGGCCGCCGGGCGACCTTGTGCAGCGCCGCCACCACCGGCGGCCCGATGGTCAGGTTGGGCACGAAGTGCCCGTCCATGACGTCGACATGGTGCCAGTCGGCGCCGGCCGCCTCGACCCGCCGGATCTCGTCCGCCAGGCGGGCGAAATCGGCGGAGAGCAGCGAAGGCGAGATCAGGATCGGCTCGGCCATGCCCGCAGAGCTTAGGGCCCGGGCCATGCGGGCGCGAGCAGCCCGCCCGCCGGGCTCACTCGGCCACGCCGAAGGAGGTGCGCACCCCGCGGGCCGCCGCCAAGAGCGGCTCGTCCAGGGGCACCTGCCGCTGGCCGCCGGCCACGTCCTCCAGGGGGATGTCGACCACCCGGCCCCGCTGCACCACCACCATGCGGCTGCCGGCGCCGGAGAGCAGCAGGCGCACGCCGTGGTGCCCGAGTTCGGTGCCGAGCAGCCGATCGGCCGGGATCGGGCTGCCGCCGCGCTGGACGTGACCCAGGACCACGTGGCGCGCTTCGACCTCCGTGTGGGCGTCGATCCAGTCGGAGACCCGCTTGGCGATCCCTCCCAGGCGGATCGGATCGGGCGAGCCCGGATCGATCTGGCGCACCACCTGCTCGCCGCCCTTGGGACGCGCGCCCTCCGCCACCGCCAGGATCGTGTAGCGCCGCCCGCGGCGGGCGCGCTCGCTGCAGACCCGCCCGAGCTCCTCGAATTCGAAGGGGATCTCGGGCAGGAGCAGCACGTCCGAGCCCGAGGCGATGCCGGCGTGCAAGGTCAGCCAGCCGGCGTTGCGGCCCATGATCTCGACCGCCAGGGCGCGATGGTGGCTGGCGGCGGTGGTGTGCACCCGATCGAGGGCCTCCGTGGCGGTGGCCACGGCGGTCTGGAAGCCGAAGGACAGCTCGCTGTGCAGGATGTCGTTGTCGATCGTCTTGGGCAGCCCGATCACGGGCAGCCCGCCGCGCGCGAAGGGCTGCGCGCAGGCCATCGTGCCGTCGCCGCCGACCACCACCAGGGCATCCAGGCCGGCCTCCTGGGCGTGGCCGAAGCACTCCTGGACCAGGTTCGCGAAGCGCGGCCGCCCATCGGGCTCGCGCCCGACCTCGTGGCGCTCCGGATTGGCGCGGTTGCTGGTGCCGAGGATCGTGCCCCCCTGGGTCAGGATGTTGCTGACGTCGTCGTAGGACAGGCGCCGGATGCGGTTCTCGATCAGGCCCAGGAAGCCGTCTTCGATACCGAAGACCTCGAGTCCCGCCCCGAGCGCCTCTTTGGTCACCGAGCGGATCACCGCGTTGAGGCCGGGGCAATCGCCCCCGCCGGTCAGGAGGCCGATGCGGCGCAGGCTACGGGGGCGATGGGAGGGCGACATGGAGAGCGAAGAACTCGGGGGATCTGGCCGCCCGCGGGCGGCCCTCGCCGGACCCGGAGGGTGCACGCGGCTAGCGGCTCTATCGGCGCATGGAGCGGGCGGGCGAGCGGCGCAGGCCGCGGGCTCGCGCCGCAACCGGTGGGGCCGAGGGGCAGCCGGAGGGCCCGCAGGGCGACGCCAGTCTGCGATCGCCCCGGCGACGCTCGCATCAAGACTCCCTCAAGGCCGCGGGGCCGGCGCCAGCGGCGCCTGTTCAGGCGCCGGATGAGCTGGCCCGGCCGTGCCCAGGGGGCGCGGGCGCTCAGCGCTTTTGCAGCACGGCGATGCCCGGCAGCAGGATGCCCTCGAGCAGTTCCAGGGAGGCGCCGCCGCCGGTGGAGATGTGCGACAGGCGCTCGGTCAGGTGGAACTTCTCCGCGGCGGCCACGGAATCGCCGCCGCCGACCACGGTGTAGCCGGCACAGTTGGCCACGGCCTCGCCCACCGCGCGGGTGCCGGCCTCGCAGGATTTCCACTCGAACACGCCCATGGGCCCGTTCCAGACCACCGTCTTGGAGCCGGCGATCGCCTGGGCATAGGCCGCGCGCGTCTGGGGGCCGATGTCGAGGCCCATCCAGCCCGCCGGGATGTCGCCGTCGACCACCTGGACGGGCGTGTGCTCCTCGAAGGCCTGCCCGATCACGTGGTCGCTGGGCAGCAGCAGCTGCACGCCCTTG
Organism: Planctomycetota bacterium; assembly: GCA_044375105.1. Lineage (GTDB taxonomy): Bacteria > Planctomycetota > UBA1135 > UBA1135 > JBIKLM01. The sequence goes on from JBILNK010000072.1 coordinate 6,870, forward strand.
TGGGCCGCCTTCTGGATCGCCTTCTCGACCAGCGGCAGCTGGTCCTGCTGCAGCAGCGAAGCGCCCACCGAGCGGCCCTGGGCCTTCAAGAAGGTGTAGGCCATGCCGCCGCCGATCAGCAGGCGATCGACCTTGTCGAGCAGGTTGTCGATCACCTTGAGCTTGTCGGAGACCTTGGCGCCGCCCAGGATCGCGGCGAAGGGGCGCGTCGGGTTGCTGAGCACGCGCGCGAAGGCGTCGATCTCCTTTTGCAGCAGCAACCCGCCGGCGCTGGGCAGGTGCCGCGCGGGCCCGCAGACCGAGCTGTGGTCGCGGTGGGCGCTGCCGAAGGCGTCGTTGACGAAGACCTCGCCCAGGCTGGCGAACTCCTTGGCCAGGGCCCCATCGCCCTTGGTCTCCTTGGGATGGAAGCGCACGTTCTCGAGCAGCACGACCGAGCCCGGGGCCATGCTCTGCACGGCCGCCTGGACCCGCGGGCCGATGCTCTCCGTCAGGGTCAGCACCGGGTGCTTCGGCCCCAGGAGCTGTTGCAGGCGCTGGCCCACGGGCTGCATCGAATAGAGCGGATCGGGGCCGTCCTTGGGGCGCCCCAGGTGGCTCATCAGGATCGGCCGCCCGCCGGCCGCGAGGATGCGCTGGATCGTCGGCAGGGCCGCGCGGATGCGCGTATCGTCTGTGATCGCGCCGGTCTTCTCGTCCTGCGGCACGTTGAAGTCGACGCGCACCAGCACGCGCTTGCCGGCGAGAACGAGGGAGTCGAGTCCGGGGATCGTGAGGTCCATGGTCGGCGCAGACGGGGGGGCAGAACGGGTCCAGCGAAGAGGCGCGGAGCGGGCGCGCAGCGAGCCGGGCGAGCCCGGCCCCGGCTGGGGCCTTCGACCGTCGCAGGGGGACGATCTCGGGCCCCGGGGCGACCAGAGGCCGGCTGCGGGCCGGTCACGGCGCCGCAGCGCGGGCCTCGATCAGGCCCCGGCCTTCGGGGCGCGCGGAGCCTTGAGGCCGTGGGCGAACTTGATCAGGTCGACCACGCGGCTGCTGTAGCCCCACTCGTTGTCGTACCAGGCGATGACCTTGGCCACGTTCTCGCCGATCACCATGGTCGACAGGGAGTCGAACACGGTGCTGTGGGGGTTCTTCATCACGTCGCTGGAGACCAGCTCGGCGGTCGAGTACTCGATGATGCCCTTGAAGCCCTTGGTCTTGGCGGCGGCCTCGACGGCCTGGTTGACCGACTCGACCGTCACGGCCTTCTTCAGGGTCACCACCAGGTCGACCACCGATCCGACCGGCACCGGCACGCGCATCGAGGTGCCGTCCAGCTTGCCCTTGAGGTGCGGCAGCACCTTGCCGACCGCGCGCGCGGCGCCGGTCGAGGTCGGGATGATATTGAGCGCCGCGGCGCGGGCCCGGCGCAGGTCCTTGTGGGGCAGGTCCAGGATGCGCTGGTCGTTGGTGTAGGCGTGCACCGTGGTCATCAGGCCCTTCTCGATGCCGAAGGCGTCGTCGAGCACCTTGGCCAGGGGCGCCAGGCAGTTGGTCGTGCAGGAGGCGTTGCTGATGATCTTGTGCTCGGGCTTCAGGGTTTCCTGATTGACGCCCATCACGATCATGGCGTCGATCTCGTCCTTGGGCGGCACGGTCAGCAGCACCTTCTTGGCGCCCGCATCGATGTGCTTCTGGCAGTCGGCGCGGCTGGCGAAGACGCCGGTGGCTTCGATCGCGAAGTCGATCTTGTTGGCCTTGTGGGGCAGCGCCGCGGGGTCCTTTTGGGCCGTGATCAGGATCTTCTTGCCATCGACCGTGATCGAGTCCTTGCCGGCCTTGACCTTGGCGCCGAAGCGGCCCAGCACCGAGTCGTACTCGAGCAGGTGCGCCAGCACGTCCGGGCTGGTCAGGTCGTTGATCGCCACGACTTCCATGTCGGTGCGACCGTGGAGGATGCGGAACACGTTGCGGCCGATGCGGCCGAAACCGTTGATGGCGATCTGGATGGCCATGGGCGATGCAGCGTTGGGCAGCCCCGGTCGGGCCGGGGTCTTCGGTTTTCGGGCGTCACCGCGGGCGTCGGCCGCAGGGTCCCGGGCGGGTCGGGGGAAGGCCCGCTCGGCGGGCGCCGGGGCTGGGCGGCCGGCGCGGGGCGGGCCGCCTGCCGGGGGGCATCCGGGGGCGAGGGGGCGCGGAGCGACCGGACGGCCGCGGCCCTGCGCGGAGCGCAGCGGCGGCGGCCGAGCGGTACCCTCGGGCGCGAGAGACGATAACGAGCCGTGCGGCCCCGGGCCAATCGGGCCGCGCGCCTCTCCCGCGGATCGCCGCCGCCGGCCCATGGAACCGATTCCCAAGCAACGGCCCGTCCCCGAAGCAGGGCGCACGTTGGACTGCGGCCAAACGCCGCAGGCCGCCGGATCCTGGCCGACGGCCGCGGGCCGCGCCGAGCGCCGCCGCTTGTGGGAGCAGATCGCTGCTCAGGGCCTCGACCGGCCGCGGGCCGAAACGCTGTGGAGCGCCCTGGGGCTGCCGGCGGGCGCGCGGCTCGCCGTGGCGCTCTCCGGTGGCGCCGATTCCGTGCTGCTGCTGCACCTGGCCGCGGCGCGTTCGGGCGCCAGCTTCGCCCTGCACGCGCGCCATCGGCTGCGGGGCAAAGCGAGCCAAGGCGATGCCGCCTTCTGCCGCCGGCTGTGCCGCGCTCTCGGCCTCCCCCTGCTCGCGCCAGGGGCCCCGCTGCTCCCCGGGCCCGGTCTCGAAGAGCGCGCCCGCAGCGCCCGGCGGCGGGCCTTCGCGCGCGCCCTCGAGCGGCTCGAAGCCGGCCAATCGCCCAGGGACCAGCCGCGTTTCCTGGCCTTGGGCCACCAGGCCCAGGACCGCGCCGAAACCGTGCTCTGGCGCTGGCTGCGGGGCAACGACCTGGCCAGTTTGGCCCTGGATCCGCCCACGGGCAGCAGCGCGATCGGCGGCTGGCGGCTGATCCGCCCCCTGGGGGACCTCTCGCGCGCCGAGGTGCGCGAGCTGGCCGCGCGCCTGGGGCTCGAGTGGCGCGAGGACCACACCAACCGGGAGCCCACGGCGGCCCGCAACCGCCTGCGCCATTGGCTCTGGCCGACCCGCGGCGACGGCCCCGGTGCCGCGGCCCAGGAAGCGCTCGAGCGCCTCTCGCAAGCAACCCTGGAATTCGAGCGCGCGCTGGCGCCGCGCTTGCCGACGCTGCGCTTCGAAATCGCCCCCTGGTCCCCCGCCGTGGCGGGCTCGCCCCCGGCCCTCCTGCTGGCCCAGGCCCCGCTGCGCGCATTGCCGCCTTTCGCCCGCGAGCGCTGCCTACGGACGCTGCTCTGGTCCGCCCTGGGCCGCGAACCCGGCGCCCGGCACCTGGCCAGCCTGGCCCAGGCCCTCGGATGCGGCGCCCCCCTGGAGATCGGCCTGCCCGGCGGTTGGCTGCTGGTCGCCGAGAGCGAGCGGGTCCTGCTGCTGCCCCCGCACCCGCCCCTGCCCGCGGGCGAGCGCACCTGGCAGCTCACAGGGCCCCTGAACCTTGGCCCGGGCCGCGCACTGGCCCCGGGCGACGCCCTGCTGCCTGGAGAGCGCCAGCCGGCCCCGCCGAGTTTGCGCTGGCGCCGCGCGGAGCTGGGCCTGCGCCTGCCCCTGCCGCCGGGACGCCGCGGGACCCTGGCCGAACTGGCGCGGGAGGCGGGCATCCCGGCGGCCGCGCGGCCGCGCTTGGTCCTGCTGCTGGATGAGCAGGGCCCGCGCGCCGTTCCTGGCCTCTGGCATCGGGAGCCGGAGCCGGTGCCAACGCCGCCGGCGGTCCGGTCCGAGCCTTGGAGCGGTGACCGAGCGCGGCCCAGCGGGTAACCTCGCCGTGTGCACGCTCGCCCGAGCAACAACCTGAGCGCCGTCCTGCGCGAGATCGAGGCCGCGAGCCGCTCCAGCGGATCCGCCCGTGTGCCGAGCCTGATCGCCGTGACCAAGAGCGTGACCCCCGAGGTCGCCCACGGCCTGTACCTGGCCGGCCAGCGCGACTTCGGCGAGAACCGCCTGGCGGAGCTGGAGGCCAAGCGGGCCTGGTTCGACGCCCGCGGCGCCAGCGAGGCCACCTGGCACTTCCTGGGGCACCTGCAACGCAACAAGGCCCGCCGGGTCCTGCGCCTGGCTCAGGTGATCCATTCGGTCGATTCCCTGGCCCTGATCGAAACCCTCGAGCGCATCGCCAACGAGGAGGGCTTGCGTCCCGCCGTGTTCCTCGAGCTGGCCCTGACCGGAGAAGCGAACAAGACCGGCTTCGCCCCGGGCGAGCTGCCCGCGGCGCTGGCGGCCCTGTTCCAGGCAACGCACCTCGAGCCGCGCGGCCTGATGGCCATGGCGCCCCTCGAGGGCGACCCGGGCGCCCAGCGGACGGCCGCGGCCAGGACCTTCGCCGAACTCGCTCGCCTGGGCGCGGGCTGCGCCGGTCGGCCCTGGACCCGGGGCCGCGCGGAGCTGTCGATGGGCATGAGCTCCGATTGGCGTGAGGCCTTGGCGGCGGGCAGCGATTGGCTGCGCATCGGCACGGCCCTGTTCAGCGCCCCGGCTCAGGATTCGCTCGGCAGCATCCCCGGAGGCCGCCCATGAGCACGCCCACGCCGGAATGGCTCGGGCTCGAACCGGCCCCTGGGCTTGCGGCCCCCTTCACGCGCCTGCCCGTGCAGGGCCTGCTGGTGATCGGCTCGGGTCCCGAAGCGCAGCTGCGCATCGAGGGCCGCGGCCTGCTGCCGCGCCACGCCGCGGTAGCGCCGGTCAAGGGCGGCGGCTACGGCATCAAGGCGCTCTCCGACGGCGCGCGCCTGTGGCTCAACGGGCAGGAGGTGCGCGCCGCGCGCCTCAGCGGCGGCGATTCCCTGCGCCTAGCCGAAGCGCGCTTCGAGGTGCGCCCGCTCGGGGCCGCGCCGGGCGCAGACCCCGCGGCGCCGAGCGCTCAAGCAGCCTCGGGAGCCGCACCGGTCGTCGGCGCGAACCGGACCTCGCCCGGCGGCGCGGGCCGCGGCGCCCTGGGCACGGCCAACGGCGACGGCCCGGCCCCCGGACGCGGCGAGGCGCTGCCGCAGGTGCCCGGCTATCGCGTCCAGCGCCTGCTCGGGCGGGGCGCCCTGGCCAAGGTCTATCTGGCCGAGCAAGAGAAATTGGCCCGGCCCGTGGCGCTCAAGCTGCTGAATCCGCGCTGGGCCGCGGACCAGGCCTTCGTGGAGCGCTTCCAAGCCGAAGCGCGCGCGGCCGCGGCGCTGCACCACGCCCACGTGGTGACCGTCTTCGACGTGGGCCACGCCGGCGGCTGGCACTACCTGGCGCTCGAATACATGGATCGCGGTTCCCTCGAGGACCGCCTCGCCAGCGAGGGACCGCTGCCCTGGCGCGCGGTGCTCGGGATCCTGCGCGATGCGGCCCTGGGCCTCGAATTCGCGCGCCAAAAGGGCCTGGTGCATCGCGACATCAAGCCCGCCAATCTGATGCAGAACGCAGGCGGTCAAACCAAGATCGCCGACCTCGGTCTGGCCGCGTCGGAGGCCGAGGCTGGAGACGTGGGGGCCGCGGAGGGCCGCCGCATCGTGGGCACGCCGCACTTCATGGCGCCCGAGCAGGCGCGCGGTGAAGCGGTCGACCATCGGGCCGATCTGTACGCGCTCGGCGCCAGCGCCTACCGCCTGCTCTGCGGCGCCAACGCCTACGAAGGCAGCGATCCGCGCGAAATCCTGCGCGCCAAGCTGGCGGGCCCCCACAAGCCCCTGGCGGAGCGGCGGCCTGACCTGCCCTCGGGCGTGGTGCAGCTGGTCGAGGATCTCTTGGCCCGCGATCCGGCCAACCGGCCGGCGCGCGCGGAATTGCTGCCCCCCCGGATCGCGGGGCTGGTCGAATCCGAAGGCCGAGCGGCGCCAGGTCCGCGGCGCCTGTGGCCCGTGGCCGGGCTGGTGCTGCTCGGCTTGGCGGCCGGCGGCTACGCCCTGCTCCAAGGCGGCGGAAAGGAACCGGCTCCCGCGCCTCCCGCGCCGCAGGGAGCCGAGGCGCCGGCCCAGCCGGCGACCGCGGCCGACCCCGACCTGGCCGACCAGGCCGAGGACGGGACCGCGGGTTCGCGGCGAGCCCCGGGGCCGGCGCTCGCCGGCGACGAGGATCGCTCCCTGCGGGAGCTCGAGGCCCGCGCCCAGGAGAGCCTGGCCCGCGCCCAAGCGACCCCCGATCCCGAGGCCCGGCGCGCCGCCCTGGGGGAGCTGATCCAGTCCTTCGCCGGCACGGATGCGGCGCGCCTGGCGCAGGGCGAGCTCGAAGCCCTCGGACCGCTCGCCGGCGACCCGGCGGGCGCGGGCGCCGCGCCCGAGCCCGCGGCGGAACCGGACGAAGCCGCCTGGGCCGGCTGGCTCGAAGCCTATCGGCGGCTGGGCCGGGAACTGCGCCCGGCCGAGGAGCTGGCCGCCAAGCAAGCCTTCTCCGCGCCGCCCGGCATCGATGCGAGCGAATGGACGCGCCGCTCCACGGCCTTGCTGGAAGCACGCCTGGCGGAGCTCGCCGAGAACGCGCGTCGGCGCGGGCTCGAGATCGCGGGCCTGCTGCGGAACGCCCGCTTCGAGCAGGCGCGGACGGAGCTCGAGGCCCTGCGCGAATGGCTGCGGGCGGCGCCCGCTCCGACTCCCGCTGCGAATCCCCCTGCAGTGCCCGGCGCCAACGCCGCTGCCAACGGGGCGGCCGCCGATCCCGCCCCGGCGCCCGACGCCCCCGCCTTGCCGCTGTTCGAACCCGCCTGGCAGCGCGTCGGGGATTGGCTTATGCGACTCGAAGAATTCGAAGCGGCGCAGGCAGAGGCGCGCCTGGCCGGCGACCGCGCGCGGCTCGGTGCGGCGCTGGCCGGCGAAGATTGGCTGGCGGAGCTCGAGCGTCTGGACTTCGCGGCGGCGCGCGCCCGATTGCTAGCGGCGGCGCCCTCCGCTCCGCCAGAGTTCAGCGCGGCCATCGAGGCTCCGCGCGCGGCCCTGGCCGAATTGCTCGAGCTGGCCGTCGGCGCCCCGGGCCTGTTGGCCGAGACCTTCGAGCAGGGCCTGTGGCGCCGCAAGACGGTGCGCCTGCCCGCCGAGCGCCGCGGCGGCGGCGAAGTCATCGCCGTGCGCGGCGGCGCGCTGGTGGTGCTGGTGTCCGGCGCCGAGGAACGCTTCCTGCTGGCCGACTACGCCGACGATCTGGCGCTCTTGACCGAGCTGTTCGACGGCCGCTTGAGCCGCGAATGGAGCCCTGACGAGCGCCGGCGCTTCGGAGCCTGGCTGGCGCTGCAAGCGCTGCTCCAATCGGCCCGCCAGCTGCGCGCCGGCCTGGCCGGCCAGCCCCGGGGGATCGACACGGCGCCCTTGCTCGGCGCCTACCAGAAGGCGTCCATCGAGCTGCAAGCACCCCCCAGCAGCGCCCTCGAAGCCCTGTTGGCTGCGGATCGGCGCGCCCTCGCCGGCGCCGCGGAGGCTTTGCGCGCCGCGGCCCTTCCCGATTGGACCTCCTGCGCCTACGCGCTCGAGTCCCTGTTCGGCGCCGCGCCGGAGGGCCCGCTCCTGTGGCTGCTCTCGAGCGGCGGCCGCGGCGCGCCCGCCCCGACCTGGCCTCCGGACGACCTGACCAGCTTCCCCTGACGCCGTGAGCCGCCCGAGCGATTCCTTCGATGCCGCGGTGACCCGCGCCGCGCGCGCCCTGTCCAAGCGCGGCGTTCCCGCGCCGCGCACCCTGCTGTCCTTGGCCACCGGCCTCGATCTGTTGCCCGAGCGACTGGAGCGCGCCGAAGCCTGGCCGCTGGCCGATGTGGAGGGCGTCCCGCGGGCCTACCGCGGCTCGCGCTTGTTCAGCGGCGAGCTCTTCGGCACCAGCGTGTGGGTGCTCGAGGACCTGTGCAGCGATCCCCAGCCCCGCGATCGGGGCTTCGAGCTGGCCTTCCCGGTTTGGTTGGCGGCGCAGAGCGGCGCACGCTTCCTGCTGCATGCCTCGGCCGGCACCGTGCTGCCCAAGCTGCGGGCCCTGCCGGGCATCGAGCCGCCTGTGCGACCCGAGGCGGCCCCCAGGGCCGAGGGCCGTCCGGCGGAAGGCGAGGGCGATGGCGAGGGCGCCGCCCCGCGGGGCAAGCTCCTGCCGCTGCCCGACCTGTCGCGGCTGCGCCCCCCGCCGGCGGTCAGCGCCGCGGCCCAGCGCCTGCTGCAGGCCGCCAAGGCGCGCGTCGAGGCCGCCCGGGAAGCCGCCAAGGAGGCCGTCGAGCAGAGCGTCGATCCGGTCGAGATGGAGGCCGAGCCCCACGAGCCCGAGCCGGGCGGGCTGCTGTTCGCCAGCGATCACCTCAACGTTTCCGGCCGCTCGCCCCTCGAGGCCCTCGGCGAAAGCCGGCTCGGGCCCTTGTTCCCGGATCAATCGCGGCTGCACGACCCGGCCCTGCGCCGCGCGGCCCTGGCCCTGGCCCAGGGTCGCGGCTTGTTTCCGAGCGTAGGCGTGGTGGCCTGCACGCCCGCACCGCACCTCGATACGCCGGCCGAGAGCCGCGCCTGGGCGCTGCTCGGAGCGAGCGCCGCGGTGCAGGGCCTGGCGACCCCGCTGATCGCCGCGGCCCACGCCGGCCTGTCCGCTCTGTCGCTGGTGGCCCTGATCGATGCCGCCGGCGAGCAGCTGGCGGTGCGGCGGCTGCTGGAGCGCGCGGAGAAGGCCGCGCCGCTGCTCGAAGAGTGCCTGATCGCCGCTGTCGAGGCCGTGGCCGGGCTGGATATCGAAGGCGAGGAAGCCGGTGGCAAGGTGCGGCCCAAGGGGCGTCCGTGATGCGCCGCAGCAACGCGGCTGGGCTTGACAGCGCAAGGCACGCCAGCGGCTCTGCGCACAGCGTGGAAAATCGCGAACGCGGCGAGCGCCCCGGGGAGGGCCAGGTCCCCGGCACGGCTGGAGCGCTGTCCAGCGGCCCACGCGCTCCGCTCGGCTGCGTCGGGAGCCTCGCCGAACGAGGGGCTCGAGCGATCGCCGGCGGTCCGCTCAGACCCGTCCGGAGCGACCAACTCGGAACGAGCGGGCCCGCAGGGGGCCACAGCGCCCTGGAGCCCGCCGGCTGCGAAGGCTCCTCCCCCGAGGCCCCGGGGCCCCGGGAGGCGGGAGCCGGCGGCCCGGCGGATCCGCGCTCGGCCCGCAGCCGCGCGGGAACCGAGCGCGCGAGCGGACCGGCCGCAGAGCCCTCCGCCCCGCCGCGGCGCATCGCGGTGGCGGTCTCCGGCGGCGGCCGCTCCCTGGACAACCTGGCGCGCCGCGCCGCGCGCCTGTCGCCCCCGATCGAGATCGCCCTGGTGCTCGCCGATCGGGCCGGGATCGGCGCCTTCGCGGTCGCCACGCGCCACGCTCTGCCGATCCTGCGCCTCGAGCCCGCATCGTTCCCGGACCGCGCCGCCTGGTCCGCGGCCCTGTTCGCGGCGGCCGAAGCCGCCGAAGCCGAGCTGCTGGTGCTGGCGGGCTTCCTGCGCCAGATCCGCCTGCCGCCCGCCTGGCATGGCCGGGTGCTCAATATCCACCCTTCCCTGTTGCCCAAGTACGGCGGCAAAGGGTTCTTCGGCGAACGCGTCCACGCAGCGGTCCTGGCTGCCGGCGAAACCGAAAGCGGCTGCAGCGTGCACTGGGTCGACGATCGCTACGACGAAGGCCCGCTCGTGCTCCAGCGGCGCGTGCCGGTGCTGCCCGGCGACGACGTGGCGCGCCTGGCCGAGCGCGTCTTCGCCGCCGAGGTCGAGGCCCTGCCCGCCGCGATCGAGCTGGTCCTGCGAACTCTTTGAGCCGCCCTGCGGCGGCCTGGAAAGCGGACCTGCGCGCGCAGCGGGAGCGGCACGCGGCCTTCCCGGAGCGGCGGCCGAAGTGTTGGCCGAAGCGCCGACAGAAAGGGCGGATGCAAGCAGCCCGGGTGCCAGCGGCGGTGCCGGGCGGCGGCAGGCGAGCCCTCTGAATCCAGCGGGCTGGAAGCAAGAGCAGGCCCCTTCCGCGGGAATCCACGGCACGCGCCAACGGGCTCCTGTCTCAGGATCTCCAGAGCCGCGGCGGTTTCTGGGCTTGTGTCTGCAGGTTTCCCGGCAGGCGGCCGAGCTCTTTCTCCAGCTCGATTCCCCGCAGCCTCGACCGAAGGCGATCGAACGGCGCGGGCTGACTCTCGAGGCGGCCTTGGCCCGCCTCGGGCAAGCGCGGTTCCCCGAGCCGGGGCGCTGCGTGGCGGCGCGGTTTGCGCGGTCGCCGCGAGCGGATCAGTCGGTCGGCGGAGAGGCCGCCAGGGCGGCTTCGAAGCGGCGCCAGCGGGCGGCGTCCCGGGCGGCGCGGGCCGGGTGCAGCAGGCGCGCGCGGAAACGCTGGGCGCTGGCGAGCAGGACCCGGGCGGCGGGCGGGTCGCAACGGGACCAGACGGGCAGCAGGCGCTCGGCCGCGCGCAGGCCGCACTCGTCCGAAACCTGGTGGGCGTCGCCGAGCAGGTCTCGATAGCGCTCGAGGGCCTCGTCGCGGCGGCCGAGCAGCCACAGGGCTTCGGCCTGTTCGAGAGCGATTTCGCGGCGCTGTGGGCCCGCCGCGGTCAGCTCTAGGGCCTGTTCGAGCCAGGCCAGGGCCTGCGCGGGATCGCGGCGTTGTGAATGCAGTTTGGCCCAGGCGCGGGCGCGCGCGCGGGCCGCCGGCAGCGGCTCGCGCGGGGCTTCGGCTTCAGCTTCGCTGCGGGTTTCGATCGGCGCTCGCCCGGCGCCCTCGGCCTGGCTCAGGAGCCGACCGGGGGCCCCGTCGGGCCGCAGGCCTTCGCAGGGCCCCTGGGCCTCGCCAACCCCGCGGCCCTGGCCTGCGCCCCCAAAGCGGCTGGCGGCGCGCTGCCCGGGCATCGCCGGAGGCCGACAGCAGCGCTCGAGGTGCGCGCACAGCGCCACCAGGGACAACACGTCCAGGCGGTTGTGTTCGAAGACGCCCTCGAGCAGGTGCGGGCGGCCGGCCTGATGGTCGAACCAGGCGGCGGGGGCAAAGGCCCCGGAGAGGTCGTCCTGGCGCTCGAAGCCCAGCAGCGCCCGCTCGAGGGTCGACAGCCGGCAGTCGCCGAAGGACTTGCCGTACAGGCGCCGCAGGGGATGGTAGAGGTCGAGGTGCGGGCGGCCGGCGAAGGGCGGCGGCACGCGGTGCATGCGCATCTTGTCTTCGAGCCGGTGGCGATCGAAGCTCTTGCCGAAAAAGCTCACCAGCAGCGTGCCGGCGGCGAGTTCCCGCGCCACCTCGGCCAGCAGGGCGGCCTCGCCTGCGGGGTGGGTCAGGAAGTGCTGATCGAGGCGGAACGACTGGCCTTCCATACACCCGACCGCGACCAGGAAGGCGTAGCTGCCCGCGCCTCCGGACAGGCCGGTGGTCTCGATGTCGAGGAAGCGCGCCGACTCGAGACCGAGGCCCTCCAGGGCGGCATCCTTGGCCAGCCAGGCCAACTCCGGCGGCAGGCGGCACAGGCCCTGCGCCAGGGCCATCCGGCCATGGGCCTGATCGAGGGGCACCCGCTGGCGCCGGCGGGCATGGCCGGGACCGAGCACCTCGAGGCCGGCCGGGTCGCCGACGCTGCGCCGTGCGGCGTGCAGCAGCGGCGCGCTGCGCTCGAGGCGCTCGCGCATCCAGGGCGGCAGGCCGGGCGCCGCCGCCGCGGGGAGCTGAGCGGCGCTGGCCCGGTCCAGCGCGGGGACCAAAGGGGCGTCGTGGATCGAGCCGTGCGCCCTGCTGTGCGCGACTCCCTGCGGAGCAGCCGGCGCGGCGGCGTCGTACACGGCGCACGGCGAGGCGCTCCAAATGGCACCGGACGCATCGTTCGGATCCGTGTGCGCCGCGGTGTGCTTGGCAGCGGGCCGGGGGACCTCTGGTTCAGCGCACGGAGCCTCGGGCAGCTCGACACGGCCTGCCGCCTGCGACTCGGCCGCCCCCTCGACGCCCGAAGCCCGGTGCAAGCGGGAGTTCGGCTCGGCGCTCGGCGCAGCGCTGGCAGCCGCGCTCTTCTGGTCGCTTCGCTCGGGGTTTCGCCCGGCGTTCGGCGCGCGCTCGAGCGCCTGCTCATCGGCTCCGCGGCGCACGGGATCGACCGCGGTCGTTTCCAG
>JBILNK010000184.1:0-8245 GCA_044375105.1 Planctomycetota bacterium
CAGGCCCTCGGGGCCCGGAGGCGGCGGTGTTTCGCGGCGCAGGCGCGCCAGCCGGTGGGCGAAGGGCTCGCGGCTCAACGGTGCTCCCCTCCCCCAGCGCAGCCGCCGCGTCTGGGCCGACCCGAGCCCGCGGCGCTCGGGCAGCGGGTCCTGATGAGCCCCAGGGGCGACGGCCGAGCGTGCTGCATGGCCCAGGGTCAGGGAAGCCGGTCGCCGGGCAACAGGCGGGGACCCGCGCTCTTGCTCGGCAGCGGCGGCGGCTGCTGCTCGGCGGCGCGGCTGGCAGGTTCGGGGGGCTCCACCTCGCCGGGCGCCAGCAGGTCTTCGCCGGCGAGTTCCTCCGACAAGGGGCCGGCGAGCAGGTGCTCGAGGATGCGCCGGGCGGTCGCTTTGCCGAGCGAACCGACCTCCTCCGCGGGCCCGACGCAGGCCGGACAGCCCGCCCGACACGGGCAGCCGGCCACGACCGCGTGGGCCGCCCCGAAGATCTCTTCGGCCGCGGCGAACAGCTGCACGCACAGGCCCACGCCGCCCTGGACGCGATCGTAGAGCGTGATCGTCGGGCGTTCGAAATGCGGCGATTTGAGCTCGCAGGTGAGGCCCAGGTCCGCCGGCTGGCAGCGCAGGAACAGGGGCGCCACGCGCCGCAGCAGCCCCCCCACCGCGGACCAGCCGGCGCCGCGGCTGCCGGCGAAGAGTTCCAGCCGGCGGGCGGTCTCGAGGCCGAGGGTCAGCAGGCAGGCTTCGGTGTCGAGCTCCTCGGGCGGCAGCAGGATCTCCTCGGCACCCACGTTCTCGCGGGTGTAGAAGCGGATCTTCTTGTACAGGTTCGCCAGCGTGGTCACGTGCACCTCGCCGCGCCACAAACACAGGTCTTCGCCGCCCTGCGCCGTGCGCCGCTCACGGCGCGACTCGAGCCGCAGCACGCGCACCTCGGTCTCGGTCTGGGCGTCGGTGAAATAATCGCTTTCGACCGCACGCGCGTAGGCGCGCCGGTTCTTGTAATCGAAGCGTTCGATCTTCCAGGTCTCGCCTTCGACCTGGTAGATCGCGCCCTCGTGCACGGTCACGATCGAACCGGCCCGATCGACCTCGCCCAGGGCCTTGCCGGTGTCGGCGTCCAGCACCAGCACGTTGTCCGGTTCGCCCCCGGCCAGGGACACGTCCTGGGCCGGATAGGCATCGGCCATCCAATACCAGGTCGAGGGCCGGCGCCCGGCCACCGGGGCGCGCAGCGGGTCCTCGCGCTTGTGCAGCAGGCCGGCTCCGTCGGCCAGATAATCGAGGATGTCGGCCAGGTGCGGCGACTCGCCGAAGCCCTCGACCCGCACCGCGCCGTGGGCGTCGAGCTGCTCGTGGAAGGGCAGCTCGAAGGCCGCGCACTTGAGCTGCTCGCTGAGCACCACCAGGTTGTCCGGATCGAGGCCCAAGCTCTCGCGCGGCGCGGCGAACAGGTACTCGGGATGCTGAGCCAGGTATTGGTCCAGGGGATCGGAACGCGCGATCAGCAGCGCCAACGAGGCCTGCCCGCGCCGCCCGACTCGGCCGACGCGCTGCCAGAAGGACGCCTGGCTGCCCGGATACCCCACCAGCACGGCCACGTCGAGCTGGCCCACGTCGATGCCCAGCTCGAGCGCGTTGGTGGTCACCACGACCTTGACCTCGCCGCGGCGCAGCCCGTCTTCGATCTCGCGCCGCAAGAGCGGCAGATAGCCGCCGCGATAGCCGCGGATCTCCTCCGGGGCCAGGCCCAGCTCGCGGGCACCTTCCTTCAGGTAGCGGGTCAAGACCTCGACCGAGGTGCGCCGGTTGCAGAAGAAGATCGTCTGATGGCCGGGTCCCACCAGGTGGCGCGCCAGGCGCCGGGCCTCTTCGATCGCGCTGGCGCGCAGACCGGCGATCGGATCCAAGAGCGGCGGATCGTAGACGGCGAACAGGCGCTCGGCGGAGGGCGAGCCGTCTTCGCTGACCACCTCCACGGGGCGTCCGATCAGGGTGCGCGCGTGGCCGGCCGGGTCGCGCAGGGTCGCCGAAGAGAGCAAGAAACGCGGGTCGGCGCCGTAGAAGCGCGCGATGCGCACCAAACGGCGCAGCACGTTGGCCACGCTGGAGCCCAGCACGCCGGCCAGGGTGTGCACCTCGTCGATGACCACGAACTCGAGGTCACGGAACAGATCGGCCCACTTGGCGTGGTTGGGCAGGATGCCGCTGTGCAGCATCCACGGGTTGGTCAGCAGCACGTCCCCGCGCTCCCGCAGGGTGCGGCGCACGGAGGGCGGCGTGTCGCCGTCGTAGGTGAAGGAGTGCACGCCGCCCAGGGCCGGCACCGCTTCCGCCAGGCCCGTCAGCAGCCGATTGAGGCCGCTGGACTGGTCCTGGGAGAGGGCCTTGGTGGGAAACAGCCAGAGCGAGCGCGAGCGCCGCCCGCTGCCGCTCTCGACGCTCTCGATCAGGCGCTGCAGCACCGGCAGGGTGTAGGCGATCGTCTTGCCGGAGGCCGTGGGCGTGGCCACGAGCACGTCGCGGCCCGCCAGGGCCAGCTCGACGGCGCGCGCCTGGTGCACGAACAGCTCGGATTTCCCGGCCGCGGCCAACAGCGCCTTGAGGCGCGGATCGAGGCGCTCCGGGAGCGGCGCGAAGCGCGGCGCGCGCGCCGGGACCTCGCGCCAGTTGACGATCCGGGCCTGCATCACTGGGTCACAGGCCAGCCGCGCGGCGATCCGCCGAACCCCCAGGCCGGCCCGGGCCCGGCGCGGACCGCCCGTGTCCGGCGCCGGGGTCAACTCGTCCGCCCCGGGCAAGAGCCGGGCGCGCGGCGGGGTCCCGGCGCCGCGGAGTTCGAGATCCCGCCGCTCGAGACCCGGCGCTTCGGCGGCGCCCGGCGCTGTCCCGCGGACCGGCAACGGGGCCTGCGAGGGCAGCGCGGGCTCGGGTTCCGCGGCCCCTCCGGCCGGGGACGTCCCGGGCGCCCCGCGGCCGGTCGGAGCGGCCGGCGGGATCGCGGCCGGCGGACCGGCGGGCAGATCGGAACCCGACTCCAACTGGCCGGGGGACGGGTGGCGGTCACGCATGGTCTGCCCGTTCGGCTTTCGTTCGGGCAAGGGCACAGCTTGGCGGCCGCGAGCGCGACGCTCAAGGGCCGAGCGGGCCGCGCCCGGCCCCGGGACTGGCGCCGCCCTCCCGCGCGGCCGACCCGGGCCTGCGCGGAGACCGGGCCCCCCCGATGCCCGGGCAGGCCCGCCTCAAGGAGCCCGCCGCCGGGCCTTCGGTGCGCTCAACGCAGCAGCTCCAGGGCGCGCTCGAAGGCCTCGACCCGCGCCGGACCGATGCGGTCATCGAACTCGAGCCAAACTTGCCCCTGGGGATCGCGGGCAAGCCGGTAGCGACCGGCGGGCCCATCCACCGGCACCACGCGCACCTCGAGGACCGGGCCGGACCCGAGGGTCTCCAGGCTCGGCACGCCGGGGCCGAGCTCCCAGCCTTCGACCTTGGGCCCGATCAGCGCGTCGACCAGGCCCGCGAACCGCTTGTCCTCCGCGATCAGGCCCTCGGGGCACCAAATCGCCTTCTCGCGCTCGCGCACCCACACCTTGGAGCTGCCGGCGACCTCCAATTCGATGCGCGCGAGGCCCAGCTCTTCGAGCTCGAAGGGCGCCTTGGAGAGCAGATCCACGGCCCGCACCAGCAGGCGCCCATCGATCGGCGGGGTCACGAAGTGCCAGGGCGTTTCGCCGCGCCGGCGCAGCCAGCTGCCGGCCACACCGGCGAGCTCGCCGTGGCCGCCCAGCTCGACGGCTTGCGGCTCGGCCGTCGCGGTTTCGAGCCGCAGCCATCCGGACGCCACGGTGCTGGGCGCTTCTCCCGGATCGATCGCCGCCGCGCTCGAAAGCGACAGCAGCGGCGCCAGGAAGTCGGAGCACAGCCCGCGATCCGCGAGCCTCCATTCGGGCTCGGCAGCGCCGCGCTCGGCCACGTCGAAGGCCGGCGTGCGCTGGCGCAGGATCAGGCCCGAACCGGGCTCGCGGCCTGCGGATCGAGCCAGGGGCCCATCCAGCTCGACCTCGAACCGCAACAGGTCCTCGCGGCGCACGGAGAACAGGTTGGCGTCCACCAATTCGAGCGCCGGCTGCGTCAGGGAGCGCAGCAGCGAGGCGTCCACCCGGAACACGTTGGGCAGGCCCTCGCGCCGCACGAACCAGATGTCCTCGCCGAGGAGTTCCTCGACCGAGGACTCGGGACCGACCTCGGCCCCGGCGGCGAAGGCGAGCCGCTCGCGGCGATCGGGGCCGAGCTCGATCGCCAGTTCGAACCAGGGCCGATCGAGGCCGTAGGGCGTCAGGTCCTGGGGCTGATCGTCGGGAAAGGCCGTGGCGCGGGCCTGGGACAGGATCATCAGCAGGCTGTAGGCCAAACTGGGGTTGGCGCGCGCGCGGAACGGGCTGGAGAGCTCCCACTGGCCGGCGCCCTGCTCGAGGCGCAGGGTCAGGTCGGCCGGATCGAGCGGCGTCCCCGGGGTGCGTTCACCGCCGGGTCCGGGGCCCGGCGCCCCGCTCAGCAAGGGCGGCTCGAAGCGGCCCCGGCGTTCGAGCACGGTGACCTCCTGGGGCAGGAACTCGAGCAGACGTTTGGAGCGATAGAAGCTCAGGTCGAACTCGAGCAGCTCGCGCAGCCCGCGGCTGACCCGCACGATGCCGGGCTGGCCCTCGCGCGCTGCGAAGACGTGCTCGCCATCCACGTCCAGGGCGCCGATCCGCACGCTGGTCACCCGCTCGCCAGCGCCGGCGATGCGCTCGTAGAGCACCACGCGCGCGCGCTCCGGGGCCAGCTCGACCCGCGCCGGGTCGGCCCCGGGCGCCGGCTCGGCCGGGGAATTGCGCAGCGCGTCGATCAGCTGCCGCACGACGCCGTCCTCGGCCCGCCAGGGGATCGGATCCGTGATCAACCAGAGGCCGGCGGAATCGCGCTCGAAGGTGATGGCCGTATCGCGCGGCAGGTTCTCGAAACGCAGCTTGTAGAGCCGCGAGGATTCCACGTCAGCCGCCAGGCCGGGGGCCTGGCGCGTGTCGAAGCGTTGGTCTTCCTCGCGTCCGCTCCACCACAGGGCCGCGAGGCCGATCAGCAGCAGGGCAGCGAGAGCCAGGCGACGCAGGAACATGGGCGACGGCGGGAGGCGGAGCCGAACGGGGCGGGAAGGGGCGGGGCCAAGCGCAGGGGACGGATCAGCCCCGGCGACGCAGCACGAACAGGAGCCCGCCGACCAACAAGGCCGCCAGCGGCGGCAGGTATCCGAGGCCGGCCAGGGTGCGCGCCACCCGGGGGTCGCGAGCCAGGTCGAGCTTGCTCTCGAACAGGTCCTTGGCGGCGACCCGCACGCGGAAGTCGCGATCCGCCAGCCAGTCGAAGCAGTTGATCGCGAAATCGCGGTTGTAGTCGAACAGGCGATCGTCCAGGAACGACGGGGTGGGCAGGCCCACCACGCGGCCCTTGACCTGCTTCAGATCGGTGCGCGCCGGGAACTCGCAGGCCATCGCCAGGCGCACGCGGCCCTGGTCCTCGCGGCCGGACTCGAAGCGGAAATCCGGCAGGCCGTCGGGCCCGGGCAGGTCGCGCCAAGCGTCCGGCGGCGAGCTGATCAGATCGAGAACCGTGCCGCCCTCGGGCGTCGCCCCGCGCTCGAAACTGCGCGAGAAGGAGACCAGCAGGTTGCGATTGCGTTCCCACAAGGGCCGGGTGATCGGGTGCGACGAGGAGGTGTCCTTGCCGGGGATGCGCAGCTCGGCACATTCGGGGCGGCCGTCCTGCAGGAGTCCCGAGCGCGGATCGACCACTGGCGCACACACCAGCCCCTTGACCAGCCGCATGCCGTAGCGCAGCAGCAGACGCTCGAGCTCGCTCTCCTGCTCCTGGGCCTTCATCGGCAGGGCCAGCAGCAGCCGTCCGCCGCGGCTCAGGAAATCGTCGAGCGCCAGCCGGCCAGCGTCCTGGAACGGATCGCTGGCGCCCACGATGGCCAGCACGTCCGCGTCGGCCGGAACGGGACCGTCGCGCTGCGGGCTCCACTCGCCCAGCTCGAAGCCCTCGGCGGCCAGCTCGGCCCACAGGCGCGTGACCGCATAGCCCTGCGGATCGCTGCTGCGTCCGCTGAGCTCGCCCTGGCCAATCGAGAAGACCACCTTGGGCGCCTGGTCGCTGGAGACCTGGCCGAGGGCCTCGGCGAAGACCTCCTCGCCGCGCCACTCGAGGATGCGCGGCTCCTCGCGGCTGTAGGGATCGCCCCAGTCCACCTCGCAAGCGTCGGGAATCAACCGGAAAACCGTGCGCCGCTCGCCGCGCGAGACCGCCACGGCCGAGAGGATCTGGCCGTAGGGCGTGTTGCCGTACAGGGCGCTGCTGTCGAGGCGCAGCTCGTCGAGGCGCGCCTCGACGCGCGCCAGATCGCCGACCAGGTCGTGGGCCTTGACCACCAGCCGGTCCGGCGCCGACTCGCCCGCGTCGGCGAAGAAGTCCTGCGCCAGGCTCTGGGCCCGGGCCACCACCGCCTGGGCCGCGCGTCCGGCGGGGCGGAAGAACAGGTCGACCGTGACCGGGCCCGGGAGCCCGCGCAGGAGCTCCAGGGTCTGCGGGTCGAGGCTGTTGGCGCGGTCGACGGTCAGGTCCCGGCGCCAGCGCAGGGAGCCGCGGTCGAACACCGCGATGGTCAGCACGGCCACGCCCAGGGCCAGCAGCACGAGCAGGCCGACCTGCAGGCCGAGTCCGAAGCGCGTGAAACGGCCCACGCCGCCGGTCCGATCGCTCACGCCCATCGCTGCATCTCCAAGCGGCGCACGGCCAGGAACAGGAACACGCTCGTCCAAGCCAGGAAGAAGATCACGTGCCCGCTGTCGAACACGCCCGAGAGGAACGAGCGCGAGAAGCGCCCGATCACGTCGACCTTGAGGGCCAGCTCGCGGGCCCAATCCGGGTCCAGCCAGGCCTGCTGCTGGATCAAGCCGGGCGCCACCAGGAAGGCCAGGCTCAGCAGGAACGCCAGGAAGGCCGCCAGGGCCGGGGTGGCCGTGAGCGCGCTGGCGAACAGGCCGATGGCGCTGAACAATGCCGAGAGCAACAGGGCTCCGAGGTAGGCCAGCAGCAATTGGGGGAAATCGACCGGCGCCCCTTGCAGGGACAGCACGGCGCCGTACAGCGGCGCCGAGAGCCACAGCAGCGCGAAGAAGGTCACGCTGGCCAGCAGCTTGCCTAGCACGACCGCCCCGTCGGAGACCGGCGCGGTCAGCAGGAACTCGAGCACGCCGCTGCGCGCCTCTTCCGCCACCATGCGCATGGTGAGCAGCGGCGGCAGGATCGCCATCAGGGCCCAGAAGAGCGTGCCCTGACCGAGCAGCGCCCCCAGGGCCGAGCGCAGCTCGCCGCCGAAGCTCTGCAGATAGATCGGGAACAAGCGGCCGTTGAGCCACAGCCCGAGCGCCAGCAGGACCCAAGCCAGAGGCTGCAGGAACAGGCTCTGCAGCTCGCGGCGATAGATCGCCCCCAGACCGGTCAGGCCGAATAGACCCGAGCGGGACCCCGACGGCGTGCGGCTGCTCATCGGCGCGGCTCCGGGCCCCGCGGGCGGCCGAAGTTCTCGAACGGGTTCAGGTTGCGATAGCCCGGCGGCTCGGGCTCGGCCAGCGGCGCAGCGCCTTCGGAGGCGGGGCTGGCGGGGCCGCCCTTGGCTGCCGATCCTGCGGCCTGCGCGGCGGCCGCAGCCGGGCCCGCGGAGGCGGTCCGATCGGCGGCCGCGCCCTCGGGGGACGGCGCCTGAGGGAGCGGCTCGCCGTGCACCTTCTGGCGCCCCTGGCCGAAGCGATCGAAGGGGTTCAGCGACACGAAGGCGGCCGCGGGCGCGGCTTGCGGGTTCGCAGGGCCCCCCGGGGCTCCAGGAGCCGGCGCGGCAGCCGGAGACTCGACCGTTGCGGCGGCTTTGGGCCGACCGAAGTTCTCGAACGGATTGAGATTCGAATAGGCCGGGCGGGCCGGCGACTCAGCGGCGGGCGGCTCCGCGGCGGCGGGCGGGCTCGGACGGGCTGCCGCCGCCGGGCTCGCAGCGGTCGCCGCCGGGACCGACAGGGGCGCGCTCAGGTCGCGCTGACCTCCGGCGGCGAACGGATTCAGGTTGTAGACGGCCTTCGCGGGGGCCGCGGCCGCCCCAGCGCCCGGGCCGACCCATTCGACCTGCCCGGCGCCCATTTCGCCGCCCGTGGCCAGA